>CAIYPD010000001.1 GCA_903928075.1 Candidatus Firestoneibacteriota bacterium
ATGATAGTTGATGTGGAAACCGGTAAAGCAATTCTTGCCGAGAGGAAGTTTGATTCGGCGGAACTCATGGCAGAAGGGCTCAAGAAAGTGGTGGCCCAGATAGCTGCTATGAAAAAATTCCAGGAAAAGAAACGCGTCATAGCCATTCTTGACCTTCAGGAAGTTACGAAGTAAAAAAATAACAAAAATAAAAAAACTATTTGCCTCTGACCTGCCGTCCTGTTTTTCATATGTGTCATCAGTCCCCAAATTTCTTTTGAACGGTTCTCCTTGAATATTCTTCTAATTTGTGCTATTTTAGGTCTCTATGGATGTAAATAAAATTCGCAATTTCTGTATAATTGCACATATTGATCACGGGAAATCCACACTGGCAGACAGGATACTTGAGTTTACCGGTGCTATTTCTTCTCGTGACATGAAAGAGCAGTTCCTCGATAAAATGGAGCTGGAGAGGGAACGCGGTATAACCATAAAAGCCAAAGCGGTCCGGCTTAACTACCACGCCAAAGACGGTCAGAGTTATGTTTTCAATCTTATTGACACGCCCGGCCATGTCGATTTTACCTATGAAGTTTCAAAATCACTTTTTGCCTGTGAAGGCGCTCTTTTGATAGTTGATGCTTCCCAGGGCGTTGAGGCGCAGACCATAGCCAATTACCATCTTGCAAAGGATGCCGGGCTGCGCGTAATTCCTGTTATAAATAAAATAGATCTTCAAGGGGCTGAGCCGGAGAAAGTTCTGCTGCAGCTCGAAGAACTGGGTCTTAATTCCGATGAAGCTATCCTGGCCAGCGCAAAAGAAGGTATAGGTACCGAGGCGATACTGGAAGCTCTGGTACGGCTGGTTCCTCCTCCTAGAGGTCATTCAGAAAAACCTTTAAAAGCCCTTATTTTTGATTCCCTATATGATGTTTATAAAGGAGTTGTAGTATTTTTTAGAATATTTGACGGCAGTATTAAAACCGGCTTTAATGCGTTGATGATGAGAGCCGGCAGAACCTTTGAAGTTACAGAAGTTGGCGTTTTTACCCCGGGAATGAAACAAATTGAATCTCTTTCCTGCGGGGAAGTGGGCTACTACATCGCAAATATTAAGAATGTCTCAGATGTTAAGGTCGGCGACACAATAACCGATGCCGGCAATCCCATTAAGGCGCCGCTGCCGGGATATAAAGAGATTAAGCCTATGGTTTTTTGCGGTTTTTACCCTGTAAACCCGAATGAATACAACTTGCTTAAAGATGCCCTGGAAAAATTAAAACTCAACGATTCTCCTCTGGTTTTTGAACCGGAGTCCTCGCGGGCCCTGGGTTTTGGTTTCCGCTGCGGTTTTCTCGGCCTCTTACATATGGAAATAGTCCAGGAACGGCTGGAACGCGAATACAATATAAATATGATAGCAACCTGCCCCAATGTAAAATACAAAGTCATCAAGCAGGGAGGGGAAGAGGTGGAGATTGACAATCCTGCCAACCTGCCGTCTCCGGGGGAGATAACAAAAGTACTGGAGCCTTATATTCTGGTCTCCATAATAACACCGCCGGAATTTATGAGTAACATAATGGAACTTTGTAAATCCAGGCGCGGGGTCTATGTCGAAAACCAGTATGTTACTACGACCAGGGTTCAGATACATTACGAGATTCCGATGGCCGAGGTAGTTTTTGATTTCTTTGATATACTAAAAAGTGTTTCCAAGGGTTATGCCTCTATGGATTATGAATATCTGGATCACAGGGATTCAGAACTGGTTAAACTTGATATAATTGTTGCTACCGAAATAGTGGATGCGCTCTCGATTATTGTGCATAGAGAAAAAGCTTATCATAAAGGCAAAGAACTTGCGCTCCGGCTCAAAGAAATAATACCCCGGCAAATGTTCGAGGTGGCCATCCAGGCCGCAATAGGAAGTAAGATTATTGCCCGGGAATCCATTCCGGCCATGCGAAAAAATGTTATCGCAAAATGTTACGGCGGGGATATTACCAGAAAGAGAAAACTCCTGGAGAAACAGAAGGAAGGAAAGAAGCGCATGAAGAAAATAGGGCGCGTGGATATTCCCCAGGAAGCGTTTTTAGCAGTGCTTAAGATACAATAAAGGCAAATTCGAAGCTCTAAATTCGAAACTCGAAATTCGAAAAATAAATACAAACTTGAAAAAAGATAAAAAAGATATTGTAGCAGGAGAAGAGGTGTTTTGTTGTGATTTGTTGTTTCTGGTTTTTTCGAGTTTCAAATTTATAGTTTCGAGTTTGATACTGGTTGCATCTGTGCCATCTGTTTAAAATCCATGCCCGCCGATCTTTTTGGAGGGTGTGTCATCAGTTATCGGAGATAACATGAAAATTGCTATTTTTGGAATGCCTCAGTCGGGGAAAAAGACGCTTTTTACGCTTATTGCCGGAAAAAAACTTACGGAAAATGAGCTTTCGGGGAGCGCGGCAGTGGAAGGAATTGCAGAGATAATTGACCCCCGTTTTGAAAAGCTTGTTGCTATGTATAATCCCGAAAGTGTAGCCAGAGCGAGAATAAATGTAACCCTGCTGCCTAAAATAGAAAAAGGGTTTTCCTCAAATCCTAAATTTATTAATGAACTTGATGTTTATGACGCTTTTGTAGTGGTCGTGCGCGCTTTTAAAAGCGAGTCGGTCTATCATGTTTCGGGCTCGGTTGACCCGGAAAGAGACCTGGAAGAGATAGATATGGAACTTGCTTTTAATGACCTGGCGTTTGTGGACAAGCGCCTGCAGAAGGTGAGCAACGAGAGAGGGGCTAAAACTCCGCAGATTGAGAAAGAAAAAGAGGTTTTGCCGAAATTAAAAGCCCACCTGGAAAAAGAACTGCCTCTGCGGACGCTGGAACTGACTCCCGAGGAAAGAAAACTTATCTCAAGTTATCCCCTGGTTACTTTCAAGGAACTCATTATTGCTTTAAATATTTCGGAAGATGATCTGAATAACGCCGAAATGCTGAAAAAATTCGAGGAAAAATATAAGGGCAAGAAAATGAACTTTATTACGGTTTCAGCCAAGCTGGAAGCAGAAATAGCCGCGATTGAAAAAAAAGAGGAACGGGAAGAATTTTTGAAATCTATGAACATAGCTGAACCGGTTGTGGATGTACTGAAGCGCACCTGTTTAAAGGCCATGGACCTGATGTCTTTCTTTGGCGTCGGTGCCGACGAGGTAAAACAGTGGCTGGTAAAAAAAGCTTCTCTGGCGCCTAAAGCCGCCGGCGCGATACACTCCGATCTGGAAAAAGGATTTATCAGAGCCGAAGTTATGAAATATCAGGAGTTGATGGAGGCCGGGAGCGAGGCAAAATTGAAGGAGACCGGTAAATATTATCTTAAAGGTAAAGATTATGTCGTTGAAGACGGAGATATTTTAAGTATCCGTTTCAATGTCTGAAGTAACGGCGGAGGAATTAACATGACGGCTCCTTTGACCGCAGGGCTATATGTGCACCTCCCCTTTTGCCTTTCAAAATGCAGGTACTGTGATTTTAATTCCTATCCGCTTTCAAACCACACCGGGGCCGTAGATGCCTATCTTGATGCGCTGCTCGAGGAAATCAAGGTAAGGTGTGAAGGCTATACAATAAAAACTGTTTTCCTGGGCGGGGGCACACCGACCGTTCTGCCGGGAAAAAGTCTTGAAAAGCTCATCCGGGGTATTTTTAAGAACTCCGCGGTAATTCAGGGTGCCGAGTTTTCCTGTGAAGCCAACCCGGGAACACTTACTGCGGCTAAGTTAAAAATCCTTCTCGAAACCGGGGTTAACCGTCTTTCTTTGGGTCTGCAGTCAACCAAAGATACTGTTTTGAAAACTCTGGGAAGGGCTCACTCCTATTCTGATTTTCTGGACTGCTACAAAGCTGCAAGGAAAGCAGGGTTTAAAAATATTAATGCTGACCTTATCTTTGGGATTCCGGGGCAGACCTTGCAGGGGGTAAAAGACGATCTGTACGAGATAACAGCTCTTAAGCCGGAGCACATTTCTATATACAATCTTTCGCTGGAAGAAGGTACGCCTTTGTTTACAGATGTAAAGAAAGGGATTTATAGCCTCCCGGGTGAAGATATGGATGCGGATATGTATTACACCATAAAGGATATTCTTGAGAAAGCCGGTTTTATTCATTATGAGATCTCAAATTATGCCAAAGCCGGCAAAGAGTGCAAACACAATGAAATTTACTGGAAGAACGGGGATTATATCGGAGCCGGGGC
>CAIYPD010000002.1 GCA_903928075.1 Candidatus Firestoneibacteriota bacterium
ATAAGGTCTAGAATCGTTGAGGGATATTGTTTATAGGTTCGTAAGGTTTTTAAAGTTTTTAAGGTCTGTAAAGTCTAGAATCGTTGAGGGATATTGTTTATAGGTTCGTAAGGTTTTTAAAGTTTTTAAGGTCTGTAAAGTCTAGAATCGTTGAGGGATATTGTTTACAGGTTCGTAAGGTTTTTAAAGTTTTTAAGGTCTGTAAAGTCTAGAATCGTTGAGGGATATTTATGTAGTGGTAAAGCGTAAAATTGTTTTCTTGTAATATTGTACCTTGTACCTAACTTAGTTGGGAGGAATGATGGCGAAGTCCGGAAATAGTTTTACTTATAAAAATGTGGGAGACCTTAAAAAGGAACTTGAACGGCTGAAATTGAAAATGCCGGTAGCCGATAAGGTTGATACGGAATTGTTCCGTAAGGAATTAATAGCCGGCGGGCGCACCATTCCAAACAGGCTCTGTATTCACCCGATGGAAGGCTGTGACGGGGAAGAAAATGGCGCGCCGGGGGAGCTCACTTTAAGAAAATATAAGAGATTTGCAGCCGGCGGTTCGGGACTCATCTGGCTTGAGGCCACGGCGGTAGTGCAGGAAGGAAAGGCTAATCCCAGACAACTTCATATCAACGAAAAATCTTTAAGTAAATTTAAAGAGCTGGCGGATTCTATCCGGGAAAAATCCGTGGACTACAGTGGTAAAAAACAAAATCCTTTTCTGGTCTTACAGCTAACGCATTCCGGAAGATACAGTAAACCTTTCGGGCCGGCAAAACCCGTAATAGCCCAGCACTCGGAATTTCTTGATAAAGCTTCGAAGCTGCCGGAAGGTTATCCGCTTATCACGGATAAAGAGCTTGATGAATTGCAGGAAAAATATGTGGCGGCGGCGGAGATGGCAAAAGCCTGCGGCTATGACGCAGTGGATATCAAGGCCTGCCACGGTTACCTCCTCTATGAACTCCTGGGTTCACATACAAGAAAAGACAGCAGGTACGGCGGGAGTTATGAAAACAGAGTGAGATTTCTGCTGGAAGTCATGGCAAAAATTAAAGCAAAAATACCGGATATGTTTATTACCAGCCGGCTTAACATCTGTGACTTCACCCCGTACCCTTATGGCTTTGGCATGGCTACCGACAAGAGCATGACGCCGGACCTGACCGAGCCGTTAAAACTTATAGAGACGCTCGGTAAAAACGGCGTTAAGTTGTTGAATATTTGTGTTGCCAATCCTTACTATAATCCCCATGTCGAGCGGCCTTACGATTTTCCTATAGCCGGATTTAAACTCCCGGAGGCGCACCCGCTTTCGTTTATTTCAAAAAATCTGGAATTGACGGAAGAGGTGGCAAGAAAAAATCCCGGCATAAGTATGGTTTCCACCGGTTTCACCTGGCTAAGGGAACTCGGTATAAACGCAGGCGCGGCAATGCTTAAAGACGGCACCTGTGCCGTTGTGGGTTTTGGCCGGCTGGCGCTGGCTAATCCCAATTATGCCAATGAAATTCTGGCTTACGGAGAAATAAAGTCAAAAAAGACCTGTATAACCTGTTCCTCCTGCACGCAGATGATGCGTGACGGGGGTGTTGCCGGTTGCGTCATTCATGATAATGAAGTTTATGGAAGCCTCTATTACCAGGGGCGCCTTAAGGACCCGAATTTTATAAAGGAGTTCGCTAACAACTGCCGCTCCTGCGGTGAAGCGCCCTGCGCGAGCAATTGTCCCGCAAATATGGATATACCCGGTTTTATCTCCGCTTTTATTGAAGGCAATATTGCAGAGGGCTACAAGATAATGACGGAGAAAAACATTCTACCGGAAACCTGCGCCTATGCCTGTCCCAAAGAGGTGTTATGTGAGAAGGATTGCAGTGCCCGGATTCTGGAGAAAAAAGAGATACCTATCGGGGAGATACAAAAATACCTGGCAGTCGAGGCAAGGAAGAAAGGGCTGACTAAGGTTACGGCAGGAAAACCTGTCGGCAAGAGAATTGCGATTGTCGGCTTTGGCCCCTCGGGCATAGCGTGCGCCGTGAAACTTATTCGCACCGGCTTTGAGGTCACGGTCTATGAAGCCGGGAAAAAACCCGGAGGTATCGCGTCTTCGGTCATACCGTTAAAGCGGCTGCCCGAAAATATTCTGGAAAACGAGGTGGCTGCTTTTAAATTGGAAGAGACCGGGATGTTTAAGATTAAGTACGGTCAAAAAATAGATAAGAACTTTACGGTTGACGATATATTAAAGCAGGGCTATAACGGAGTCTTTGTTGCCGCCGGCCTTTCAGAGGACACAAATTTTGAAACAGCGGAGAAACCAAAAGGCGTTTTCTCTGCCCTGGAGTTCTTGAAGCTGTCAAGAAAATATCCGGAGCAAGTCCCCGTCAAGGCGGTAGTCTTAGGCGGCGGAAATTCTGCGATGGATTCGGCGCTGGCTCTAAGGGAGCTTGGCGTTCAGGATGTTTTTGTAATCTACAGAAGGTCCTACAAAGAACTGCCTGCCTGGGAGGGTGAAGTAAACCACGCTCTGGCAAGCGGGATAAACTTCCTCTTTTTACAGCAGCCACTGGGTTATGTGAAGGATAATAGCGGCATTCTGACAGGCATTAAACTTGCCAGAACGGAACTGCAGGAAGCAGATTCTTCGGGAAGGAGAAAACCCGCGGTAATTTCCGGTTCTGAATATGTTTTTCCGGTAACTATGTGCATCGAAGCTCTGGGACAAAAAATTTCATCCGAGCTTCTTGAAGGCCTCTCGGGTTTTGCCCTTAAGGGAAATAAAGTAATTGTCGGGGAAGGAAGTTACCTCACGAGCAAGGCAAAAGCCTACGCCGGGGGAGATATTGTAAACGGCGGGAAGACGGTCGTGCAGGCGGTAAGGGATGGAGTGGATGCGGCGGGGGAAATAGCGAGGAATAGTTTATAAGGTTTGTAAGGTCTGTAAGGTCTGTAAGGTCTGTAAGGGTCTGTAAAGGTCCATAAAAGTCTGTAAGGTCTAAGATCGTTGAAGGATATTGTTTATAGGTTCGTAAGGTCTGTAATGTCCATAAAGTCTAAGATCATTGAAGGATATTGATTTATTGTAATCTGACTTTCATAAATGTAAAGCAAAGATATATAGTCATCCGCCGACGCTTTGTGGCGGATGTGGAATCAAAAAGTTCTGTAATCTGGGAAATCTTATGCAAAAAGGAGAAAAACAAATGAAAAAAACGGCCTTAATAACCGGGGGGAGCAGGGGAATCGGACTGGGTATTGCGCTGGAACTTGCACGGCATAATTTTGATATCCTGATTTTGGATATGAGCGATTCTTCACAGGCAAAAACCGAAATAGAAAAACTCGGCGCCAAATGTCTTACCTATAAGATAGATATTTCCAAGGCGGAAGAAAGAAAAAATACCGTTAAAAAAATAAAAGAAGAGGTTAAAAGAATAGATGTTCTGGTCAATAACGCGGGTATGGCTCCGAAAGTCAGAGCGGATATTCTGGAGGCGACGGAAGAAAGTTTTGACCTGCTAATGGCGGTAAATTTAAAGGGCCCGTATTTTCTTACCCAGCTGCTGGCCGGCTGGATGATAGAAGTTAAAAAGACGGCGACCGGCTACAACCCGGTAATCGTCAATATCTCCTCTATGTCTGCTTATACCTCTTCGACGGGCCGCGGCGAATACTGCGTCTCCAAAGCCGGGGTGAGCATGATGACAAAATTATACGCGGACAGGCTGGCCGAGTTTAGTATCCCGGTCTTTGAGATACGGCCGGGGATAATTGCCACGGATATGACCGCGGGTGTTAAAGAAAAGTATGACAAACTGATAGGCGAAGGAATTCTTGCATTGAAGAGATGGGGCCTGCCTGCGGACATTGCCAGGACGGTTTCGGGTATTGCAGAAGGGTATTTGCCGTATTCAACCGGACAGGTTTTGAATGTTGACGGCGGATTTCATTTGAGGAGGCTCTAATATGAAATATGAAATAAAAAAATTTAATACGGTAATTATCGGCAGCGGCGCGGCCGGACTAAATGCAGCGCTCCATTTATATGAGAACGGCCAGCAAAACATTGCAATTTTGACCGACTTCCTGGGCGGCGGGACCTCCGCAAATACTGGTTCCGACAAGCAGACCTTTTATAAACTTGCGACCTCTAAACTCCAGGATTCACCGTATGAGATGGCTAAGGATCTTTTTAGCGGCGGCGCGATGGACGGGGATATTGCGCTCGTGGAAGCTATGATGTCGCTTAAAGAATTTTACCACCTTACCGAACTTGGCGTGAAATTTCCTTACAATGAATACGGTGAGTATATCGGTTACAAGACAGACCATGACCTTAAATGCCGCGCCACTTCTGCGGGGCCGTTAACCTCGCAGGATATGTTCAACTGTCTTTTAAAACGCATAAGGTCGCTTAAGATAAAAATATTTGACAAACATGAAGTGATAGAACTTTTGACGGCGAAACAGGGAAAGGATAAAAGAGTAACCGGGCTCCTGGCGGTTAATAAAACGAAATTCAAAAACGCGGCCCACGGTCTTACACTTTTTAATTGTGAGAATATAATCTTTGCCGTCGGCGGCCCCGCCGGTATCTATAAGGACTCGGTTTATCCGCCCAGCCAGGTAGGCAGTATCGGGGTGGCGCTGCAAGCAGGAGCGCTGGCCAAGAACCTTACGGAATCGCAGTACGGACTGGCCTCCATTAAGTTCAGGTGGAACCTTTCCGGGACCTACCAGCAGGTTATTCCCCGCTACTACTCGACGGATAAAAACGGCAAGGATAAAAAGGATTTCCTGAATGAGTATTTCCCGACGATGGGTAAAATGGCTTCTGCTATCTTCCTGAAGGGCTATCAGTGGCCCTTTGACCCGAGAAAGATAGAAGATTTAGGGTCTTCCATAATTGATATTCTTGTCTACCAGGAAACCAATATATTAGGCAGAAGAGTATTTATGGATTTCCTTAAAAATCCCGAACCGGCCGGCGGGCACAAGAAATTTGCTTTCAAGGATCTTTCTAAAGAGGCCCTGGAGTATCTGAAAAAATCCAATGCTCTGCTTAAACTCCCGATTGACCGCCTTAAGAAAATGAATCCTGCGGCGATAGACCTTTACAAAAATAACGGTATTGATCTGACTAAAGAGCCTCTTGAGATAGCGGTCTGCGCCCAGCATAATAACGGCGGGCTCTCCGGGAATCACTGGTGGGAGTCAAATCTCAAACACCTTTTCCCGATAGGAGAGGTAAACGGCAGTCATGGTGTTTACCGTCCGGGCGGGTCGGCTTTAAATGCCGGGCAGGTCGCAGGCTACCGCGCGGCTTTATACATTGCTAAGAGATATAGTAAACCTTTGAAAAATGGGACTAGTAATAATTCAGAGGCGCAGTTTAAGGCGGCTTTGACCCGGCTCAATAGAATGATAGATGCTCGTAACGGGGTAGAGAAAGAAGTCCTCTTCCAATATAGAAAGGACCTGCAGGAAAGAATGTCAAAATACGGAGCCCATATAAGATCGGCTTCCAATTCGGTGAAGGCCTTAGCCGAAGCACACAAGAGCCATCTTGAGCTGGCCGGACTGAAAATAAAGGATAAAAACCTGCTGCTTTACTTTATCAAAACCCTGGAACTCTCGTTGACCCAGCTTGCCTATCTGGAGGCAATTAAAACCTACATTCAAAAGGGGGGCAAGAGCAGAGGTTCTTATCTGATAATGGATAAGAGCGGGGTTGTTCCGCTTGAAAAACTCGGTAGCGACTGGCGTTACAAGAGATATACCGGAGAGCTGGCAGACCGGGTGCTCGAAACTTATGTTGACGGGAAAGGTAAGATTATAAGCAGCCACCGCAAGGTGAGGCCGCTCCCGGCGACTGATTATTGGTTTGAAAATGTTTGGCGCGATTATAGGAAGGACAAGATTGTTAAATAGGTTTAAAAAGTGTTTATAAGGTCGATAAGGGTTTATAAGGTTTGTAAGGTTTATAAAGTTTGTAAGGTCTAAGATCATTGAAGGATATGGTGCAGGTCTTAAGAGTCTGTAAAGGTCCATAATGTTCATAAGGTCTAGAATCGTTGAAGAATTTTGTTTATAGGTTTATAAGGTTTGTAAGGTCTAAGATCGTTGAGTGATATTTATGAAGATACAAAAAAGTTTGTGTTGCATCTGTGCCATCTGTTTTTATCTGTGTCATCAGCCGCGACTTTTAGCGGCATAAGGTCTAAGATCGTTGAAGGATATTGATTTGTTGTAATCTGTGTCCACCTTCGGTGAGATCTCGCTAAGGGCGGAAAATCTTGTCCAAGGGGATAGTTATGAAAAGTTCTGCGGAGTTTCTTAGGGAGATCGGGGCAAAAAAATCCTTTAAGGAAGTCAAAGCATCTAAAGCCGTAAAGGAAGTAATAGCTCTGGCGAGGAAGGAATTCAAAGAAGCAAAAGAAATTCCCGGGACTACCTATTCCCGTTACCGGCAGTATTTACATGCCGGGGAACGCCGGGGGTATGAAGACCCTTATTTTCTCAAAAGGAAACAACTGGCCCTGGCTGTACTGGCCGCGTATTTCACAAAAGAGAAAGTATTTATAGATAAGGTGAATGACTACCTTATAAGTATCTGTGAGGAGACCAACTGGGTTTGTCCCGCCCATGAATTGCATTCCGGGGAGATTGACCTTATGGCCGCGGAGACCGGCCTGGCGCTGGCTGAGACCGTCTGCCTGCTTGCGGAGGTTCTTCCCCCCGAGGTGGTTGCCCGCGTAAAAAGTGAAATAGAAAAAAGGATTTTCAATCCTTACCTGACAAAGTATAAAAAGCTCTTCTGGTATAAGTTTAGAAACAACTGGAGCGGAGTTTGTAACAGCGCTGTGGGTGCGACTTTTTTGCATCTGGAGACGGATAAAAAGAGGCTCAAAAAAGCTCTGGCGCTGGTCTTAGACGGGCTGGAATTTTTTATCAGCACCGCCTTTGAAAAGGACGGCGGCTCCACTGAAGGCGTTTCCTACTGGCAGTACGGCCTGAATAACTATGTGACTTTTGCCGAATTATTAAGAAACAGGACTAAAGGCAAAGTAGATTTGCTGGGCGCGCCCCGGATGAAAGCCATTGCGCTTTACCCGCTCAAAATGGCGCTCTCAAAAGGGGCCTTTGCGAGTTTTTCCGACTGTCAGGAAAAAGTGTACTTTCCGCCCAGCCTGATAATAAAATTTGCCGGGCGTATGAACTCCCCGGAACTCTATAATTTGTTGAATCTCCGCGTGTTTACCTATTCCCTGGCTTCCGACCTCCGTAATATTTATTGGCAAAAAGAAGCAGGAAAACCGGGAAAACATTTCCCTCTTGCCGCTGCCGATGTCTTCCTGGAGTCAACGCAGGTGGTAAGGCTCACGGTAAAAACCCGTTCCAAAAAGCAGCTTGTGCTTATGGCTAAGGCCGGGCATAATGAAGAAAACCATAATCATAATGATGTGGGGAGTTTTATCTTACATACGGAAGGTGAGAGTTTATTGTGCGACCCGGGCGCGGGTTTGTATTCCAAAGAATATTTTACCGATGTAACCAGGAATAAAAATATATTTTGCAATTCCTACGGTCATAATCTTCCGGTTATAGACGGCTGCCTGCAAAAGCGCGGCGAGCAATTTAAAGGTACGGTAACCGCGTTTGAACCAAAAGAAAAAATGGTTGAAATGGAATTTGCCCAAGCTTATGGTTTAGCCGGGGTAAAAAGTATTAAAAGAACTCTGCGGCTGGAGGCCGGGACAAATTCGGCGGTCCTGGAAGATAATTTCTGTTTTAGCAGGAAAATGAAAATAGAAGAAGCTTTTCTTACCTGGTTCCCGGCTAAATGCAAAGGAAACACGGCAAGGATCAAGGGAAAGAAAAATACCCTGGAATTGAAAATAGAGGAACCTGAAGGCGCAACCTTTTTTGTTAATAAACTCGTAAAAGAATGCAAAGAAAATGCCAAAAACGGGGTGTTGAGCCGTCTAGCTTTTGTTGCTCCGGAAATATCAAAGAATACCCGGGTTAGAGTCCGTATGACTATTTTGCAGGCAAGGTCCTTCTAAGGTCTTTAGATGTAAAGAGAGTTGGAGTTTCATGCAAATTTGCATTGCCATTGCAAATATGTTGACGCAGTAGTTATTTTGTGGTATAAAGGTAGTATGAATAAGAACGCTTACATAAAAAGAGAGATACAGGCCGCAATCAGGCGTATAGCTGAGGGTTTCCCGGCCTGCGCTGTTACCGGACCCAGGCAGTCGGGTAAATCAACCTTACTGCGAACAATGTTTGCAAAAACGCATAACTATATTTCCTTCGACCTGATCAAAAACAGAGAAGACGCAAAAACTGACCCTATTTTATTTCTTAAAAATGCCGGGGAAAAGGTTATTTTCGATGAAATTCAATATGTCCCCGAGTTATTGTCTTATATTAAACTTGCCATCGATAAAGACAGGCATAATTACGGCCGGTATTATGTTACAGGCTCGCAGCAGTTTAATCTTATGAAAAATCTTGGCGATACCCTGGCCGGCCGGATAGCACTCTTTACGCTTTTGCCTTTTTCGTCCGGTGAAACGGCGCCTGTTATGCCGCAAAGTAAAAAAACAGACCGTGATCTTTTCATTAAGGCCTGTCTTCGCGGGGCCTTCCCGGAAGTGCTTCTTAATAATTCCATAGAAACCGAAACCTGGTATTCTTCATATACGCAGACCTATCTGGAACGGGATATAAGGAGTTTATACAATATCGGAGATTTAATGGCCTTCAACAGGTTTATGACGCTCTGCGCCGCCAGGACCGGCACCATCATGAATATGTCTTCTATGTCTAAAGAACTTGGCGTAAGCGTGAATACGGTGAAAAACTGGCTTTCCGTCCTGGAAGCGAGCAATATTATTTTCGTGCTGCCGCCCTACTTTTCCAATATAGGCAAGAGACTTGTTAAGGGTTTTAAGATATATTTCTTCGATGTGGGCTATGCCTGTTATCTTACCGGAATTAAAAATGAGGATATGCTGTTTAAAGGCCCTATGGCCGGGCAGCTGTTTGAGAATTTTGTAATAATGGAAATGTTTAAGAAATATTTTAATTCCGGGGTCCGGCCCAGAGCATATTTTCTCCGTACGGCTGACAATATTGAAATTGACCTGCTTATTGAGAGCGGGCAAAAACTGCATCTGTTTGAAATAAAGTTGTCGATGACGCCGACCCAAAAAATGGCCGGGGAAATGGAAAAGATGATTGACCTGCTGAAAGAAAAGTCGGCGGCTAAAGGCGCAGTAATTTGTCTGGCAGAAAAAGATACTTATCTTTCGGCTAAAACGGATGTCCTGACACTTACTTCTTTTATAAAAAAAATAGATATTTTTAATTCCGTTAAATCTTAGTTTTGAAAGGATATAGATGTTACAGTTAAGTAATATAACAAAGCATTATGGAGAGCAGGTCTTGCTCGAGGACGCCTCAGTTTTCTTTAATCCCGGAGACCGGGTCGCGCTTATCGGGCCTAACGGCTCGGGAAAAACGACTATTTTTAAGATAATTACCGGCGAAGAAAAACAGGATTCCGGGGATATTGTCATTGACGGGAAGGCCCGGATAAAGTTCCTGCCCCAGGAGATTGATTCTATCCGCGGGAAAACGGTGATTGACGAAGTTATGAGCGATAGCAAGGATATTAAACTTCTAAAAAAAGAACTGGCGGATATCGAACACCGCATGGCGGAAGGCGAGCACTCCGAGGAATTATTTGCGGAGTACACGCGCCTGCATGAAAAAGTCGAGAAAGACGAAGGTTTGTCCCTGGAGTACCGCGCAAAAAGAATCCTCGCGGGCCTCGGATTTTTACCCAAAGATTTCAGCCGGAAGACAGAGGAGTTCTCCGGCGGCTGGCTGATGCGCGTGGCCATGGCAAAACTTCTGGTGAATCCCCCGGATATTTTGCTCTTAGACGAACCGACCAACCATCTGGACTTAAATTCCCTGCTCTGGCTGCAGGATTATATTACCGCCTACGAAGGTATTCTTATTTTCACCTCCCATGACCGGGACTTTCTGGATCATGTAGCGACGCGCCTGGTAAATATTGATAACGGTAAACTTGTGGTTTACAAAGGTAACTACCAGTATATGCTGGATCAGAAAGAATTGAAAAGAGACCAGCTGCTGGACGCGAAGAAAAGGCAGGATAAAGAAAAAGCGCAGCTGCAGGAGTTCATAAACCGCTTTAAGTCCAAAGCCAGTAAGGCCGCCTCCGCAAGAAGCAAGATGAAATACATTGAAAAAATGGAAGATATTGTCGTAGAGAAAGAAAAAAAGACGCTGCACTTTTCTTTTCCCCAGCCGCAACCCAGCGGAAAAGAAGTCATGAGCCTGATGAATATACACAAAAGTTACGGCGAGAATAAAGTTTATCAGGGCGTGGATTTTAAGGTGGATCGCGGGGACAAAGTCGCACTGGTGGGTTTTAACGGTGCGGGAAAATCAACTTTACTTAAAATACTTGCCGGGATACTCCCCTTCGAAAAGGGCACAAGAAAAGAAGGGTTTAATGTCATTCCGCAATACTATCCGCAGTACCGTTTGGATGTGCTGAATGCGGAGAACACCTGCCTGCAGGAAGTAGATTCCGTCTGCCCGATGAAAAGCGAACTGGAAATTAGAAAGCATTTGGGTATTTTTATGTTTAAAGGCGATGATGTCTTTAAACAGGTCAAAGTGCTGAGCGGAGGCGAAAAGAGCCGTCTCGTGCTGGTAAAGGTCCTCTCCAATCCGCCGAATTTTATTCTCATGGACGAACCGACCAACCATCTGGATATTCCTTCAAGGGATATTTTGATAAAGGCACTCAGGGATTATACAGGTTCCATATGTTTTATCAGCCACGATGTACATTTTATTAAGAGTATTGCCAACAAGATAGTGGAAGTTGATAACGGTACCCTGACCGCTTATCCCGGGGATTTTGATTATTATCTATATAAAAAGAAATTGGTGGCGCAGGAAGCCGAGAATCAGGCAAATTTAATAAATCCGAAGGCAAAACAGGAAACCAAACCGGTGCAGGTTAATGCCGGCCAGGCGCCGATACCGGAAAAGAAAAAAATTAAACATGATAAATATAAACGGGAGAAAATTGCCGGCCGCCTGGTTAAAACAGAGAAAGAAATGAACGAAGCTGAGGCGTTGTATGAAGAGATGAATAAAATGCTCGCGAATCCCGAAACTTACAAAAATAAAGATTCGGTAAATAAGGTGAAAGAACATAAGCGTCTTAAGGAAAGAATTGATGAACTCCGCGCCGAGTGGGAAAAGCACGCCAAAGAACTGGAAGAATATGATAGAAGCGTTACAAAGTAACGCTAAAGTAGCGCCAAAGTACAAGGTACGAAGTACGAAGTAAGTAAAAGCAGGTAAAAGCAAGTAAAAGCAAGTACAAAGCTAAGAAGTAGTGCGAAGCGCAGAGTACAAAATGTTTTAACTTTGTACTTTGTACTTCGTACCTTGTACTTATAACTTAACAGGGGAGGTATTTTATGAAGCTTTCAGTTTTCACCGTAACGATGCCGGAGTTCACTATCGAGGAGGCCTGTGCTTTTTTAAAAAAGACCGGCTATGAAGGGATTGAACTTCGGGTCTTTGATTTGACCGAGGAGCAAAGGAAACAACCGCCTTTTTTTTGGGGAAACAATAAAATAGATCTTGGCGTAAAGAATATGAAAGCCAAGGCAAAAAATATCCGTAAGGTTTGCGACAGTTACGGAATAAAAGTCTGCAACCTGGCGACTTATCTGAAAGTGGACGATATAGCGGACGCCGAAATTGTCTGTCAAAATATTCATACCTTTGGCTGTAAATCTTTTAGGGCCGGGGTTATGGGTTATGACCGGAAACTTACCTACCGGGAATGCTACGAGAAGACGGTTAAGAATCTTGCCAAAATTGAAAAACTCTGCAAAAAATACAAAGCCAGAGGTATTATAGAAATACACATGGGAAATATAGCCTGTTCGGCCTCAGCTGCGCATAAGATAGTCTCCAATTTTGATCCCAAATACATCGGGGTCATTCATGATGCCGGCAATATGGTCTATGAGGGTTATGAAAATTATAAAATGGGTCTGGAAATATTAGGGCCTTACCTGGCGCATGTGCATATCAAAAACGCAAGCTGGGGCTTAAAGAAAGTTAACTTTGACGGTTCGGCCATCTGGGAACCGTCCTTTGCCCCGGTCAATGCCGGTTTTGCAAACCTCGAGCAGCTTATGGCGGATCTTAAAGCTGTTAAATATGATAAGTGGCTCTCGGTCGAAGATTTCAATCCGACAGAAGCCAAAGAAAAACTTAAGAATGCGCACGATTATCTGAGAAAAATATTTAAAAAGACAGCTTTAAAGAAGTAAGCCTTAAGGTTTTAAATGTTTGCTGTTTTTAGAGCAGGGATAATTATTTCTTAGCCTTATGCTTAGGATAAATGACGCTTTTTAGCGTTATGACGGGGGCAGTAAAATGAAAAAATGCGGGATGTTCTTATTTTGCTTATGGCTGGCAGCAGGCGTAAATTTTGTATACGCAGAAACTACCGCAGATCTGACCGTGAATATAGAAAGTTTTAAGGTTAGTTCCAGAACCTTAACCCTTGAAGGAGAGAGTTTCGAACTTAAGGATAATTCTAAGTCAGAGGAACTGTCCGGCGCTTCCGGCGGCAAAGCTTTATTTTTTCCCGGGGAAAATAACAAAGCAGAGCTGGAATGTGAGTTTGAAAAAGGTTTATATAATGTTACAGTCTTTTCTCGGGCAGATGTGTATGCAAATGACGCCTTTCGTCTGTTTTTTAACGGCAGTGAAAAGAAGTTATGGCAGGACGGAATAAAAAAAATAGCCCGCTGCAAGACTTTCTCGATAGGCCTCCCGGAAACAAAAAAATATAAGATAGAACTGTTCTCCGCCAAGACCCCGGTCTATATCGACAGAATCGAAATAGAGAAAGTTAACATAGAACAAACCCTTCTAACCGTAACAGGCAAAGATGAAACAAGGAAAACCTTAAAAATAAACTTAATGCAAAATATTGAAGCAGTCCCTTTCTTTGAAATCTTCGAACTAACCTTCAGTCTGGATATTCAATATGCAAATCCGTTCTTTGACGCTGGGATAGCGGTAAGGCTTACCTCACCTTCGGGTAAGCAGGTAAATGTCGGCGGTTTCTACTTTGGCCCTTCCGATAAGCCGGAGATACTTGATAAGCTGGAGGACGGCAAGGAATATCCTTTTAGCGGAAAAAATTACTGGAAGGCGCGCTATGCCCCGTCAGAAGAAGGGAAATGGACTTATGTTTACCTTTTTGCCGATAAGAACGGAGACCGGGCGGAAGGAAACGGAAGTTTTACCTGTATTAAAGGAAAAAATCCTTTAAAGGGCTTCATGCGTATAAGCAAGGAAAACCCTTTCCGCTGGGTACTCGATGACGGCAGCGCTTTTTTCCCGATAGGCATTCAGGACTGTGTACCAAAAAAAACAGAGGCAGAAGGCGTTTTGGCCGGTTGGAGTATGGAAGGCCCTTTCCGCGAAAATTCTAAACTGATATTGCCTGAAGGCGCAATCTTCAAACGCGGCCGGAACTGCCAGGTGGACGCGGGAGTTTATTTTCGTAATTATAGTTATGCGGGTTTTAATGTCTTCCGGTTTTCGCAGAACAACTGTTCCTTCGATCAGTACAGCACTCTGACGCATTACTATATTAAAGAAAGTGTGATGACGGATGAGCTGCTGGGTTTTGTGCGCAAATATGGCTTCCATATTAATTACGGATTTTTTGGATATCAGAAGGTCTTTAACGATACTCCTGAGTTCAAAGAAGCTATGGCTTTGCTCAAGCATTTTATCAAGTACAGCGTTGACCGCTGGGGAGCTTATGTCGATATCTGGCAATACTTAAACGAACAGACAGCGGAAGCCGGCTGGTATAATACCATGTCGGAGTATCTCCGCCCGCTTTGCCCCTACAAACATCCTATTACCACCTGTTGGCCCCGGCCGGAACTTGACAGCATTGATTACAATGCGCATCACTGGTATGTTGATTCGACAATAAGCGAACTGGAAATGGACAAGATAGTTGCGGATACAAAGTATAAAAGGTTCGGTAAGGCTGTTATGCTCGGAGAGCACGGGAATATTCTTGATCTTTCAAAACCCCGGCCGGCGGGTTTCGGCGGAGTCTGGGATCCGGGCTCCGCTTTACGCATGCGGCTTAGGAACTGGAGTTTTCTTTTTAACGAAATGTCGGTTATCTTCTGGGTCACTAACGGCGCTAAAGATGCGCATTATATGAATATGTGGCTCGGGCCCAAGGAAAGGCAGTATGTCCGGGCGATGCAGGATTTTGCTAATTTGCTGGATAAAGATATCAAGATGAGCAAGGTTGAGGTTTCAGACCCTGAAGCCGCGCGCGCTTACGGCCTGGCTTCCGGAAAAAAAGCAGCGGTTTATGTGCATCACTACAAAACACATAGTGAGCCGCTTAAAAACTTGAAAATAACATTTGATGTGCCAATCAAAGCAAAAGGTTACTGGTATAATCCGGAAAATGCGGCGGTACTCGGCAGGTTTGAAGCTGAGCAGGGAAGGCAGACCTATACTGTTCCGGACTTCACAATTGATATGGCACTCCTGATTACGAACGACGGCGCACCTGACATTGATAAAGACGGTATTCCTAATGATCTCGACAAAGATAATGATAATGACGGAGTCGAAGACAGTAAAGACGCTTTTCCGCTTGATCCCGAAGAGTGGGCAGATACAGACGGAGACGGTATCGGCGACAATATGGAACACCGGTGTCAAAACATTAAGTAGCAAAATAAAACCTGACCGAGTATTCAGGAGTAGAATACCGACCAATAAAGCGTGGTAAAAACATTTCCCAGTAATGATTATATAAAAATACAGTAAAGTTCCATAATATTTGAAAAAAATATGAAAACATAGTTATAAAAACTGCAAAAGTACCCGCCAAGAATAATAAATCAGACAAAAAATCAACATATGTTCGTTGACATTAATATTTATATTTGTTAGAATCAGACCGCAGTACAAAGGCGTACTGCCTGGTGGCGATAAAGCGGTAAAGTCTGAAAATATATAGTAGAATATCAATAATACAAAACAGGTAATACCGTAAATAGTATTAATTTATCCAAAATAATGTATTGTATATGGCGTCAATACAGTAAATTATAAAATTACTTATTTTTAAAGGAAATTGTACCAAACCGGTACATTGACAAGGGCGTCTGGCCGGGAATTCCTCAGAAATGAAGGATTCACCGGCTTAGGCGTTTTTTTGTTTTAAGCAGTTCAAATCTAAACAGGGAGGGGCAAATATATGGCAGGTTATGTGAGCGAAGTTCTGGGAAACCTTGAAAAAAAGGTTTACTGGGAAAAAGAATTTCTTCAAGCGGCGGCGGAAGTATTAAATTCTATAAAAGTTCTGGTGGAAAAAGATTCAAAATATAAGGAACACCGTATTCTTGAGAGAGTTCTTGAACCGGAAAGAGTAATAATGTTCCGCGTACCCTGGCAGGATGATAATGGGAATGTGCAGGTGAATAAGGGTTTTAGAGTCGAGTTTAACAGCGCAATAGGTCCCTATAAAGGCGGCCTCAGATTTCATCCTACCGTGAACCTTGGAGTGTTAAAATTCCTTGGATTTGAACAGATGTTTAAGAACAGCTTGACCGGGCTTCCTATGGGCGGCGGTAAAGGCGGCAGTGATTTTGATCCCAAGGGAAAAACAGACAATGAAGTTATGCGTTTCTGCCAGAGTTTTATGAGCGAGCTTTTCCGGCACATAGGCGCAAATACGGATGTGCCTGCAGGTGATATCGGTGTGGGCGGCAGGGAAATAGGCTATTTGTTCGGGCAGTATAAGAGATTGAAAAATATTTATGAAGGTGTTCTTACCGGTAAGGGATTGAACTGGGGTGGAAGTTTGATCCGGTGCGAAGCTACCGGGTATGGCACCGTTTATTTTGCGGAAGAAATGCTCAAGACTAAAGGTGAGCTCTTCAAGCACAAAAGAGTCGCTATCTCGGGTTCCGGGAATGTCGCTCAGTATGCCGTGGAAAAATGCATAGAATATGGAGCGAAAGTAGTGACGCTCTCGGACTCTAACGGCACGATACTTGATGAAGACGGTATAGATTCTGAGAAGCTGGCGTATATTATGGATCTCAAAAATTGCAAGCGCTGCAGAATCAAGGACTATGCCGCTAAATACAAAAGAGCTAAATATTTTGAAGGTAAGAAACCCTGGGGCCTGGCAGAAGCAGAAATAGCGCTTCCGTGCGCGACCCAGAATGAAGTTGACCACAAAGACGCCAAGGCTTTAGTAGACAACGGCTGCATCTGCGTTGCCGAAGGCGCCAATATGCCTTCCACGCCCGAAGCGGTGGAATATTTCATCAAGAAAAAAATATTTTTTGGCCCGGGCAAAGCAGCAAATGCAGGAGGTGTTGCTACCTCCGGGTTGGAAATGTCACAGAATAGCATGAGACTTGCCTGGTCAAGAGAAGAAGTGGATAACAAACTCCACACAATCATGATCAATATCCATAAAGCGGCAAAAGATGCCGCCGAGGAATTTGGAACGCCGGGTAATTATGTGAACGGTGCGAACATTGCGGGTTTCAGGAAGATTGCTGATTCGATGCTGGATCAGGGTTTAGTTTAAGAAGCAAAGTAGGAAAGGGCTCCGGTTAATTTTATTCCGGGGCCCTTTTTATTATGAAATTTTTCACTTCCTTTTGCTTCTTGTGTCCGTATATAATAGTGGCAGTAAAAATGTAAATCCGGGTAGAAGAGGATTGATATGAAAAAAGCGATGGTTTTAAGCCTTGTCTTGCTGTTTGTCTCGAGTCTTTCCGCCGGGCAACTTACCATCGAGGGCACTTACACTACAAGTTATAAAAGCAAAGTACCTAATTATACTTTCAAAGGAACGCTTTCTTCAACCGGAGAAACAGAATATGAAGGCGAAATAACTGCTCCCTGGGACGGTCAGAACAAGACTTATAAAGGGAAAATAACAGGCAAGCCGGGCAGCGGCTCTTTGGAAGGATCTTTTATTTTAACCGGCACGAAAAGAAATTTTACTTTTACTATTGACCAAAACGGAAGAGGCGATGCGCTGGAAAACGGAAAAAAAGTCGGTGTTCTTGACGCTAAAGTTTCCGGCGGAGGAAGTGCCGCCAGCAGCGCTCCGGCGGGCGGCGTGGTAGATTTTTCAGATCAGGTTTCGGAGGCCGTAAGCAAGGAGACAAGTATATCCAGGGAAAAAGTCCTGGAACTTTTTAAGAATAAAGGAGTCACCAAAGAAGATGTTATAGCCGTCTGTGCCGCAGCGGAGATAACAAAGGGTGATTTAGAAGCGCTCTATAAAAAAAAGAAAAAGGTTAATACAACTTTTGAGTTTTTGTATGACCTGAAACTTGACAAAGAAGCAAAAACCGGCGTCGATAGCCTGATAAAGAAAATTAAGGCTGCTTTAGAAGAAAAGAATAAGAAAAAATAAAAGCCGGTAAAAAGTGTACAAATTTTTTTGTTTCGCAAAATAGCAGAAATAAGCAGGTGCTTCCCCTTTCTATTCATTTACGGCGCAAAGCTGAAACAAAACCGGATATTTCCGGATTAGTTTTGAAAGTCGCTTTTAATACCCCAAATATCCTCGCAATATAGTATAATATCTGATAGTTTTTTGAGGATGGAAGGAATATTTACATCTTCATCCTACAATGAAAATTTTTTTATGAAAATTTCAAAATATGGCCGCAATCGAAAACAGAAGAGTTTTGATTGCTATGTTTTTTCAGGTAAAAACGCGCCCGTGGCCTAACTGGATAAGGCACTAGCCTCCGAAGCTGGGGATTGGCAGTTCGACTCTGCCCGGGCGCACCATTAATATCGCAAAATTTTGAAGTAAGTAGATATAAATTACATTCCTCTCGAGTGGTAAGAAAAATCCGTAATTATAAAACAAATATTTCAACTAAGGAGATTTATGAGGAGCAATATATTAAAACATACAAGTTCAGTGATGCGCTTCACTGTCCTTGCCGTTTGTCTGGCTTCCGGTTTGACGGCGGGAGAGGCACGAAGTGACTACCGTAATCTTACCGGTTTTCCTAAGGAGGAATTGTCTCCGCTGGTAGTCGAGCGCGTCTGGCCGAAAGAAGCCGGAGAGGCCGCAATATGCTTATGGAAGGAGGACAAGACTGTTGCCTTCTCGGTAACCATTGACGATAACATCAAGTCCGACCAGGCCTGGTGGCTGGAGCAGGGGAAAAAATATGGTTTTCGTTTTACCTGGTTTGTGATTGTAAATAACCTGGTCAAAGGCGCGCAAAATGCAGGCACCTGGTCAGATTTTCAGGGCTTGCTTAAGGCGGGGCATGATGTTCAATCTCATACCTGGTCCCATCGGAGTAAAGAAATGAATCTTTCAGCGGAGGAGGACTACTCTAAAGCCCTTCCGCTCTTGACTGAAAAACTAAAAGACACCAAACCTCTTACTCTTGCCTATGCCGGGGGAGGTTTACCAAATGACCCGTCGGCAGCCGTCCCCTTTTATGCCGGGGCCCGCGGCGGGATCGGAACCACTAACGGCCCGAGGACGGACTGGCTTAATGTCAATTCTGTGAGCGGCGGCGCTAACTATAATATTCCGGCACGGACCAAAGGTGATTGGGCAAGTTTACTGCCTCTTTTGGACCCAAAGTCGAAGAATTACCGCGGCTGGCTCTGCACGCACTTTCACTGGATGGGGCCCAAAGCGGATAAAACGCGGCTGGTAACAAGCATGCCTGACACTATAGGCCTCTTCGACTTTATTAAGGAGCGTGAAAGTGAGATTTGGGTGGGACTCTTCCGGGAGGTAATTCTCTACGGCCAGGAACGAGATACTGCAAAACTGCAGGTAATAAAAAATACGCCGGAAAATATTTCACTGGTACTCACCGACAGGATGTATGATGAATGGTATGATTTCCCTCTTACCGTCAAGGTATGTATACCTGAAAACTGGAAAGCTTTGACGGCTGTTCAAGGCGGAAAAACTTTGAAAGCCGTAATTCTTGCGCATGAAGGCAAAAGCTACGCGCTCGTGGATATTGTTCCTGATAAAGGTGAAGCGCTTATAAGCCAGAAATAGAAAATTTCTGATGGCGGGATTAAAATACCAATGGAAAGAGATTTTGGAGCACATAACGAAGAAGTAAAACTGATCTGGGAGGCCTTTCAAGCCGGGAAACCCGTGAGAGTACCTATGATTATTGGCTGTAATGTCCGGGCTTTGCTCCTGGATCCAAAATTGAACAAAAAAAAGATAACTTTTAAAGAATACTCTGAAAATCCGGATCTTATGCTCGAAAAACAAATGGAGTTTCAGAAATGGTATAGAACAAGTATTTTGCAGGATGCCGTCATGGGAGTGCCCGCTGAAGGTTTTAATATAGATGTAGACCTTCAGAACTATTTCGAAGCGGCCTGGTTCGGCTGCGAGATAAATTACCGGGAAGGTCAGGTTCCGGATACCGCGCCGGTTTTGAGCGGGGACAGAAAAAATTATTTATTTGACCGGGGCATTCCGGCCCCTTTCAGCGGTCTAATGGAGAAAAATTTAAGATATTACGAATATTTTAAGCAAAAACAAAAAGATAATTACCGGTTTGAAGGGATTCCCGTAAATTCTGTGAGGCTTTCGGGGATGTATACCGACGGAGTAATGACCGGGGCCATCAATCTTCGTGGCATGGAATTCCTTACTGATTTCTATGAAGACCCGGATTATGTGAGAAAATTATTTGCATACATAAACCGCTCGACCATCGCAAGAATCAAGGCCTTTAGAAAATATCTAAAGGAACCGGAAAAAAGCCGGGGCCTGTTTTTCGCGGATGACAGTATCGCTCTTATTTCTACGGAGATGTACAGGGAGTTTGTACTGCCATTTCATAAAGAATTGATAGCGGAACTCTCAGATGGTGATTCTAACAGCATACATCTTTGCGGGGATGCGACCAGACATTTTAAGCTTATCCGTGATGAACTTAAGGTCAGGCAGTTTGATACAGGTTTTCCTGTGGATTTTGGCGGACTCAGGAAAGAGCTCGGGGAAGGGGTGACAGTATACGGCGGGCCTAATATTAATCTTCTGCTCTTAAAAGGGGCAGAAGAGGTGAGCAGGGAAACGAAAAGAATACTGCAATCAGGGATAATGGAAGGCGGGAAGTTTGTTATTAGAGAAGGGAATAATCTTGCCCCGGGTACGCCTCAGTCTAATATTAAGGCAATGTATGATACTGTAAGGGAATTTGGGAAATTCCCGTTTAGTTTGTAAAGTTTTTAAGGTCCATAAAGTCTAAAATCGTTGAAAGATATTTATGTGGGTGCAGCGTGTTGAAATTGTTCCTTTTTCTCAGTAATTAGCTATCAGCTATTAGCAATTGTTGTTAATCCATGCCCCCTCCAAACAGACTGGCGCTGTGCCCGCCAATCTCTTTGGAGGGGGCACAGCGCCGATCTTTTTGGAGGGTGTGTATCTGCTTTCAAAAATGTAAATATTATGATATTTGAGCATCCGCCTGGGCGGAAGCCGCGACTTTTAGCGGCATAAGGTGTTTCATTGCTGTAGTATTGTTAGGCCGAAAATCATCCTCTCTCGACGACAACAGACACTTGTATTCCCTGCCTGCTGATAATTTTACTTAGAGACTTTGTGAATCCCGTAACCGGTCATTTATTGGTTGTCTTTGCTAACTATATTTGCTACACTAATGGCCTATGAAAACAAAAGCGGGGATGATTATAATGGAACTTCTACCTTCCGTGGTCCGGGATATTTATACTAATATGAGGGCCCTGGCCCAGCCCGAACTTACGGTTTTTCAATTCCGTATATTATCCAAGCTTTATGCCGGTACCCGTTCTAACAGCGAGCTGGCTCTCTGGGCAGGTATAAATAAATCCACTATGTCGCGGGCTTTGACCACTTTACAGAAGAGGGGTTTGATAAGCAGAAAAATCGACAAAGCGGACCGGCGCGGGAATTTTATTTTTCTCACGGTGAAAGGCAAGAATAAATATAAGGCCATAAGCAGTGTGGTTGGGGCGATGCTTACAGAAAAGATTGATAAAATAGGCGGACGGAAACAAAAACTACTTTTAAAGGGACTTGAGGTTTTAAAGGAGGTCTTTAGCAAATGAAGCGGAATTATATTATGCTGTTACTTTTAATTGCTCCGGTTTTAGCGCTTGCCGGCCAAGTAAAACTTGAAGATGCTTACAGGTCTGCTCTGCAAAAGACGGAGTTTAACGCTATTTTGGAGGCGCAAATAAAACAATATGAGGCCCGGACTGAGAAAGCCGTCTCAGCGCTCTTCCCGCCGGTTTCCTTGAAGGCGGGTTATTCTTTGCAACAGGCTACTTTTGCGCCGGGGTATAGTGATGCGGCTGTTTTGGGTTTGAATATAACCCAGCCGGTCTACCAGGGCGACCAGTTAACCACGGCCCTGGAGGAATCAAAACTTCAGCAGAAATCTAAAGAACTCCAAAATAAAGCGCTGAAACTTGCGCTATACTCTTCCGTGGCAAGCGGTTATTAAGCGGTAATGACAGCGGAGAAAGATAAAAAAAATATTGAAACCGTAATCACGCAGACAAAGGAAATGATAATTGAACTTGAAAAGAGGAAAGTTATAGGCAAGTCAAAGTATAGTGAGGTGTTGATGACGCAGGCCCAGCTTGCGGTGTTGGAAGCGGACCTTGAAGGCGTAAACAGGATCATATTGACGCTGAGAGAAGATTTTTCTTTTCTTACCGGCTTACCCCGGGAGACAGAGTTTTATGAAGGCAAAAAAACAGAATCAGAAATGCCGGAGGCGGATTTTTATTTAAAGGCATCGTTAAATAGACCTGACATTTTTGCTTTGCAGGCGGATCTTGAAATGGCCCGTTTTGAGACAGCGTTTCAAAATGCTTTTGGGTTGCCCTGGGTTTCTTTAACCGGAAATATTTACCCGCTCAGGTCAGGGGCTTCCGCCGGAATTAACTGGGATGCCGGTATAAATATAACGATGAAGCTAATTGATTCCGGAGAAACCGGCTCAAAAGTAAAAGAAGCACAGTACAAGGAAAAAGAAGCAGAACTTAATCTGGCTAAGAAAAAACGACAGGTCGAAACCGAAGTCAGGTCTGCCATAGGAAATATAAAGGGCTTGATGGAACAGGTAAAGATACTTGAAAACGCAGCGGAGATGAACGATAAGAATTATCTCGAACAAAGGAAGGATTACGAGTTTAGTTTGGTAACTAATCTTGAGGTTTTGCAGGCCATGAACTCTTTGCAGAATGCAAAAAGGACTCTGGACCGGACCAAACTGGAGTTGCTTCTGGCCGGGGCAAAATTGCAGTCAGTCAGCGCGCTGGTCCCCGAGGAAAACAGGTAGGAAAAAATGTAAGAAGCAGAACACTTTCTAAATTATTAACCGGCATTTTCAAAACAAAAGGAATTAAATGACGATATCTGAAATTTCCATAAAAAACCATGTTTTTGCCTGGATGCTCATGGGCGGGTTGATAATATTTGGCAGCATCGCTTTTACCAAGATGGGTGTGAGCCAGTTGCCGAATGTTGATTCTCCGGTGGTCAATGTCAGCATCGGCTTGCCGGGAGCGGCGCCTGAAATCATGGAACTTACCGTTGTTGATACCGTGGAAGACGCTCTAACGGGGGTGCAAGGTATTAAATCCATGTCCTCCTCTTCCAGAACAGGTAATGCCAATATTTCGGTGGAGTTTGATTTAAGTAAGGATGTGGATGTGGCGGTTCAGGAGATCCAAACTGCCATTACCAGAATTCAGCGGCGGCTCCCTGCTAACATAGAAGCACCTTCTATTCGTAAAAGCAATCCGGACAGCCAGCCGATAATCTGGCTTTCTGTTTCCTCTGATAAAATGCCTCCGACAGAACTGATGAAGTTAGTAAGATATGATATTCAAGACAGGTTTACCACCGTTGCCGGCGTGGGTGATATTATGGTGGGGGGATTTGCGGAACCGAATCTTCGAGTCTGGCTTAACAAGAAAAAAATGGCCGACCTGCAGCTTACAGCTTCGGATGTTATAAATACTATTAACAAGGAACATGATGAACAGCCGGGCGGGAGGATAGAGACCGCCGACAAAGAGCTTAATATAAGGACGAAGGGTGAAGCGGAGACGGTCGAGGATTTTGGCGAAATTACAATAAATACCCGGGGTGGTAAACCTAACTATGTGCCGGTAGCGCTTAAAGATGTGGCTAAAATAGAGAAAGGAACCGAGGATATAAGAAGCATATCCAGAGCAGGCGGTAAATTTGCAATTGGTATCGGCATTATGAAACAACCCGGGACCAATGCGGTTGAAGTCGGGGATGAAGTAAAAAAGAGGATTAAGGAAATTTCGGCCACTCTGCCGGAAGGCGTGGAAATAGGAGTCAGATTTGATCTTACGACTTTTATATCGGAATCGGTAAAGGAATTATACTATACCCTTATCATGGCAGCGCTTCTTACTTCTCTTGTCTGCTGGCTATTTTTGGGTTCCTGGACGGCTACTTTTAATATCATTTTGGCCATTCCAACCTCGATTATAGGTACCTTTATGGCGCTTTATGCCTTAGGATATACCTTAAATACTTTTACCTTACTCGGCTTATCTCTTGCCATCGGGATTGTTGTGGATGACGCGATAATGGTCCTTGAAAATATTGTCAGGTACAGGGAAAAAGGTAACGATAAGCTGCCTGCGGCCTTAAAGGGCTCTAAGGAGATAACCAGTGCAGCTGTTGCGGCTACGGCGGCAATTATTGCAATCTTTCTTCCTGTTGCTTTTATGGAAGGCGTTATCGGAAGGTATTTTCTGCAATTCGGCGTTACTCTCTCGGTAGCGGTACTTTTCTCTCTCTTAGAAGCGCTTACTTTAACTCCGATGCGTTGTTCCCGGTTTCTGACTGTTGAAAAAAGAACCACCTGGCTCGGCAGGGGAGTTGATACGGCCTTTAAGAAAAGCGCGGAACTCTACAAGAAAATGATTCCTGCAACTTTAAACCGCCCCTATCTCACGATTGCTTTAGCCACTTTATTTTTTATAGCAACGGTCTTTGTGGGAGTTAAAGAAATAAAAAGGGAGATGATGCCGGCCCAGGACCAGAGCCGTCTTATTCTATCGCTAAGGACTCCGGTAGGCTCCTCACTTTCGTTGATGGACCAAAAGACCAAAGAGGTGGAAAAATACCTTAACACCAAGAGCGAAGTGGAAAGTATCTTTGCTTCGGTCGGCGGCGGCTCCGCGGTAAACAATGCGTCTATAATGATAAATATGACACCCAAAGCAAAGAGAAAAGTATCTGCCCAAAAATTTATGGAAGTCATAAGAAAAGAAACTAGGGATATTAAAGGCGTAAGGATAATGGTTCAGGACCCGTCGCTGTCTTTCTCTTCAGGCAGGGGCGCCGGAAAGCCGGTTGAGTTTTCCATACGCGGGCAGGAATGGGAAAAGCTTGTGGAATATTCAGAAAAATTTATGGGGGCAATGGAAAAGTCTAAAAAGATGGTGGATATAGACACCAATTACCAGACCGGAATGCCGGAACTGGAAATAATTCCTGACAGGGTAAAGGCCCGGGATCGGGGTGTGGATGTCTCGGAAATTTCTGATACGGTAAATATTATGATGGCCAGTGCTGCGGTAGCAAAATATTCAGACAACGGCAGAAGGTATGACATAAGAGTAGGCCTGGCCGCTAAAGAAAGAACTTCGGCGGAATCCATTAAATCACTCCTGGTCAGGAATGACAGGGGTGAGCTCATTCCGCTTTCGGATGTTGTAAAGATAAATCAGAAAAAAAGCCTCCAGGCGATATTCCGGGAAGACAGGCAGAGGGCCATTAGTGTAAATGCCAATGTCGCCCCGGGGAGTTCTCAACAGGAGGCTATTGATATAATGAGGAAAATTGCCGGAGAGATACTCCCCCGCGGTTATGTGGCGGTACCTACAGGCAGCACAAAAACCTACGGTGAATCTTTCCTCGGACTTTATGTTGCCATGGTGCTCGGTATTCTTGTCGCTTATATGGTACTCGCTTCGCAATTTAACAGTTTTTCCCAGCCTGTTACAATACTTGTGGCTCTGCCTTTCTCGGTATCCGGCGCCTTTATCGGGCTGTATTTATTCGGTCAAACTTTAAACATCTTCAGTATGATAGGCCTGATACTTCTTATGGGTATTGTTAAGAAAAATTCAATATTGCTTGTTGAGTTTACCAACCAGATGAGAGGCAGGGGTCTTGCAGTCAGGGAAGCTCTGATAGAAGCCTGCCCGATCCGGCTCCGGCCAATTCTTATGACCTCGCTGGCAACGATTGCCGCCGCCATTCCGTCGGCTATGGCTTTTGGTCCCGGCGCAGAAACCCGTATTCCGATGTCTATCGCGGTAATTTTCGGGGTGCTGGTTTCCACGGTTCTCACTCTGTTCATAGTGCCTTCTTTCTATCTGCTTCTTGAGAGATGGTTTCCGAGCGAAATTAGAGAAAAAGAAATTACGGACTGAGAAATAAAAACTGCATATACCGCTTTATAAGCCGGCGGTTTGGATTACTGACATAAGAAAGTTGAGACAAAGAGAAGAGAGGTGTAAATGAGACCCTTTAAAATAGAAAAGGTTAATGTAACAAGCGATAGATTTAATGAAACTTTTATATTTAACCTGGACCTGGCGACAAGGATAAAGATAACCACTGAAGACCTGGAGATATTTTGCGGCACAAATGACTCCAAACGCTTCACAAAAAAAGAAATAGGGGACGCCGAATTTAACAGGGCCTGCGAAGAATTAAGAAATCTCGAGCCGGATATTTAGCAGTCTGTAATATATATTCAAAAAAAAGTGGCGGAAATTTCTTCTGCCACTTAAATTCAGGCCTGAAAAATTTATTTTATGTATTTCCAATCGAACTTGATTCACTGCGGCCGAGGTAAACTTCCGAAAGGTTTTATCGAAGCTTCACACAGTCTCCTTTTATGCTCTTGAACGCGATTATCTTGCCGAAAAGAGCAGAAGAAAAGGCCGGGCTATAATCAATGTTTCCTTGATGTTGGGACGCTTGTAATGTTGTCTAAAGCCGGCTTCCAACCCCGCAGCTATCACCGTTCCTGACAATAGAGTTTTGATTGCTTTAAATTCAAATTCCCAGCCGGCAGAAAAATCAAAATAACCGGAGCGTCACGCGATACCCCATTTGATAGTGATTATACGGCAATTTACCAAAATTTATCAAACCCCTTATTTTCATTAAGGAATACCTTGAGAAATGCGTTAAGGTTGCTGATGCGCTCTTTCCGTCTGAAGAGACTTTTATAATTTTGCTTGAGTTCCGGGTTCCTGTATCGCTCCTGTAAAGGAAAGGTTCTAACTATTTTTTTCAAGACAAAATCGTGCAAAAAGTGTAAACTATTACTATAGTATAGCGTCTAAACAGCAGGATTATATATGAGCTTAAAAAATTTTGAGTTTAAAGCTGTCATAGCGGTTTTAGCGGTTTTTGGCGTTCTTTTTGCTATTGGCGCAGAACCTCCGGAGCAGCCTAAGTACCAGAAATATTTTGATAACTTTAAGCAAAACAACAAAATAGACGAGCTTGTTCTGAATGTTTTAAAAAGCAGGGATATCCCACCCTCTGAAACCTGTCCGGATGATGTTTTTCTACGCCGGGCTTGTCTTGATCTGACGGGCACCATACCCACTTCCCAGGAGGCAAGAAACTTTCTGGGCGACAAGGACCCTAAAAAACGAGCCAAACTTATTGACCGGCTTCTTTCTAAAAATGAATTTGCGGTTTACTGGTCCATGAAATGGGGTGACCTGCTCCGTATTAAAGCAGAATTTCCGAGCAACCTGTGGCCTAACGCGGCCCAGGCCTATGCCCGGATGGTCAAAGACAGAATTCAAAACAACACGCCCTATGATAAATTTGTTAGAGAATTACTGACCACAAGCGGCAGTAATTTCAGAGATCCGGCTGTTAATTTCTACAGGGCTTTTCAAGAACGCTCGCCGCAGTTACTGGCCGAGAATGCGGTTCAGAATTTCATGGGACTGCGGCTCGCAGAATCCGGTCTTACCGAAAATCAAATTCTCGGCATGGCCGCCTTCTTTACCAAGGTAGGTTACAAAGGCACCGAAGAATGGAAAGAAGAAATAATATTTTTTAACCCGGCCGGAAAACCTCTTACGGACAAGGAAGGTAAACCGGTTCTTCCTACACCGTTAAACGGAAAAGCGTTTGAGATTCCGGCTGATACGGATCCCCGATTGGTTTTTGCCGATTGGCTGACTTCACCGAAGAATCCCTGGTTTGCGAGAAATATTGTTAACCGGGTCTGGTACTGGCTTATGGGCCGGGGTATCGTCCATGAACCCGATGATATGAGGGCCGAAAATGCGCCCTGGAGTTCGGAACTTCTTAAATACCTAGAAAATGAACTGATAGCGCAGAATTTTGATTTAAAGCACATTTACCGGCTCATTCTTAATTCAAATACCTATCAGCTTTCCGCAAAGTCTAATGAAGGAAATGATGAGGACGAGGACGGTTTTTCGCATTACCGGGTAAGACGGCTTGAGGCCGAGGTAATAATTGACGCAATCTGTCAGATTACGGGGACGGGGGAGAGTTATCAGAGCGCCATTCCCGAGCCGTTCACTTTCCTGCCCAACAACCAGCGGGCGATAGATATTGCCGACGGCAGCATTACTTCGCCGGTCCTGGAGATGTTCGGAAAACCTCCACGCAATACCTCCTTCGAATCGGAGAGGAATTCTGTGCCATCCGTTACTCAAGTTCAGCATTTATTGAATTCCAGCAGTATTGAAAGGAAAATTGTAAATGGAAGACTTATCCAGCAGTTAATAAGCCAGCGTAAAAACGATGTAAATTTAGTTGATGAACTTTATTTGCGTATTCTTTCCCGTTTTCCGACCGAGGAAGAAAAAAAGCTCGCACTGGCCTATTTGACCGATACGAAACGGAGAGCAAATGAATCTGCGACTGATATTGCCTGGGCGCTTATTAATACCAGTGAATTTATTTTAAAGCACTGAGATAACCGGCAGAGAGGTTGAAATGGCAAAAAGAAAAAACCGCACATACCTCAAGAAAAAAATAACGCGCAAGAGTTTTTTCAAATCGGTGCTTTACGGCGCCGGCGGTATTATTTTTACGGGCCTTCTGGATTCTAAAGCCTTCGGGCAGCTGCTGGAAAATAAACCCAAGGCAAAGTCCGTCATTCAGATCTGGATGTGGGGCGGTCCGCCGCATCTGGATACCTTCGATCCCAAGCCTGACGCGGGAAAAGATTACTGTGGCCCTTTAAACAGGCCGATAGATACCAATGTGCCCGGTATAAAGATAGGGCAGTTACTCCCACTTCTGGCAAAACAAGCCGACAAATATTCTTTGCTCCGCGGTATGACCCACGGCAACACCGGGCATGAGACTGCCGCTTATATGGTCCAGACCGGAAGAAAGCCGGGGGAAGGCCTGGTCTATCCCGGAATGGGCGCGGTTGTTTCGCTTTTTAGGGGTCAGCCCCCCGAATACAAAGGGGCATTGCCTCCCTACATAACAGTCACCACGCCGCAGGGCAGATTCTCAGAGTGTGGTTTTATGGCCTCAAAGTATAAACCTTTTTCGACGGGTGGTGATCCGAGCAGAGAACCGTTCGCGGTGGAAGGTATTGTTTCTGAAACCGTAAGCGAAGAACGGCAGAAAACCAGAAAAGAGTTTCTTAAAAACATTGACAGTTTTACCCGGAGCATGATGGAAGACCCTCTGGTTAAAGTGATTGAATCCTGTCAGGAACAGGCCTATTCGATGATCCTGGGAGAAGCAAGAAGGGGATTTTTGCTAAATGAAGAAACAAAAGAGACCCGGGATCTTTACGGCCGTAACAGGTTTGGCCAGTCGTGTCTTTTGGCAAAACGGCTCGTGGAAAGAGGCGTGCCGTATATTACCATCAATTACGGCGGCTGGGATACTCATAAGAGACATTTTGAAGCGATGAATCAGAAACTGCCCGAGTTTGATAAAGCCCTTTCGGCGCTTATCCAGGATCTTACCGATAAAAAACTACTGGACAGTACGATAGTTATTTGTGGCGGCGAGTTTGGCCGTACTCCGAGAATATCCTGGGAAGACCCCTGGTACGGCGGGCGCAGTCACTACGGCAAAGCCTTCTCTTACTTTGTGGCCGGCGGAGGATTTAAAGGCGGTCAGGTTGTAGGAAAGACCGACGGTACCGGTGAAAATGTTATTGAGCGGCCGATTTATCCCTGGGATCTTATTGTTAGTATGTATGAGCTCCTGGGAATAGATAAAAATGCTAAACTGCCGCACCCTCAGGGTTTGACGGCTTATGCTAATCCTTATACTGCCGGGGTTATCAGTGCAAAAGAGACCGGCGGGATGCTTAAGGAGATAATGTAGTGAGAATTTTTAAAATAAAAATATTCGCGGGTTTATTTGTTTGCGTCTGTGCCGGCTTTGCGGCCGAACCGCCGCATATAGGTTATATCTATCCTGCAGGCGGTAAACAGGGTACGGTAGTTGAGATAACCGTGGGCGGGAAAAATATAAAGGATGCTATCGCAGTTCATGTCACCGGGACCAGGGTCACAGGTAAGGTGCTTGAGGACCCGGATAAAGACCTTATCTTAAAAAGAGCCGAGGATATGAAATTCGAAGAAGTGACCGTTATGCCCAAGAAAACAGATAAAGAATCTTTAAAACCGGGAAATTTAAAGTTCGACCTTAATACCACCCTGACAAAAAGAGAGAAAGCCGAAAGAGAAAAAAGAAGGAAAGGCAAAAAAAACAAGAAAGATGACCCTTTTCCGGAAACAATAAAACTTAAGATAACCATTCCGGAAGACGCTCTGCCCGGCGACAGGGAACTGCGCGTTATTACTTCCGCCGGGCTTTCCAATAAGTTTACTTTTCAAGTGGGTCAGCTAAACGAAGTAAATGATGTTGAACCCAATAACCGGCCTGATCAGGCCACCAAAATACCTTCTCTGCCCGCTATTTTAAACGGACAGATCTTGCAGGGCCTCCAGGGTTTACAGGCGGATGTCGATTATTACAGTTTTATGGCAAAAAAAGGCCAGGAACTTGTAATTAAAGCGGATATAAGGAGCTTATTGCCTTACATCGCTGACGGCGTCCCCGGCTGGTTCCAGGGCACTCTGGCACTTTTTGATAATAAAGGGAATGAACTTGTTCATTCGGATAATTTCAGGTTTTCCCAGGATCCGGTAATTTTTTATTCCGTTCCTGAAGACGGTGAATATTTTCTGGAGATAAGGGACTCTATATATAGAGGGCGGGAGGATTTTGTGTACCGGGTCTCTGTGGGTGCTTTGCCTTATATCACAAATATTTTCCCTTTAGGGACACGCTTTGAGATTCCCACTGTAGTCAGGCTATTTGGAAAAAATCTGCCGGTTACGGCCGTGGAGGTGGAGAGCTCAGACAGGAAACTTCCTATGCAATACCTGCAGCTTAAAACCAAAGAAGGGATTTTCCTCAACAAAGTTATGTTTGAGTTCGGAGAACTGCCGGAGACAAATAATCTTGGCGTAAATAATTCTCCGGAAAAAGCCCGGCTGTTGAAACTGCCTGTTGTTGTTAACGGGCGTATAACCGGGGTTGGAGTTAAGGATTTTTATTCCTTTGCGGGTACGGCCGGTCAGGAGGTCAGCATTGAAGTCTCCGCCCGGCGGCTTGGTTCGCCGCTGGATTCTTATATAATTCTTAGAAACAGTAAGGGAGAGTTGATAGCGGATAACGATGATGACCTGACTTATAAGGGAGAAGGCACCTCGACTCATCATGCCGATTCCGCTTTGAGTCTCAAACTTCCCGCAGACGGGGTTTATACAGTCGAGTTACGGGATATGCAGAACAAAGGGGGTGAGGATTATGCCTACCGGCTCCGTGTAAGCGAACCCCGGCCGGACTTTGAAGTGCACTCCTTCCCGCCAAATTTGACGATTCCGCGCGGGGGTACGGCTTATTTTAAAGCAAAAGTAGTCCGCAAAGACGGATTTAGCGGTCCGGTTCAACTTTCGCTGGTTAATAATTCAGGCGGCCTGAAGCTTGACAGTTCGGTTATACCTGAAGGCAAAAACGAAATGAATCTCTCTATATCCGCGAGTCATGAGGTAAAAGAAGGCATAAATATCTGCAGTCTTAACGCAACCGGTGAGGTTCGGGGGCGCAAAGTATTCCGTACGGTAATTCCGGCGGAAGATTATATGCAGGCTTTTGCCTGGAAGCACCTGGTGCCGGTAAGCGAGCAAATAATCCTGATTACTAAACCCATGCCCTACACACTTGCTTTTGCGGTTCCTGAAGGGAAAATCTTTGAATTAACCCAGGGTAAAGAATCAACAATACCCGTGGAAGTGGTGCGTAATCCCGATTTTCAAGGGGACCTGCAATTACAGCTTATGGATCCTCCGCCGGGTATGGTTTTGCGTAATGTTGCTTTACGGAGAGGGAAAGGGGATAAAACAACGACCACTCTCAGGGTAGAGTCCAAAGTTAATCCCGGTATGTACGAGAACCTTGTTATGGTCGGTGTTGCGAATATTCCGGTTGAAGACAAAGAAAATCCGGAAAATAAAAATAAGAGAGAAAGGATATTTGTCTCTGCGCCGGTCCTGCCGGTGGTGGTTTTAAAAGGCAAGGAGGAGAAGAAAACTCCCGAAAAAAATGAAATTATAAAAAAAGCTGATATAACACCGGAGAAAGTTGTGTCCGGAAAACTTGTCGGAGAAAATAAAGGAATAACCGTTGAAATCAAAAAATAGTGTTTTCGAAAGGATTATTAAGAAGAATCTTGATATATGTGTGGTTGACCAACCGGGTTACAAAGAGCATTTTATATCCGTTATTCTCGCCCCGGGGAAAAACGGCCTTGATGATGCCCTCCTTGAGTTGTTTTCCTATTTAAAGGATACCGGCGCAAAAATTATTATGCATATAGTTTTTGGCGGAGGTTTAGTAAAGCCGGTAATAATAGGAAAAATGAAAAACATCAATGGGACGGCCGGCTGGCCGGTCATGGGGCTGGATCATGATAACGGCGGAAGTTTTCCGGTGAGCGGTATGCAGATTTTTGCCGTTTCCGGCGCTGTGCTTAAAGAAATAAAGATAAAAGGTGAAGTTGCGGGCTTCTCGTACGATACTGCAGATGCTGAATTTGTGCTTTTATCCAATGTACAGCCGGAGGATAAGACCCTGTCTCCGGGAGAGCAGACCCGTCAGGTTTATGATAAGGCTGTCCTTGCGTTGAAGGAAGCCGGTATGGACTTCTCTCATGTCACACGGACCTGGTTTTATCTGGATAAACTTCTAGCTTGGTATAAAGAATTCAACGACGCTCGAAACGGCTTCTTTCAGGAAAATGATATTTTTCTTAAACTAGTGCCGGCTAGCACGGGTATTGGCGCAAGAAATTATGAAGGGACTGCTCTGGCAACCGCTTTTTTTGCCGTTAAACCAAAAAATAATAACATTTCGATTTCCAAGGTTGATTCTCCGCTGCAATGTGAAGCTTACTGCTACAAGAGCGCTTTTAGCCGTGCGGCTGAAATAAAAACAGGGAATTCACGGAAGCTTATGGTATCCGGAACAGCGAGTATTTCCCCTGACGGAAAATCGGCTTGCATTGGAGACCTGGAAAAACAGATAGATTTGACTATGAAAGTGGTAAAAGAAATACTTTACTCGAGAGCTATGGATTGGACGGATGTGACCAGATCTATAGTTTATCTGAAAGATAAGAATACAGCTTTGGCTTTTTACCGTTACCGGGAGCAAAATAATATTCCGCCATTTCCGGCAATTATTGCCTATACCACTGTCTGCAGGGAAGAACTGCTTTATGAAATAGAGTTAGATGCGGTCAAAGACAATAACTAATTGCTAATTTCTGATAGCTAATAAAACCATTGTAATTAAATCTATTAACTCCCTAATTTTATTAGTAATTAGCAATCAGTTATTAGTAATTGTTTTATAAGGTATTCATCTTATCGTCTGTTCTTCTGAGTCTTTTCCTTTCCGTTGCGTCGAGGATTTTTTTTCTTATTCTTATGCTAAGAGGCGTGATATCTACGAGTTCATCCGCGCCTACATATTCTATCGCGAAATCAAGCGTAACATCCACAGGCGGCGGAAGGACCACGGGATCACTGCTTCCGACAGACCTTTGATTGGATGCCTTCTTCTTTTTGCAGACATTTATTTCAAGGTCGGTATCCAAAGAGTGTCTTCCGACAACCATTCCTTCATAAACCTCTACACCGGGTGCAATGAATAATACGCCGCGATCCTGGGCGTTATCCAGGCCGTAAGGATTTGAGGTGCCTGACTCATTGGCGATAAGCGAGCCATGGGTATTATCCCTAAGATCGATTTCGTGGACCTGTTTATATGAGTCAAAAAGGCTGTTTATAACGATGGTTCCTTTAGTCCGGGTCATAAGCAGGTTTTTAAGCCCGAGCAAACCGCGGGTGGGAATGAGATATTCTGCACGGACATCGCCGTGCCCGGAAGCGTCCATGTGCTGCATCTCGCCGCCCCGCTTGCCGAGTTCTTCTATCACTATGCCCTGATGTTCTTTGGGCACATCTATGTAAACATTTTCATAGGGTTCAAGCGTGATCCCGTCTTTCTCGTGGTAGATTACCTGCGGCTGGCCTACTTGCAATACATAATTTTCTCTTCGCATGGTTTCAATAAGCACTGCAAGATGAAGTTCGCCGCGGCCTGAGACCAGAAAAGTATCCGTCCCGTCATCGAGGCCGTCAACCTTAAGGGCTACATTTGTTTCGAGTTCTTTGGTGAGGCGTTCCCGCAGGTTACGGGAAGTGCCGAACTTACCTTCCGTGGCCGACCAGGGCGCAGTGTTGACGCCAAAGGTCATCTTGATCGTCGGCGGTTCAATATCTACCGGCGGAAGAGTTTTCGGATTTACAGGGTCGGTGACGGTATCGCCTATATGAATATCATCAAAGCCGCCGATGGCAACTATATCTCCGGCGACAGCCTCGGTTACATCCACCTGTTTGAGTCCTTCATACATTTGTAAACTCGTTATCTTGGCGGTCACCCTGGTGCCGTCCTGCTTGATCATCAGACAGGTCTGATTGTTTGTTACTTTGCCGAATTTAACCTTGCCTATCCCGAGCCGCCCTTTGTAATTATTGTAAGCTAAAGCCAGAACCTGCATGGCAAAAGAATCCTCGGTTTCCACTTCCGGCGGAGGGATGTGCGTAATTATTGTGTCGAATAAGGGCGTGATATCAGGAAAGACATGCGCGTCAGCAAGCTTTGCCAGAAGGTCCTCGGCTGATTCCGAAGCCAACCCTTTTATCCCGGAGGCGTAAATAATGGGAAAATCCAGCTGGTTGTGATTCGCATTCAGTTTAACAAATAAGTCAAAGGTCTTGTTCACGGTATCGTCAATATAAGAGTCCACCCTGTCTATTTTGTTTACCACTACAACGGCTTTGAGTCCGAGTTCCAGAGCTTTTTTAAGGACGAACTTCGTCTGGGGCATCGGGCCTTCTTTGGCGTCCACCACAAGCAGTACGCCGTCCGCCATTCTCAAAGTTCTTTCAACTTCTCCGCCAAAATCAGCATGGCCGGGGGTATCAACAATATTTATCTTGATGCCTTTGTAAACCAGAGAGGCGTTTTTGGCTTTAATGGTGATTCCGCGTTCTCTTTCCAGGTCCATACTGTCCATAATAAGGTCCGTAGTTTCGGTGTTGAGTTTTACGGCATTGGACTGTTTGAGCATGGCATCGACGAGCGTGGTTTTTCCATGGTCAACATGCGCGATAATAGCGACATTTCTGATGTTGTTGCGTTTCATAGTTACCTTCCATAAATAAGAGTTGTTCTAATTTTTGATGTTTTCTTCTTTCGGCAAGCTTGCAACCCGCGGAACGAAAACAGAATCTTTCGAGGATTCTTTCTAATTTGGAGTGTGTGAAATATTCATCCAAAAGCGTAAGTATTATAGCACTTTTTCGGCCAACATTCTGCTTAAATCTTTGTAATATCATCAACATAAAACCTAAACATATATAAGCACAATAGGGGGACTGATCCCCATTAGGTATCTAGATTTTGTTGGGAACATATTTATATTAAAAAATGTCTAAAACTATGTTAGAATATAGGCGAAATACGATTTTGTCTGATGAATGAAATATCTGCTTTGGGTTTTAGCATTTTATCGCTGAATAATAAAAAAAATATCATAGGAGGATATTTATATGGAGAAGGATATCAAAGAACTTAACGAACTGGTCAAGAAGGAGAGCGCATTCATAAATGAGCTTTCGGCCGAAATTGGAAAGGTGATAGTCGGCCAGCAGTATCTTATCAGCAGGATGCTAATCGGGCTGCTTTCCGACGGGCATATACTTATCGAAGGTGTGCCCGGACTGGCTAAGACCCTTTCGGTAAAAACACTTTCCTCGGCACTTGACCTGAAGTTTCAGCGTATTCAGTTTACTCCGGACCTGCTTCCGGCAGACCTTACCGGTACTTTGATATTCAGTCCAAAGGACGGAACCTTCTCCATGAAAAAAGGGCCGCTCTTTACCAACCTCGTGCTGGCTGATGAAATTAACAGGGCTCCGGCAAAAGTCCAGAGTGCTTTACTTGAAGCCATGCAGGAACACCAGGTGACCATCGGCGATACGACCTATCCCTTACCCGCGCCGTTTCTTGTGATTGCAACCCAAAATCCGATAGAGCAGGAAGGCACATACCCGCTCCCTGAAGCGCAGACAGACAGGTTCATGCTTAAACTTAAAATAACTTATCCCAGCAAGGAAGAGGAGACGCAGATAATAGAGAGAATGACCGGAAACAAGGAAATAAAGATTAATAAAACTGCAACACCTGCGGACATAATAAGAGTGAAGAAGGTGGTGAATGATATATATGTAGATGAAAAGGTAAAAAACTATGTGCTTGATCTGGTGTTTGCGACGAGGGAACCGGAAAAATATAAACTCGGCGATCTTAAGAATCTCATCTCCTATGGCGCATCGCCAAGAGCCAGCATATATTTCATACAAGCGGCAAAAGCGCTGGCATTTATTAATGGGCGCGGTTATGTGACGCCAGAAGATGTCAAGCTCGTAGGGGCTGACATTTTGCGGCACCGCGTTATTGTGACTTATGAAGCCGAAGCGGAAGAGATAACTTCTGAGAATATAATTAAGCAAATATTTGATCAGATTGAAGTACCTTAAGAGCAAATTCGAAATTTTAAACTCGAAATTCGAAACAGAAGCGTTGAAAGGATATGAGAGCAAAATCTAAGATCAAAGCACCAAGCACTAAACAGAAGCGTTGAGAAGATATAGGGGTAAATTCGAAATTTTAAACTCGAAACAAAAGCGTTGAAAGGATATGAGAGCAAATTCTAAGATCAAAGCAATAAGCACTAAATAGAATAGAAACTATAATGACAAAAGAACAGGGGAAGAGATGATTTCTAAGGAAATTTTAAAGCAGGTTAAAAGAATCGAAATAAAGACCGGGCGGCTGGTCAGTGAGACCTTTGCCGGGCAGTATGAGAGTATCTTTAAAGGCCGCGGTATAGAGTTTTCCGAGGTGCGAGAGTATTTTCCCGGAGATGATATCCGCACCATTGACTGGAATGTCACGGCCCGGTACGGCCGGCCATTTATTAAAAAGTTTGTCGAAGAAAGAGAACTGACGGTGGTCTTTCTTGTTGATTTTTCAAGCTCGGGCTGTTTTGGTACCGCGGAAAAATTTAAAAATGAGATGGCTGCAGAGATAGTCTCCCTTCTGGCACTTTCTGCCACAAAAAATAATGACAAGGTCGGAATGATAGGTTTTACCGATACAATTGAAAAGGTTATTGTTCCGAAGAAGGGACTGAAACATATTCTAAGGATTGTCAGGGAAATGATCTCCTTTGAGCCCAGGAGCAAAGCCACCAATATTAAGGCGGCTCTGCAGTATTTGAATGAAGTAATAAAGAGAAAAGCGGTGGTCTTTCTTGTTTCTGATTTTCTGGACAGGGGCTTTGAAAAAGACCTGAAAATTACGGCAAAAAAACATGACTTGATTGCGCTGCGTATCACAGACGGACTTGAACAGGAACTACCGAATGCCGGTTTTTTAGAAATAGAAGACAGCGAAACCGGAGAGACTGCGGTACTGGACAGCACAGATGCCGCTTTCAGGAAAAGATATAAAGAAACGAGATGGGAGGAAGTCGAAGTTCTAAAAAAACTTTTCAAAAGCGCCAAGGTGGACAGCATTGATATTTCCACCGGAAAATCCTATGTAAAACCATTGATTAACTTTTTTAGACAAAGGGCGCTGCGATTCAGGTAAGCGGAAAAGAAGTTTATAAGGTCCATAAAGTTTGTAAGCAAAGCTTTTCTCGAGAGGAAGGTTATATAGATGTCAACTACCGTTGACATAGTGAGATAAGGTCGATAAGGGTTTATAAGGTTTGTAAGGTTTGTAAAGTTCGTAAAGTCTAAGATCATTGAATGATATTGATTTATTGTAATGAGTGTATCTGTGCCATCTGGTTTTTATCTGTGTCATCAGCCGCGACTTTTAGCGGCATAAGGTCTAAAATCGTTGAGGGATATTTATATATTTTAATCTGACTTTTATAAGTGTAAGTGTTGAATATTTTTAGAGGAGAATAATATGTTTAAACGACTGGTAATAGCGGTTTTAATCTCGGGGCTATTCGTAGCTTGCGGGCCATCCGGCGGGAAGATGACTCTCGGGGCTGAAAAACAGAAGGAATATGCCAATGAGCTTAAAGAGAAGGGGCTTTATCCCCAGGCGGTGGCTGAATTTAAAAAATTACAGGAACAGGGTAACCTTACAAAAAAGGAAAACGCTAATATTTCCTATCTGATAGGAAAAATATATATGGAAAATATGAATGACTATGCAAACGCGCTGGCGGAATTTATCAAGGTGAAAATTGTTCTGCCGGAGAGTGATCTTTCCCAGCAGATAAATACGGGGATGGTGGAATGTTTTGAAAGGTTAGGGAAGACCCTGGATGCGCAAAGGGAGATGGAGAAATATTCAACGCTGAACAAAAAAAACCAGATAGCGAAAGGCACGGTGGTCGCTAAGATAAGAAACAGAAATATAACCAAAGAGGATCTGGATAGTGAGATAAGAAAACTTCCTTCCTATATGCAGGAGGCCTACAAAGAAGATTTCAAAAAAGTGGAATTTTTACGGCAATATATAGCGACTGAACTTATGTATGATTCTGCCAAGCGTAGAAATTTTGAGAATGACAAAGATATTATTGAACGGGCGTTTCAGGCAAAGAAAGGCCTTATGGTCCAGAAACTTCTGGAGGAAGAGATACGGAGCAAGGTTAATATTACCGAATCCGACCTTAAAAATTACTACGAAGCGCATAAGAAGGAATATATAGAAAAGGATAAAGATAAAAAAGAAAAACAAAAGACCTATGAGGAAGCCAGAGAAAGCGTGGGCCAGGCCTGCGTACAGGAAAAACAACAGGAAATCTATCAGGTCTTGATAAATCAACTGCTCAAGGCGGAGAAGGTAACTATATATGAAGAAGTCTTTAAGCCGGCTAAATAGGGCGGCCGTATTACTCATAGTCCTTGCAGGAATAGCTTTTTCTGCTGTGCCGGCCGTTTCGCCGGTAACGGTAAAGGCGACCCTCAGCAAAGATAAAATAACTATCGGGGACAAGGTCGACTTTCAACTTTTGATAAAAGGCAAGGGCGAGTTGAAATTTCTCCCTATAGATCCCTCCTCCTATTTTCAGACCTTTGAAGTCAAAGAGCATCTGCAAAAAGGGCCGTACAAAAGCTGGGGCAGGACTATACTGGAATACCGCCTGGTGCTTACGACTTTTACGACAGGGGATTATGTGATTCCCTCAATTTTAGTGAAGTACACGGAAAAAGACGGCACGGAGAAAGAAGCAAGATCTGAAGAATTGGTGCTGCATGTAGAACCGGTAAAAACAAATCCTGATGATAAAGATGATGTCCGTGAGATAAAACCGCCAATAACTCTGCCGCATTCATTTTTGTTCTGGTTGTTTACGGTAATACTTCCGCTTCTTGCTCTCGGAACTTTTTTCTTAGTCAGGCATTTGAGAGCCCGGAATTCAGGCAATATCTTAATCAATTCCGAGCCTGCAAGGCCGCCGCATGAAATAGCCTACGAGAGATTAAGCAAACTTAAAGAATTGAAACTTATCGAGCAGGAGAAAATCAAAGAGCATTACTATCTGCTCTCGGAAATTATCAGGGGTTATCTGGAAGCCAGATTTGAGCTGCCCATTGTGGAAAGAACCACCTCTGAAGCTTACAAGGAAATGGTGGGATCGGCTAAGCTTAAAAGAAAAGAAGTGACGCTTATAAAAGATTTTCTTGAGGAGTGCGACCTGGTAAAATTTGCCAAGATGCTGCCCGAAGCAAAAGAGATAGACAGCGATTTTGAAAAAGGCGTTTCAATAGTAGACTTGACGAAATTTATCCCGCAGCCGGTAGTTACGCCGGGAATGGGTCAAGGCGGAAACTTATGAGATTTGCTAATCCGTTATTTATTCTCCTTCTGGTGCCGGTGGCCGCGGCTGCATGGTATTATTTTGAAAGAGAAAGAAAAAAGAAAGCCGCACTTTTGTTTTCTGATTTCCGTATTTTCAAAGGCCTGGGTAATTTTTCTTCAAATAAAAGGCAGCTGCTTTTTTGGCTCAGGCTGATAGCCCTGGTTCTGCTGGTTTTTGCTATAGCCCGGCCCCAGTCGGGGCTCCGGACCGAAGAGATTTCGACAAAAGGTATTGATATAGTACTTTGTATGGATACTTCCGGCAGTATGAAGGCTGAGGACTTGAAACCCAGCCGGCTCCAGGTCGCAAAATCGGTGGCTTCTGATTTTGTCAAAGGGAGGCGCAACGACAGATTGGGGATAGTTGTTTTTTCTGCGGTGAGTCTGCTCCAGTGCCCGCTGACTTCCGATTACGGTGCGGTAATAGATTTCATGAAGAGCGTCGAGATAGGTATGACCCAGACTGACGGTACGGCTATAGGTAATGCTCTGGCGACAAGCGTGGACCGGTTAAAAGACAGTAAAGCAAAATCAAAAATAATAATACTGTTGACTGACGGTAGAAACAATATGGGAGAGGTTGATCCGGTAACTGCGGCAAAACTTGCAACGGCATTTAATATTAAGATCTATACCATAGGGGTCGGCACCGAAGGGGAAGCGCCCTTTCCGGTGGAGGACCCGATGTTCGGCAAAAGGTATGTCTATATAAAGGAAGACCTTGACGAGGGAACTTTAAGGGCCATTGCGGAAACCACCGAAGGCCTGTATTTCCGGGCGACAACCGCCGAGGCGCTTAAAGAAATTTACAAGCAGATAGATAAAATGGAAAAAACAGAGATTAAGGGAATTGAGTATACTGAATATACCGATCATTATTTACCGTTACTTGTAATTGCTTTACTGGCTTTCATGGCTGAACTAATACTAAATAATACACTTTTAAGGAAGCTGCCTTAACAGGAGAAATAAATGCATTTTCAACACCCAATATTTTTGTATGCTCTGCTACTGGTGCCTGCAGCGGTAATATTTTTTATTTACGCCGCGAGGAAAAAGATTCTGGATGCAAAAAAGCTGGCAGTTTCCGGCTCCTTTGCGCGGCTCGCGGTAAATCTTAATCCGAGAAAACGCGTGTTTAGCGTCATTCTTCTTGTTTCGGCCTTGTTTTTCTTTATTCTTGCGCTCTCCGGGCCGGAGATAGGGGGCAAGCTGGTTGAAGTCAAACGAAGCGGTATAGATCTTATAATCGCGGTGGATTGTTCTGCCAGTATGGATACGCAGGATATAAAACCGAGCAGGATAATTAAAGCCAAAGATAGTTTAGCTTCCATTATAAACAGAATGCAGGGCGACCGCGTGGGAATAGTGGCCTTTGCGGGAGTTGCTTTTGTGCAGTGTCCTTTGACTCTGGATTATAGCGCGGCAAAGATGCTCCTTGAACTCCTTGACACAAGACTTATTCCCAAACCCGGGACTGCGCTCGGGGAAGCGATAAGAACAGGAATTAAAAGTTTTCCCGATAAGGAAAGAAAGCATAAAGCAATGATTCTCCTGACTGACGGGGAAGATCATAACAGTGAGCCGATGGCGGCCGCAACGGAAGCGAGAAAAGAAGGTGTGAGAATTTATACCGTAGGCATAGGCCGGCCGGAAGGTGAACCCATACCTTTACTTGAGACTAACGGGAATTTTTCCGGATACCGTAAGGACAAAAGCGGCCAGACGGTGGTGTCTAAACTTGATGAGATGTTACTTCAGAAGATAGCGCTGGAGACCGGAGGGAAATATTTTAGAGCTACCGGGTCGGAGGTTGAACTGGACCGTATCTATGACGATATTTCAGGTATGGAAAAGAAAGAATTAAAAAGTACTACCTATATAAAATATGAAAACAGGTATCAGTACTTTGCTTTGCTGGCTTTTTTATTAATAATTGTGGAGATGTTTATTTCCGGAAGGAAAGGGTTCTGGGTACCATGGAAAAAGTAAAAAAAATAGTCCTGACAGCTTTGGTTTTGTGCCTCTTGCCCTGTGTTATCTTTGCCGGGCTGAAAGGCAAAGTTGACAGCGGAAACAGTTTGTACAAAAAGGCTGACTTTGAAGGCGCGCTTTCTAAGTACCAGGATGCGCAGATAGATGAACCGGAAAATCCGGTCCTGCATTTTAACAGCGGGGATGCCCGGTATAAGATGGAAAAGTACGAGGAAGCAGTTAAGGAATACGAAAAAGCAAGTTATTCAAAGGATATTGCCTTGCAGGCAAAAAGTTACTATAATATAGGAAACAGCCTTTATAAAACAGGAAAAATGCCTGAAGCGATCCAATATTATCAGAAATGCCTTGAGCTGAATCCCAAAGACAAGGATGCGAAGTACAATATTGAGTTTGTCAGGAAAAAAATTAAGGAGCAGATTGACAAGAATAAACAGGAAGGGAAGGAGAGCAAGGAAAGCAAAGACAGTAAAGAAGGAAAAAAGGCAAGGAAAATAAGGATAAAAAAGATCAAAACCAACAGGCTAAGGAAGCAAAAGAGGATAAAGACAAAAAAGACGGGAAGGACAAGCAGGCGGGGGAAGAAAAGAAGGATAAGATGTCTAAGGAAGATGCCGAGAGAATACTAAAAGCGATAAATGAGGACGAAAAGAAGGCACTGGACAAAAAAAAGGAAAATCAGATGAAGAACTATCAGTGGGGCAATGTACAGGAAGACTGGTAAAAAATGAAAAAGTTATTTTTATTCCTGATACTGGCGGCCGGCCTGTTTGCGGCGGAGGAAATTACTGTTTCCGCGGTGCTTGACAAAAATATTGTAGAGGCCGGAGATCAGTTGACCTTGCGAGTCAGTGTGACCGGTTCCGGAACTCCGCCTCTCAAAGTGCCTCAGATGAATGATTTTAATGTTTACAACGGAGGCCAGAGTACCCAGTCAAATTTTTCCATGGTTAACGGCCGCATCTCTTCCTCAACTACCGTAAATTATTCCTATACACTCTCGCCAAAAGGTCAGGGTAAGTACACTATTCCTTCTTTTACCGTTGAGCTTAAAGGCAAGATTTACAAGTCCGAGCCTCTGCAGGTGGAAGTGATAAAGGGAGGCAGCGCTCCAAAAAATACTGCCCCGCAAGGAGGCGGCAACACCCCTCTTTCTTCAAGCGGTGAAATTTTTGTGCAGGTGACGCTGAATTCACGCAAGGTCTATGTCAACGAACCTGTAATAATGTCCTTTGGGCTCTTCCGTAGGATAAATATCCTGGGGCAGCCGCAGTATTCGCCTTCGGACACTACCGGCTTTTGGAGAGAGGATCTTCCGCCGCAGTTAAATTACAATAAAGACGGCTATTCGGTTACGGAATTAAAAACCGCGCTTTTTCCGGCACAGCAGGGGGAGTTTACCATAGGGAAGGCCTCGCTGGTCTGCACGGTTCCCACCCAGGGCGGCAACGATGATTTTTTTGGCAGCTTCTTTAATAACGGGAAAAATATTAGTCTGGAAAGCAAGCCCGTAAATATTACCGTTATGCCCCTGCCGCTTGAGGGCAAACCCGCTGACTTTTCCGGGACGGTCGGCCGGCTGAATCTTACGGTCGCACTTGACAAAAAAGAGGTTAAAACAAACGATGCCGTAACCTTGACTGTCACCCTGGCCGGCAGCGGCAATATTAAAACAATAGCAGAACCAAAACTACTTCTTTCGGATGAGTTTAAAAAATACGAGACTGTTTCGGAAATTAATATTAACAAGGAAAATTACGAGGTAAAAGGGGCTAAGATATTTAAGACGGTGCTGGTTCCGAGAAAAGCAGGTAAACTCTCTATTCCCGCGGTGAGATACAGCTACTTTGATTATGGGGAGAAAAAATACAAAACTTTAATCTCTAACCCCATTTCTATTTCGGTTACGCAGGGGCAAAAAGAAGAAATGAGCTATTCGAGCCTGCCTTCCCTGGCTTCGCCTGAAGGTGTAAAAGTATTCGGCTCGGATATCAGGCATATAAAACAAACAGGCAGCTTTTCCTACGGAAAACATCTGTTTTATAGGTCGCCGGTCTATCTGGCCCTGAGTATTCTTCCTTTTATTATTTGGCTGGCGCTCCTGCTGTTTTTTAAATATCAAGTTTCTAAAGAGCAAAATATTGCTTTTTTTAAGGCCTCCCGCGCGTATTCCAGGTCTTTAAAATGCCTGAAGAAGGTCAGCCGGGACCTGGCTTCCAAAAAACAGGAGAAATGCCTGGGAGAACTGGAAAATATCTTTGCCGAATATATAGGGGATAAAATAAACAGGCCCGCCGCCGGGCTCTCGGTCTCTGATATAAAGAGTATTCTTGCGGAGAAAATAAAAGACCGGGATCTGGCGGACTCCGCGGCCGGACTTTTTGAGGAACTCCATTTCAACAGGTTTGCGCCGGCCCGCAAAGAAAGTACCGATATTTCAGGGCTGGCCTCGTCTATTAAAGAAATGATCATCAAAATTGAAAAGGCGGGCCTATGAAACTGCTCAGAGTATTTTTTCTTTTAACCGTGGTTTTTATCCCGGGACTCTTTGCGGAGGCGGCTTTTGACGAAGCTAACAAACTCTATGAGACGGGTAAATATGCCGAAGCAGCAGCTGCCTATAATAATTTATTAAATTCCGGAAATAAAAGTGCCGAAGTATACTATAATCTCGGGAATGCCTATTTTAAGGAAAAGAAAACCGGGCTGGCTATCTTAAATTATGAGAAAGCGCTGAAGCTCTCCCCCCGGGATGCGGATATTAAATATAATCTGGAGTTTGCCGGAAGTTTTATCAAAGAGTCCGCGGTAGAGGATACCGTAACAAAACTGCTGAATTCCTTTTATTACTACCTGACCTTAAATGAGCTCTGTGTTATGCTCGCTCTGGCTTTTTTTGCCTTGATGGGTCTTTTAATCTACAGGCTCTTTAGAAAAGATGAACTTTCCTACTGGTTCACCTTCAGTTTTTCAGTTATTTTTGGTCTGATATTTGTTTTCAGCGTTTTAAGAATTTTCGAAAATGAGAATACCCGGTCTGCTATAGTGATAGAGCCTTCTGTGGAAGCCAGGGCCGCCCCGCTTGAAACCAATCCCGCCTCCTTCACCATTCCCGAAGGAAAAAAAGTCCTAATTTTAAATTCGAGGAAAGATTGGGTGGAAATCTTCCTTAAGTCCGAGAATATGAAAGGCTGGATAAAACAGGATGCCATAGCGGAAATAATGCCGTGAGCAGTAAATATTTCAGCTCGAAGGGAATAACGCATTTTTAGTAAGGTTATGAATTCAGGATAATTAAAAACCCCGTCCGCGGCCCATCAATATTCTAACTCGTTATTTTAACGAACTTGCCTTTACCGTTAACGGCGGATGGCAGAACAAGACTTTAAAAGGCAAGAATGGGCTCTCCGGGGGCAGTGTTTTCTTATTCAACCGGATATTTAAACGCAAAACAGTTTCAGTACAACGAAAATACCGCCGGTTAAATGCCAGGGAAATATAGAAAAGCCGCAAAATCATAGAAGCATTTAAAAAATCCATTTTTGTCTAGGTCAATATAGTATAATAAATCTATTAAATAAGATATATCATTGACATTTTGCAAAATGGTGTTATACTAAATATTAGAGGTAAAAGAGAATAAAATGAGTTCAATTGTAAAAAAAGTAACGATAGAGCAGCTGAAGAATTGCCGCCCTGAGATAGAATTTACCGAATGCAGGCGCTGGGAAGCAGGTAGAGTTGTTGATGTCCATCTGCATAAAGATATTTTTCAGATAGACTATTTCCCTGAGGGTAACGGTGTTTACGCAATTAATGGGCAGAAATTCACGATAGATGCGAAGCACTTTTATATGATCTTTCCTATGCAGTCCCATTCTATTGATGGCTCCAAAGCGGCCCCTTTATACGGGCTATCTGTAAAGTTCAGGCTCAAGAAGTGGAAAAAAGACAACGGCCAATTATTGTCTTCTGTTATTGGCGTTGATAATTCTGTAAGGTTTCGTGCGGAAAAAGTTTTTCGCTCTATTATTTCTGAATCACTTCTGAAAAAAGAAGGGAGTATACAAACAATTTCGCAAAAACTTATGGAACTGATTCTGCTGTTGTTGAAGAGCTCGGAAAACCGGGTCCGGGAAAATCAAAATCATCTGGTGGAAGCGGCAATGCGGTTCATGAAAGAATATTTTCCGAAAAATATTTCTTTGGCAGATATTGCTAAAGCAGCGGGGGTAAGCCCCGAATATCTGTGCAGGGTTTTCAAAAAAGAAACCAAGAAGACGCTGTTTGCTGTGCTGCGTAAAATAAGGTGCGAGCATGTAAAAGAGGAACTTCTCTTTGGAAAAGGGAAAATTTATGAAATAGCGGTCCATGCGGGGTTTAAAAATGCGCAGTATATGGACCGCGTGTTCAAGGCTGTTGCAGGCAAAACACCGCTGGCTTATCGCAGGGAAAATATACTGGAGGAAAAATGAATAAATTAATACTTTTCTCGAAATTGTTCAAAGATTTCAAAGTTGAGGAATTGATAACCCTGGCACGGGAAGCCGGGGTGGATGGCTATGATCTTTGTGTCCGTCCGGGGTATCCGATAAATCCTGACAACGCAGCCGGGGAACTGGTGAAAGCGGTAAAAAAATTCAAGCAGGCCGGCCTGGAGGTTCCTATGGCTACCGGAAATTTTGACCTGCTGTATCCCGAACATCCGACTGCAGAACCTATACTCTCAGCCATGGATAAGGCGGATGTAAGGCTGCTCAAGCTGGGTTACTATTTTTTTGACCCTATTAAGCAAGATTACTGGCAGGAAGTCGACCGTATCAGAAAGGGCTTTGAACGCTGGTCAGTATTAGCCAAAAAATACAATGTGAAGATTTGCTATCATACCCACTGTAACCGGTGTATGGGTTTGAATGGCAGCGCTTTAGCTCACCTGCTCCGCGGATTTGATCCAAAATATTTTGGTGCATACATGGATCCCTGCCATCTGGCTATAGAGGGAGAGGAATTTGCCTTTGCAATTGCCATAATGAAAGACTACCTGAGTATCCTGGGGCTGAAAGATACCCTTATTAACCGCGCGGAGAAAAACGGACAGAGCAGTAAAGCAACTCATATGGTCCGCGCAGGTGAGGGCGTAGTTGAATGGCCTACAGTATTTGCCGACCTGGCCAGGGTAAAATTTACGGGGCCGCTTTCGGTACATTGTGAATTCGAGGTACCTCCGGCGGAGCTTATGCCTGCTGTAAAAAGTGAGGTTAAATTTTTCAGAGCACATTTGCAGGAGGCGCAAAAATGACAACTTCAACTAAAGAACTGCGTTTCGGAGTGATAGGCTGCGGCATGATGGCTACACAGGTCCATTGCCCGAATCTTGCAGCTATTCCCGGTTGTAAAAGTGTTGCATATTGTGATCTTAACGAGGCAAGCTCGAAAACGCTGCTTGAAAAGCACGGTGGGGAATATACAACTACAGATTCTAACCGTATCATTGAAGATAAATCACTTGATGCCGTGCTTATTCAGGTGGGCCCGAAATTGCATCCAAAATTAGTACAGGCTGCGGCGAAGAATGGCAAACATATTTTTGTAGAAAAACCGATAGCTGTTGAATTATCCGACGCTATGGAGACTGTCAAAGTGGTACAGGCTTCCGGTGTTAAATTTATTCACGGGACCTGCAACCGTCTTGCGCCGATGGTAAAGCACGCCAAAGAGATGTGTCCTGATCCAAAATATACCTACTGCCAGTGCGGGGGATACTGTCACGCATCAGGCTTGCCACAATCTAGACCTAGCGGTCAATCTCTTTCATGAAGCTCCTCTGGAAAAAGTCTACGCCAGCGGCAGTCAGGTATGGAATCTTGATCCGCATCTGAATGCAGATTCATTCTCGGCCGTATTGACTTTTTCTGATGCCAGTGTCCATACCTATTTGCAGCACGGAACTTCATTCAATACACTTCTGAAAAAGTACCACTATCAGTTATTCGGAAAGGACAGTTGTGTGTACCTGGCTCAGCGTTTTAAGGAGTGCCACATGATGAAAAACCGTGATGGTGTCGAAAGGTCGTGGATATTTAGCGGGAGTGATATTGACAGAGGGCCCTTTGGCTATATGGGACATTTTGAAGAACTCAAGGAATTGGCCGGATGCATCCGTTCCGGAGAGGGGAATGGGACCATGACTGTACGCGATGCCGCCTATATTCTTGCAGTTGAGAAAGCAATACTTTTGAGCATCGAAAAGAAAGAAGTTATAGATTTTCCCGCGTTTCTTAAAGAGCATAAAGCTGAATCACTTATAGGGAGATAATTATGAAAAACTGGAGATTTGTGCAAATGGATGAAGTCAGTCCTGTAAGATGCCCCTGCGGGCAATCGCGGCGTGCTTTTGTGTCACCCGATAATAAAGTCGCCACGCTCCATATGGTCGATATTGCCGGGGATTCTCGTCCTCATTATCATAAGAGGCTGTCGGAGATCTATTTTATTCTTGAAGGAACCGGATACATGGAATTGGATGGGGAAAAAATCCCCGTAAAACCGATGACTTCAGTTTTTATAAATCCCGGCTGCCGGCACCGCGCCGTTGGAAAATTACGCGTTGTCAATATTCCTATACCCGCGTTCGACCCCGAAAACAAAGATGAATGGTTTGACTGAAGAAAACAAAAAAAACAATAGAGCATGTATGCCGGATAGTGGAGCGAGTAAAATGAATTCGGAAGAAAGAGTGCTGACGGCTTTTCGGTTTCAAAGGCCTGATAAGATACCTGTAATGGGTGATTTTTGGTCTTTTCCTCCTGAGTGGGAAGCTCGATTCGGAGATCCGGGCCTGCTTACCGATACCCGGCTCTATGTGCCGGTCGAAGGCGCATTTTCCTTAAATGCCCGGCTTCTCAAAGAAGAAGGTGGCTGGAATTACACGCGAGATAATTGGGGCCGGTTGGTTCGTAACCGCGGGGACGCCTATTTTTCGGAAACAATGGAATCGCCATTGGAAGGAAGTGTAGACTTAAAATCCGTCGTTTTCGATTCCCCATTTCTTGATTCCCGTTATCTTAAGAGTATGACACAAGAACAGTTCGAAACTTATATAATGAAAGAAAAAAAACAGTGGGCTTTGTTTATTAAGACCGGCGGTCCCTATTTGCGCACCAGTTTTATGCGCGGTGAAGCACAGTTTCTTATGGATATGGCGGGAGAACCTGACCTTGCCCGTGAACTGGCCGAAAAAGTCAGCGAGCATATTACCGCTGTCGGTGTGGAGGCCCTTAGACGTTCTAAGCTTTACCAGACGGGTATTTGGATCTATGATGATATGTCTTTTAATCATGGGCCGATGTTTTCCCCCAAGACTTTCGAACATGTATTTTTGCCGGCCTACCGGAAGATGGTTAAAACTTATCATGCGGCAGGCGCCAAATATGTGATGTTTCACTCTGACGGTGATATCCGACCTCTCCTTGATATGCTGGTTGATGCAGGGATCGATGGGATCAATCCGGTGGAACGCCGGGCAGGAATGCTTATGCCCGAGCTCAGAAAAAAATATCGCAAACTTATCCTGACCGGCGGAATGTGTAACTCTGACACCCTGATAAATGGCCCTATAAGCAAAATAGAAGCCGAGGCGCGGGAAATAATTGACCTGGGAAGAAATGGAGGCGTGGTAATAGGTACTCATTCCCTGAGCCCGGAGGTACCTATAGAAAATTTCGCCGCTTATCTTAACATCTGCCGTACTTACGGTGTATTTCAAAAATAGGAGATTATTTTAAGATGAAAAGATGTTTTGGTTGCACTTTCCGGCAGGTATCCAAAAAAGCTCCCTTCAAAGGAATTTGACCGGGTATTTGGGCTGGTACCGGTTTTCAGCGTCTTGCGCGTTTATGAAAATGAGAACACCCGGTCAGCTTTAAAGATAATCGCTTCCGTTGAAGCCGGAGGGTCTCCGCTTGAGACAAATCCCGCCGGCAGGTAATGACCGGAAACTATGCTAATGTTTGAGTTGTTGCTACTTTAACTTACTTAGTCTCAACAATCTAACGCAACACTTTTACTAAAAACTTCTTCTGGTGTATTAAATCCTAATGTTCTTCTTGGTCGTCCATTCATCAGTTTTTCCACTTTATTTATTTCTTTTTGTGTCACTTTGTTTAAATCTGTTCCGTGAGGAAAAAACTGCCTTAACAACCCGTTGGTATTTTCGTTTGTACCGCGCTCCCACGGGCTTCCTTTGTGAGCAAAATATACAGTAATTTCAGCTTCTTTGCTTAGAGCTTTATGCTCTGCCATCTCGCGACCCTGATCGTATGTCAGGCTTTTTCTCAAGTCTGCCGGTAACTTCTTGAATCGTCTTGAGAATTTCTTTAGTACTTCTTCGGAGCGCTTGTTCTTCAGTTTTACGAGCATTAGATACCTGGTCTTTCTTTCAACAAGTGTTCCTATTGCCGATTGACGGTTCTTACCTATCATTAAGTCGCCTTCCCAGTGTCCAGGTATTTCCCGTCCCTCAATCTCTGCAGGTCTTTGGTCGATACTAATCATGTCTTTCATTTCTTTATTAGCTTCTACATTGCTTTTTCTGCGACGATATCTTCGGTGATGTTCTCGTCGTAAAGATGCCACTAGTTCTTCTTTAAGCATGCCCTTAGGAAGTACATACACATATCTATATATACTCTCTGGCGATATCCTCATTTTCATATTTCTAGGATACACTTTTTTAAGATATTCTGCAATCTGTTCAGGAGACCATCTCTGTCTAAGCCATGCTATCACTTGTAGTCTGAGCAATTTTTCTTTTGCGAGCCTGCTTTTACCACGCTTTCGTTTACTTGCGTTTCTTTTTGCTCTTCTATCTGCCTTCGCGGCTCTATACGTGTACCTGAACTTATTACAACCACCTTTTCGAATTTCTCGGCTTATCGTACTTGGATGCCGGCGAAGAAACTTACCTATTTCTCTTGTCCCTTTGCCAACAGCCAGACACCTACTTATTTCTTCTCGTTCTTTTAGAGTTAGTCTAGAATATTTTATCCCTGTCATTGATTTTCAACGCCTCCTCTGGTATTATATCACCAGAGTGTTGCGTTAAATGTGAGGGACTAGGTTA
>CAIYPD010000003.1 GCA_903928075.1 Candidatus Firestoneibacteriota bacterium
CAGTAGTAGAGAATTTAGCTTTGGATTTGCAGAAAGAATTTCCCGGAATACAGGGATTTTCTTCCAGAAATATATGGTATATGAGAAATTTCTACATGCAATACTCGCAAAGTACAAAACTGCAACCACTGGTTGCAGAAATAGCCTGGGCTCACAATCTCGTCATATTAGAAAGATGCAAAGATAATTTAGAACGAGAATTCTACATCCGCATGACCCGGCGCATGGGTTGGACAAAAAATGTTCTTATCCACCAAATAGAAAACAATACCTACGAAAAAACACTGGTAAATCAGACCAATTTTAAAAAAACATTGCCGGTGTCAATTCAAAAACAGGCTAAGCTTGCGGTTAAAGATGAATATACCTTTGATTTTCTGGAATTGGCGGAAGAGCATAGCGAAAGAGAACTTGAACAGGCGATATTGAGTAGAATTAATAAATTTTTGCTTGAAATGGGGGGTGCTTTTACTTTTGTCGGGAGTCAATTCCGGATGGAGATTGATGGAAAAGAGTATTTTATCGATATCCTTCTTTATCACCGTTATTTGAAAAGCCTCGTAGCCTTAGAGCTGAAAATAGGAGAATTCAAGCCCGAGTATGCAGGCAAAATGCAATTCTATTTATCGGCGCTTGACTCAATAGTCAAACTAAAAGGGGAAAACCCGTCGATAGGTATAATAATGTGTAAAGATAAAAAAAGAACTACCGTAGAATATGCTCTAAGAGACACAAGAAAGCCTATAGGAGTGTCTGCCTATAAGATAATAGGAAAACTACCTGCAAATCTGAAAAATGAACTACCATCACCTAAAAAAATTGCCGAACTAATAAATGAAATTTAGATCAAGTGCCTACTTATTCAGGGCTTTTTAAGAACTGTTTTGCAAAGCAATCCCAAAAATAATTGATTTGTACTCGTTTGTCAGCAAGACGGGTAATTCTCCGGTGTTACTGTGTGCCAGCATGTACATATATAGAAGCATAATAGCAAAGGAAGTATAAAACCCCCAATAAAACCTTGCCTTTTTCTGCAAAATCCTTTTGAAATAACGCTTTATATCTGATATAATCAAATGATTTGTAAGTATTAAAAGAGTACTGGAAAATAGAGCAATAGAACAATAGACCGCAATCGAAAAGGATTGAATCTATTGTCGATTTTCTATTTTCGATTGCTCTGTTTTTGCAGAAGCAAAAACGGGCCCGTAGCTAAATTGGATATAGCAGTGGTTTCCTAAACCGCGCGCTGGCGGTTCGATTCCGTCCGGGCCCACCATAATGAATAACTAATAACTGATTGCTGATTACTAATAAAAGGGAGAATAGCCAGAGCGATAAATAGCGCTGGTGGTTTGACTTCCCAAAGTGTAAAAATTTAAATATTTAGGAATACTTGCGAGCCTGAGCGAGCAGAGTGCGATTCCGTCCGGGCCCACCATTTTGCCGTAGGCAAAAAAAGGTTCATAAGGTTTGTAAGCAAAGCTTTTCTCGGTAGGAAGGATACATAGGTGTCAACATTCGTTGACACAGCGAGATAAGGTTTATAAGGTCCATAAAGTCTAAAATCGATGAAGGATATTTAGTGAAGGTCTGTAGAGCCAAAAATGTCTTTACAGGCCTTTTTCTATTTCTGTCATTGCGCTGTGTCCGCCGATCACTTTGGAGGAAGAACTGATAAGGACGCGGCAATCTTGCCTAATTATATCTCTAAAGCACTTAAGGTAAGATTGCTTCGACGATAAAACTGTCTCGCAATGACAGCGACGCACGTCGGATTGACAGCCGACGCTACGAAAAGAAAATATTATTCTAATCCTGATATTTTATATTCTTTTTTTGCTCTTGCGTACCTTCTGACCCTCCGACCCTCTGACCTTCCGAGCTTCGCTCTCATCCCTTGTTGCTGTGTCTTGTCTTAACTGGTACAATAAA
>CAIYPD010000004.1 GCA_903928075.1 Candidatus Firestoneibacteriota bacterium
AGAGATGGTAATGCCGGGAGATAATGTAATGATGGAAGTGGAGTTAATCACGCCCATCGCGATGGAAAAAGAATTAAGATTTGCAATCAGGGAAGGCGGCCACACGGTTGGGGCGGGCGTCGTTTCCGAGATTATAGAATAGGAAAATCAATACAGCCGGATTTAAGAGAAAAGGTCCGGCTGTATTGTTGTATTTTTGTGCCGGATTTTATAACCCGCACTAATCCATAATTGAGAACGCAAGGATAAAACTATGTTAGAAACTGTACTTATGCTCTGCCCGGACTGCAAGCGAAAGAATTACGCAACGGCGAAAAATAAAAAGAAAAATCCCGATAAATTGGAATTGCGTAAATATTGCAAATGGTGCAAAAAGCATACGCTCCATAAAGAAACAAAGGCGTAAACGCGTAATAAAATAGGCCTGTAGCTCCAACTGGCTAGAGCAGTGGTCTCCAAAACCGCGTGTTGCAGGTTCAAATCCTGCCAGGCCTGCTTAAAAGGAGAAGAATGTTTAAAAAAATTAGCGATTTCTTTGGTGAAGTTAGAGTCGAGGTAACCAAGGTTTCTTGGCCGACAAGAGAAGAGATTTTAGGCTCAACCGTGGTTGTTATTTCTGTTGTTGTTATTCTCTCCGTGTTTACCGGAGTAGCTGATGTATTTATTAGCAAACTGCTTGAACTCTTACTGATAGGAAAATAACCATGGAAAAAAAATGGTACATTGTCACTACTTACTCCGGCTGCGAAGAAAAAGTTAAAACAAATCTGGAAGAAAGAAAAAAGACTACCGCCGTCCCTGATAGTATCGCGGAAATTCTGATACCCAAAGAAGATGTTGTCGAAATAAAAGGCGGCAAGAAAAAAACAGTTTCTAAAAAATTCTATCCCGGCTATATTCTGGTTGAGATGGATTTTTCCGATGATACCTGGACGATTGTAAGAAATACCCCTAAAGTTACGGGTTTTGTTAGAGCAGGGAACAAACCGCTGGTGCTTTCGGAAGAACAATTAAATATAATCAAAGGCCAGATGAAAGGTGATATACCAATTCCGAAGCATGTTGTTGAATATGAAAAGGGCCAGCTGGTAAGAGTTGTCACAGACGGGCCTTTCTCTAATGTCTCCGGTGTAATAGAAGAAATATACCCTGATAGAATGAAAGTAAAAGTGATGGTCGAGATGTTTAACCGGCCCACACTTGTTGAAGTTGATTTCACGCATATAGAAAAAATTTAAGTTTTAAAAAATTACTGTTACGCAATGCGGGTATTTCTCCCCTGTCTACCCGTGTACCGCTTCGAAGGGGAAGAAAAGAATAAGGAGTTGCTATGCCACCAAAAAAGATTGCAGCGTTAGTTAAGTTGCAGGTCACAGCGGGGAAAGCCAATCCTGCGCCGCCGGTAGGTCCGGCACTGGGACAACACGGCGTGAACATAATGGATTTCTGTAAACAGTTCAACGCTAAGACTTCTGAGCCCCAACAGGAGGGCTTGATTATACCGGTAGTAATTACCGTGTATTCCGACAGGAGTTTTACTTTCATTATGAAGACTCCTCCTGCTTCGGTGCTTATCAAAAGAGCTATCGGAGTTGCGAAGGGTTCAGGTACGCCGAACAAGACCAAAGTCGGTAAGATCACGAAAGCCCAGGTAAAAGAAATTGCCGCGTTGAAAATGGAGGATCTTAACACCACAAAGCTGGAATCGGCTATGAGAATGGTGGAAGGTACCGCCAAAAATATGGGCATAGAAGTGACGGAGTAGGGGGAAAAATGGGAAAAAGAATAGCAGAATTATCAAAGAAAGTAGATGCTACTAAAAAATACACCCTCTCCGATGCGGTAAATCTTGTGAAAGAATTGGCCAAGGCTAAGTTTGATGAAACGGTCTCTCTCACTATTAAACTGGGTGTTGATGTAAAACAAACTAACCAGGCCGTAAGGAGCAGTGTTGTACTTCCTCATGGTACAGGAAAAGTACCAAGGGTGTTGGTGTTCGCAAAAGGCGAAAAAGAGAAAGAAGCAAGAGAGGCCAAGGCGGATTTTGTCGGGGCGGAGGATCTGGTTGAAAAAGTTATGGGCGGCTGGCGCGACTTTGATGTTGTCATTGCCACGCCGGACATGATGAGAGATATCAGTAAACTTGGCAAGGTTTTGGGTCCTTCAGGATTGATGCCTAATCCTAAATCAGGCACGGTTACGAATGATTTGGCGAGAAGCGTGAAGGAAGCAAAAACCGGCAAAATTGAATTCAAGACTGATGTCGGAGGCGTTATTCACTCGGTTATAGGCAAAGCTTCATTTGATGCCCAGAAGCTTCTGGACAATTCTAATACGCTTTTGGAAGCGGTAATTAAAGCAAGGCCGCAGGGCGTTAAGGGTGTTTTTGTTCAGAAAGTAGTTTTGCATACTACGATGAGTCCGGCTATCAATATAGACACAAAGTCGTACTTAAACGTATCGGAGGGCTAAAATGAGCGACAATAAGTTAAAAAAGGCGGAAGAAGTAAAGGCGCTTGCCGAAAAATTTAACCGGGCAAAAGGAATAGTCTTTACTAATTTTACCGGTTTAACCGTTGAAGATACCACGGATTTTAGAAAAAAAGTGTCAAAAAGCGGAATGGAATATAAGGTTATAAAAAATAACATTATATTGAGAGCGCTTAAAGAAGTTAACCTTGAGGATATTCAGAAGTTTATAGACGGCCCCACCGGCGTGGTTTTAAACTTTGAGGATCCGATTCTTACTGCGAAGCTGGTGAGTGATTTTTCTAAAGCTCACGAAAACTTAAAAGTAAGGGCAGGTGTTATTGAAGGTAAATCCGTTCTTACCGCGCAGCTCGCGGTAATAGCCGGACTTCCGGGTAGAGATGTTCTGCTTGGCCGGGTTGCCGGCGGAATGCAAGCTCCGCTCAGCAGGCTCGTTTATGTGCTCAATTCTAATGTTCAAAAGATTGTTGGCACAATAGATGCAATTAAAAAACAAAAAGAAGTAGTTAAATAAAAAATCAGTCACAGGAGGATTTTATGGCAAATTCAACAAAAGAAGAAATACTGGAAGGAATATCTAAAATGTCGGTTCTTGAGCTCGTTGAGCTTATCAAGAGCATGGAGGAAAAGTTTGGAGTTTCAGCGGCAGCGCCGGTAGCAGCGGCGGCGGCAGCGGCTCCGGCAGGTGCGGCAGCGGAAGCGCAGTCCAGTTTTTCTGTGGTCCTGACTTCTGCAGGTCAAAGCAAAATTCCTGTTATTAAAGTTGTAAGGGAAGTTACCGGGCTGGGCCTTAAGGAAGCAAAAGATTTAGTTGATGGCGCACCGAAAACCGTAAAAGAAGGCCTTACTAAGGATGAAGCAGAAAAATTGAAAGCGAAATTTGACGGCAGCGGGGCAACGATAGAGCTTAAGTAAAAGTAAAGAATTTTCGCGGGTTCGCTTCCGGCGGACCCGCTTAATTTCCTTTTTTTAGCGGTTAAAACCCCAGTTTTGCGCGCAAGCGTTTGGCGAGGTTTGTTTTGTCGGAGGAAAAATGGAAGAGTTTGATAAATTAGGGAAGCGTAAAAGAAAAGATTTCTCTAAACTCCCTGGGAGATTGGAGAAGGCCAATTTAATTGATGTGAAATTGCCAAATCTAATTGAAGTTCAGAAAAATTCATATATAAGTTTTTTACAAAGTGAGGCTCTTCCTCTAAAAAGAAAAAACTACGGCCTGCAGTGCGTATTTAATGAGATTTTTCCTATTACTTCCAACAAAGAACATATAAAACTTGAATTTATCAGTTATACTCTCGGGGAGCCTAAGTTCTCCGAGGTTGAATGTAAAGAGAGAGCGACTACTTACGGGGCCCCGTTAAAATTTACGGTAAGAATGCTCATCTATGATGAAGTTGTTAAGGAAAAAGTAAAAGAGATCAAAGAACAGGAAATATATGTCTGTGAAATACCCTTAATGACCGAGAAAGGGACTTTTATTATTAACGGTTCCGAAAGAGTTATTGTATCTCAACTTCACCGTTCTCCCGGGGTTTCTTTTGACGAGCAGGAAGATAAACTCTTGTCCGCCCATGGTAAATTGTATATGGCGAAGATAGTACCCTACAGAGGTTCTTGGCTGGAGTTTGAGTTTGATGCAAATGAAATTCTTTATGCCCGGATTGATAAAAAGAGGAAATTTTTTGCGACGATATTGCTTCGTGCAATGGGCTATGCTACAAACGAGGATATTATTAAACTTTTCTACAAGACCGAAGAAGTGAATATTGAAAATATAGAAGTAAAAAAGAAAAAAATACTTGCGAAAAGTGTAGAAATTGAAGAGACAACTATTCCTGCGGGAACGACTGTCAGTGAGGAACTTTTTAACAAACTCCAGAAAAATAAAGTTAAAAAAATAGAGATTATTGTTTCACAGAGAGATGAAAATGATGACAAGGTATTGTCAGAGGAAATTGAGAATAAAGAAAAACCAGAAGTAGCTGACAAAATAAATCTTATGTTAACTTTACTTAAAGATACTATTAAGCCCGGTCAAGACGAAGCCATTCTCGAGATTTATAAAAAAATGCGCCCCGGACAACCTGTGACGCTTGAGGTGGCAAGAATATTCTTTAACAATATGTTCTTTAATCCGAAACGATATGATTTGGGTAAAGTCGGCAGACATAAAATAAACAAAAAACTTTATCCATCGAAAGAACTTAAGGCTTATAATCTTGAAGAGCGGGTTCTAAATGATGAGGATATAAGAAAAACCATAAGTAATTTGCTTGAACTTAGCAATGGCGTAGGAGAGAAAGATGATATCGACCATTTTGGAAACAGAAGAGTAAGGGCCGTAGGTGAGTTAGTAGAGAACCAATTTAGAATCGGTCTGGTCCGTATGGAAAGATTTATCCGTGAAAAAATGTCAATGGTTGATACCAAAATTGCGGTCCCTTCTGACATCGTTAATACCAAACCTATTTTTTCCTCGCTCAGAGAGTTTTTCGGTACAAATCAGTTGTCACAGTTTATGGACCAGACCAATCCCCTTGCAGAGTTGACACATAAAAGAAGGCTCTCTGCGCTTGGTCCGGGAGGTCTTGACCGGGACCGTGCCGGCTTCGAAGTCCGCGATGTTCACTATACACATTATGGTCGGATGTGTCCGATAGAAACTCCTGAAGGCCCTAATGTAGGTCTTATCGCCTCTCTTTCATCTTTCGCGAGAATAAATGAACTCGGTTTTATAGAGACCCCGTACAGAAAAATAAATAAAGGCAAAGCAACTTCTGATATTCACTATCTTACCGCTGATGAAGAGGATAAATACTTAATTGTTCAGGCGAACGCAAACTTGGATGGTAAAGGATATTTGACTGAAGATTCTCTCGTTGCAAGAAAAAAAGATAAGTTTCCAATGATAAAGCCTGAGGAAGCTGACTATATGGATGTTTCGCCTATGCAACTTGTTTCTATATCAACGGCGTTAATTCCATTCTTAGAACATGATGATGCAAACAGGGCTCTTATGGGTTCAAATATGCAGCGTCAATCTGTACCTTTAGTAAAATCAGAAGCCCCTATTATAGGAACAGGGATGGAATATAAAGTTGCCTATGATTCAGAGGTGATGGTTTTGGCGAAAAATGCGGGTATGGTTGAATATGTTGACGCTAAGAGAATAGAGATTTACAATGCTGAAAACAAACTGGATATTTACACTCTTATTAAGTACAAACGGTCCAATCAGGACACTTATATTAACCAACGGCCTATAGTGAAAAGAGGAGAGAAGATAGCCAAAGGCCAGGTTATTGCTGATGGCCCTTGCACCGAGAGAGGCGAGTTGGCGCTCGGTCAGAATGTAATGGTCGCCTTAATGCCCTGGCGCGGTTATAATTTTGAAGATGCAATTGTTTTTAGTGAAAATCTATTAAAAGAGGATAAATTTTCGTCTATACACATAGAGGAGTTGTCTATAGAAGCACGGGATACCAAACTGGGGGAAGAAGAAATCACCAGCGATATCCCCAATGTGAGCGAAGAAGCTCTGGCTGATTTGGATGAAAATGGAATTATCAGGATTGGAGCTGAAATTCATGCCGGAGATATTCTGGTCGGTAAGGTCACGCCTAAAGGAGAATCAGAAAGCACTCCGGAAGAAAAATTACTGAGAGCCATTTTTGGGGAGAAAGCCAAAGATGTAAAGAATGCCTCTCTTAAAGCACCTCAGGGTACCTCGGGTATTGTTGTTGATATTCAAATATTTTCCAGAAAGGAGTCCACAACGAAGTTAAAGAGTAAGGAAAATAGAAAACTTATCTCAAAGGAACATGAGGAGAGGAAAAAAGAGATAAACGAAGAGAAAGATATGGAGATTGCAGCCATAAAGAAGAACATAAAAGACAAGAAAAAAATTGAAGAAAATGTTGGAATAGAAAAAGAGAAAGCGAAGATCCGGCTGGAAGAACTAGATTATAAAATGAATAGAGAACTGGCTAAGTTGGATGAGGGCGATAATCTTCCTCCCGGCGTAATTAAGCTGGTTAAAGTATATATCGCAAGTAAGTGCAAAATAGAAGTCGGGGACAAGGTAGCCGGCCGGCACGGCAACAAAGGAATTATAGCGAAAATAGTCCCGCAGGAAGATATGCCTTATTTGCCTGACGGTACACCTGTAGATGTCGTACTCAATCCTCTCGGTGTCCCCGGCCGTATGAATGTAGGGCAGGTTCTTGAGGCCCATCTTGGCTGGGCAGCCAGAGTAATGGGTTACTATGTTTCAACTCCGGTTTTTGACGGAGCCATTGAAGCGGAAGTAAAGCAGGCTCTTAAAGAAGCAGATTTGCCTGAAAGTGGAAAGACCCGTCTCTACGATGGGGTTAACGGAGAGGAGTTTGACTTACCAGTAACGGTCGGCAATATGTATATAATGAAACTTTCACATCTTGTTGATGATAAGGTCCACGCAAGATCTACGGGACCCTACTCTTTAATAACACAGCAACCGTTAGGCGGAAAAGCCCAGTTTGGTGGACAGAGATTAGGCGAGATGGAAGTTTGGGCGCTTGAAGCTTATGGCGCGGCTAATATTCTCCAGGAGATGTTGACCGTAAAGAGTGATGATGTCAACGGCCGCACAAAAGTATATGAAGCCATTGTTAAGGGGCGCAACCTGCCTGAACCCGGCTTACCGGAGTCCTTCAATGTCCTTGTGAAAGAACTTCAAGGATTGGGACTGGATGTTAATCTTACAAAAGGCCCGGTGGTTAAAGAAATAAAAGATATTACGAAAGTCTTTGCAACTGAGGTTAAGGAAGATATTTTTAAAGAAAGCGAAGAAAAAGGCAAAGTATTAGGCAAAAAGAAAAAGAAATCCAAAAAGTAAAAGTCCGGTTTTCCTGTTAAAAATCGAACTATACTAAGGAGCGTTGCAAGTGGCCAGAGTCAGAGAAGTTATAAAAAATGCAAAGCCGATAGAAGCAGAAGTCGAGAGAAAGCAGGATTTTAGTTCTATCTCTATTAAAATTGCTTCTCCGGAAACTATAATAAAATGGTCCCATGGTGAAGTGAAAAAGCCGGAGACTATTAATTACCGGACCTATAGACCCGAGAAAGACGGTCTCTTTGACGAAAAAATATTTGGTCCAACCAAGGACTGGGAATGCTATTGTGGAAAATATAAAAGAATAAAGTACCGCGAAATAGTCTGCGAAAGATGCGGAGTTCAGGTCACCTCCTCGAAAGTAAGAAGAGAGCGGATGGGACATATTAAACTTTCCAGCCCGGTAACTCACATCTGGTTTTTAAAATCTATTCCGTCGCGCATAGGTGTACTGCTTGAAATGACGACAAAAGATCTTGAGAGAGTTATTTATTATGAAAGTTATATTGTTATTGATCCGGGTACGACGGGGCTTCCTAAGAGACAGTTGCTTTCTGAGGAGAACCTTCAGAAAATGCTAAGAGAGTTGGGTGAAAAATCATTTAAGTATAATATAGGCGCGGAAGCTATAAGAGAACTTTTACGAGAAATTGATTTGGAAACTCTTTCCGCTGAGCTCAAAGCAGAAATTAAAGACACTAAGTCTGCAAACAAGAAAAAAGACTCTATCAAGCGCCTCCGGATTGTTGAGAATTTCAGGAAATCAGGCAACAAGCCCGAGTGGATGGTTTTAGAGGCACTGCCAGTAATACCGCCGGACCTAAGACCGCTGGTTCCTCTTGACGGTAGCCGGTTTGCTTCTTCTGATTTAAATGACTTGTATAGAAGAGTTATTAACAGGAACAACAGACTGAAAAGATTAATGGACGCAAAAGCTCCTGGTATAATTATCAATAATGAGAAAAGAATGTTACAGGAAGGTGTTGACGCTTTATTTGATAATGGCCGGCGCGGCGTCCCGGTAAAGAGCAACCGCAATAAACCTTTGAAATCTCTTGCTGATATGCTTAAAGGGAAGCAGGGACGGTTCAGACAAAATTTACTGGGCAAGCGGGTTGACTATTCCGGCCGTTCCGTAATTGTTGTGGGACCGGAACTCAAACTTTACCAGGCAGGTATTCCGAAGAAAATGTTACTTGAACTCTTCAAACCATTCATAATTAAAAAACTTGAAGATAAGGGCTATGTTCATACGGTAAAAAGTGCCAGAAAAATGGTTGAGAGTGTTAAGCCCGAAGTTTGGGAGATACTCGAAGAGGTAATAAAAGACCACCCGGTAATGTTAAATCGCGCCCCTACACTTCACAGACAGGGTATACAGGGTTTTGAAATTGTGCCTATAGAAGGTTCCGCTATCCGGGTCCACCCTCTGGTCTGTACGGCGTTTAACGCAGATTTCGACGGCGACCAGATGGCCGTACATGTTCCTTTATCTCCGGAAGCAATAATTGAATGCAGGACTCTCCTGCTTTCAACAAATAATATTTTCGCAACTTCAAGTGGAGAACCGCTTGCGACCCCTTCAAGAGAAATAGTTGCTGGAATTGCCTATATGACTAAACTTAAAACTAAGGCAAAAGGAGAGGGAAAAGTATTCTCCAGTTTTCAGGAGGCAGTCCTTGCTTATGATTCTGGCCGGATATCTTTGCATTCGCGTGTAGTTGTTCCAAAAAAAGGCTTTGCCGGGGAAAAATTAATAGAGCAGGAGAGTGAAAAAATAGAAGAAAGAGATAAAGAAAGAAAAATTAAATCAAAAGTTTACATCGAATCAAGAAAACAATTTGGAATAACTGCGGAAACTGAAATTCCTGCTAATATTTTGGTCACTTCTGTCGGGAGAATTATTGTTTTTAGATGTCTTTCTGAAGGTGTGAGTTTTCCAAATAAAGAGCTCAATAAAAGAGAACTTTCAGATTTAGTTGAGGAGTGTTTTAAACTTTATGGTATTTCAGGAACTGTGGGACTTTTAGACAGGTTAAAGGATTTGGGATTTGAGTATGCAACTAAATCCGGTCTTACTATTGGTATTGATGACATGATAATACCTACTATGAAGGAAGAATATATTAAGCACGCTGAAAAAGAAGCAGAAAAAATAGCAGATCAGTACACTAGAGGTATTATTACCGACACTGAAAGGTATCACAAACATATTGATGTATGGATGGAAGCTACTAATAAAGTGTCTAGAAGTTTGGAAGAAGAACTTAAAAATGATAAAGAAGGATTTAACCCTATATCAATTATGGTTCACTCAGGTTCGCGCGGGAATATTATGCAAGTACGGCAGTTAATTGGTATGAGAGGGCTAATGGCGAAGCCGCTTCAAAATATTACAGGTGGAAAGGATGAGATTGTAGAATATCCTATTAAATCAAATTTCAGAAGTGGCTTGTCAGTAATAGAATATTTTATCTCTACTCACGGTGGCCGTAAGGGTCTTGCCGACACTGCGCTTAAAACCTCTGAAGCAGGTTACCTTACCAGGCGTCTTGTTGATGTTGCTCAGGATGTTATTATTACGGAGGATGATTGTGGAACAAAAAATGGTACCCGCGTAGATAAGATCGGGACAGAAGAAAACCATGATAAGGCGCTGCAGAGATTTAAAGAAAGAATAATTGGCCGTGTTGCTCTCTTTAATATTGCTGATTTGCTGACCGCCGAAATATATGCGAAAGCCGGAGAAATAATTGACAGTGATAAAGCCGAAAGAATAGCCAGGTCCGACCAAATAGATACTATTATGATACGCTCGTCTATTACCTGTGCTGCTAAAAGAGGTATCTGCGCTATGTGTTATGGGGAGAACTTAAGTACGAAGCGTATTGTTGACATCGGGGAAACAGTAGGAATTATTGCCGCTCAGTCGATAGGCGAACCCGGAACACAATTAACTCTACGAACATTTCATATCGGTGGAAATGTCGATAAGGTTGCAAAAGGTGAAATTGAAGTTAAAAAGGAATATCTAGAACATGATGGGGAAGTTAGTTACTCGAATATAAAATTTGGTGAAAACAGTGATGGTGAAATGATTATTGTTAACAGAGAGACTACGCTTAATGTTAACTACAAAGTTAAAAATAGAAGTAAAACAGACAGTTATAAATTGCCCTTTGGCACAGTAATATATTTTAAAGAAGGGGAAACATTTGAAGGAAGAGCGCTTAAAGAAAAACAAAAAGTGACTCATAATAGAATCAAGGAATTGGAAAAAGAGAGAAATGAGGCAAGAGATGTTGGAGGAGAAATAGCAAACAGAATAAAAGAACTTAAAAAAATTACAGAAGAGAAAATCATTGCTAAATGGGACACCATCAACGAACCGATCTTGTCTTTTGTTCAAGGTAGGATAGAGTATGATGGGCTGGTCGAAGGGGTGACATACAAAGAAGAAGTAGATAAAGTAACTAAACTTCTAACTCGTATCGTGATTAAGAACAAAGGAGAGGGTCAACAGCCGTATATTCGAATTATTGATGCTAAAGGTAAAGTACTTGCTAGTTATGCTTTGCCCGAAGAGGCCCATATTCTTGCAAAAGATAAAGATAAAATAAAAGCTTTTGATGTTTTAGGGACTAGACGAAGAGCTCGCGGAAAAAATTCAGGAGATATTACAAGCGGTCTTCCTCGAGTTGCGGAGCTTTTTGAGGCAAGGAAGCCGAAAGAACTCGCCACTATTAGTGAAATTGAAGGTGTAGTTCAAATAGGTGAAATTGAAAAAAGGATGAGAAAAATTACTGTCAATAATAATACTGCTAAATTGAAAAATGATGCATTAGAAAAGATTGGTCAGGAAAGAAAGTGGATTGAGTCAGCGGAATATTCCGTACCTCAGGGCAAGCATATTCTTGTTTCTACCGGTGAAGTTGTTTCTGCCGGAGATCAACTTACTGACGGCGCACCTGACCCTCGTGACTATCTTATGGTTCAAGGTGAAAAAGCTACTCAGGAATATCTGCTTGAAAAAATTCAAGAGGTTTATAGTTCTCAAGGTGTAAAAGTTAATGATAAGCACATTGAGATTATAGTCAAACAAATGCTTCGCAAAGTTAAGATAACCGACCCAGGAGATACAGCGTTTCTTGAAGGTCAAGAAGTTGATAAGAAAATTTATGAGGAAGAAAATAGTAAAATGCTTAAAGACCAAAAAAAGGCTCACGGGGAGCCAATTCTTCAAGGTATTACAAAAGCTTCTCTTTCTACAGAGTCTTTTTTTGCTGCTGCGTCATTCCAGGAAACAACAAGAGTACTCACTGATGCTGCGACTTCCGGAAAGGTAGATTATTTAAAAGGTTTGAAAGAGAATATTATTATTGGCCGCCTTATTCCTGCCGGTACCGGTTCTTCGGTATATAGAGGAATAATGCTTGAAAATGAAAGCAAAAAAGAAGCAGCAGTAAAAGAAGAAGAAGAGATAAAAGAACCAACAAAATAAGTGTTGACATATAATAAAAAGAATAGTAAAATAAGCTTTTACCGTAAGCCATAATGAGGATGCAGATAAGTTTTTATATGCTTGCTAACTAAGGCGGAATGGTATATGGTTTTCCGCTTTTTTTTGTTTATGATTCTCCGGTAAAGTTCCGGAAAAAAACCCTCGGATAATTATTAAGAAGAGGGAAGTGTAAGGAGGAAGTGGTTTGTTTACATTCAGTCAACTCATAAAAGGAAAGAGAATTAAAGCGACAAATAAATCCAAGTCAATGCAGATGGCTTCTTGTCCGCAAAAGAGAGGTGTGTGTCTTAGGGTCTATACGACAACGCCAAAAAAACCTAACTCAGCTTTGAGAAAGGTTGCCAAGGTCAGACTTGTAAACGGTTATGAGATAATTGCCTACATTCCCGGAATAGGGCATAATCTTGATGAGCACTCGATAGTTTTAGTCCGGGGCGGAAGAGTCAAAGATCTTCCCGGTGTAAGGTATCATATAATAAGAGGCGCTTTGGATGCCTCCGGAGTAGATAATAGAAAGCAAGGAAGATCTAAATATGGCGTCAAGGCCGGTAAAGGCGAAGCGCCAAAAGCAAAAGCGGCAGCGCCGGCAGCGGCTCCTGCGGAAACTAAATAAATACCACGGAAAATAATCCTGTGGTTTTTTGTTTTCCGGGAAGATTAAAATTAATAACGGAAAAATAAATTAGAAGAGGGGTTTAAGAAATGCCAAGAAAAAAGCTGGTAGGAAAGAGAGAGACAAGTCCTGATCCCAAGTTTAACGATGTTATTGTTCAGAAGCTTATTAACAGTATTATGAAACAGGGAAAAAAAAGCATTGCCGAAACTATAGTCTATACTTCTATAGACGATGTAGGAAAAAAAGCTAATGCAAACGGGGTTACTGTTCTTAAGCAGGGCATGGAGAATATTAAACCGATGCTTGAAGTAAAACCCAGAAGAGTCGGCGGCGCCACTTATCAGGTTCCTGTGGAAGTAGCTCCGGCAAGACGCATTGCACTTGGAATAAAGTGGCTCGTTGATGCCTCAAGAGGCCGTTCCGAGAAAACTATGGTGGAAAGGCTTACCGGTGAAATTTTAGATGCTTCTAAAAATACGGGAGCAGCCTGCAAGAAAAGAGAAGATGTGCACAAGATGGCAGAAGCCAATAAAGCTTTTGTCCATTTCAGATGGTAAGGTTAAGGGGAATTTAGAAAATGTCAAGAGAATATACTTTAAATGATACGAGAAATATAGGCATCATTGCGCATATAGATGCGGGGAAAACCACTACTACAGAGAGGGTTCTGTATTACACCGGTGTTATCCATAAAATCGGTGATATTGATGAAGGAAATACTACCACTGATTATATGATTCAGGAAAAAGAAAGAGGTATTACTATTACCTCTGCGGCGATAAGTACTTCCTGGATGAAAAAACGCATAAATGTTATTGATACTCCCGGTCATGTTGATTTTACTGCAGAAGTTGAAAGATCTTTAAGGGTTCTTGACGGGGCAGTTGTTGTGTTTGATGCTTGTTCGGGCGTTGAGCCGCAGTCAGAAACCGTCTGGCGCCAGGCAGATAGATATAATATTCCGCGAATTGCGTTTATGAATAAGATGGACAAGATAGGTGCTGATTTCTTCATGGCTGTTGATTCTATGAAGGTAAAACTCGGGGCTAAGCCTGTTTTAATGCAGGTTGCAATTGGTGAGGAGAGCACTTTTATCGGGGTTGTTGATATTGTTAAAATGAAAGCTTTAGTCTGGCTTGATGAGACCTTAGGCGCCAAATTTGAAGAAAGAGAAATTCCCGCCGACCTGGTTGAAATTTCAAAAAAATGCAGAGAACAGCTTATGGAAGCCTGTGCAGAGTTCGACGAAAGTATTATGCAAAAGTATCTGGATGGGAAAGAATCCGAAGTATCCATAGATGAAATCAGAAAAGCTATCAGGACGGGGACTATTAAGTGTGCAATTGTTCCTGCTTTTTGCGGTTCTTCGTTTAAGAACAAAGGCGTGCAGCCGGTGCTGGATGCCGTAGTTTATTACCTGCCATCGCCGATAGATATTCCGGCAATAAAAGGCATTAATCCTAAAACTAAACTTGACGAAGAAAGAAAAGCAGCAGATGATCAGCCGTTCGCGGCCATAGCCTTTAAAATACTTTCTGATCCTTTTGTCGGTAAACTCACCTTTGTCCGAGTCTATTCCGGTGTTATAAAATCGTCTTCCTATGTGTACAATTCTCTGACCGGTCAAAAAGAAAGAATCGGCCGTCTTGTCAGAATGCATGCCAATAAAAAAGAAGATATAGATATGATTATGGCGGGAGACATTGCCGCTGTTGTCGGCTTGAAAGGCACTACCACGGGAGATACTCTTTGTGACGAGGAGTTTCCGATTGTTCTTGAAGCCATGAATTTCCCGGACACGGTAATTTCTGTTGCTATTGAACCCAAGACAAGAGCGGATCAGGATAAAATGGGTATGGCCTTGAACAGGCTTTCCGATGAAGATCCTACATTTAAAATAAAGACAGACGAAGAAACCGGCCAGACAATTATGTCGGGTATGGGCGAATTACATCTTGATATTCTTGTTGACAGAATGAAAAGAGAGTTCAATGTCGAGTGTAATGTCGGTAAACCCCAGGTTGCTTATAAAGAGACCCTGACTAAGAAAGTTAAAGCTGAAGGCAAATATATAAGACAGACCGGCGGTAAAGGTCAATACGGGCATTGTATTATTGAAGTTGAGCCTAACGAGAAAGGTAAGGGTTATGAATTTATTAATGATATCGTCGGGGGCTCTATTCCCCGGGAATTTATTTCGCCTATAGACAAAGGTATTAAAGAAGCCTGTGAAGGCGGAGTTCTCGCCGGGTATCCGGTGGTGGATGTCAAAATTACATTGATTGATGGTTCGTATCATGATGTGGACTCTTCAGAGATGGCGTTTAAAATTGCCGGTTCGATGGCGTTTAAAGACGGCTTTAAAAGAGCCAGCCCGATGATTCTTGAACCTATAATGGATATTGAAGTGACCATCCCCGAAGAATATATGGGTGAAGTTATAGGCAACCTAAACTCAAGACGCGGTAGAATTGAGAACATGACTCAAAGAGGCAATGCAAGGGCTATCAGAGGTTTTGTTCCGATAGCTAATATGTTCGGATATGCTACGGATTTAAGGTCACTAACACAAGGTAGAGGTAATTTTACCATGCAATTTGCGCATTATGAAGAACTTCCCAAGAGTATGGCGGAAGAAATTATTGCGAAAGCAAACGGAAAAGCAGTAGCTAAAAAGTAGTTTATGGAGGTAAAGCAATATGGGTAAGGCAAAATTTGAAAGGACAAAGCCGCATGTAAATGTAGGAACCATCGGTCATGTTGATCATGGAAAGACGACATTAACAGCAGC
>CAIYPD010000005.1 GCA_903928075.1 Candidatus Firestoneibacteriota bacterium
AAGTTCAATATTTTCTCTTGATTTGGGTCCTCTATCCACATAATCACCCAGGAACACCAAACGATTGGCTTCCGGACTAAACTTCTTAAAAATATCGCAAGTAGTATCATAATCTCCATGCGTATCTCCGATAAAGACGGTCCGTAGGTCATTATCAAGCTCAATAAGTTTTTTCATAATAATTAATACGGGCAATATGCTTTTTAGTTGTTATGCGTAGCATTATATAGTGCCTTGAAAATATAACACAACTTTTAGTGTCTGTAGCCGTAGTATTTAATAGTTCTTTGACATAAAAAGTTTGGGTAGAGGGTCAGGGGATTTGAAGGTCGGAGGGTCGGAAGGGGAGTAGCGACAAACTAACAAGAAAAAGCAAAAAAGTAGAAAAAACGGAAGTTCCAATCTTGTAATCCTGTTGTCTGACTTGAGCCTTGTTCCTTTCAACGGCAGAGTTTTGGCTTGTATCCGTGCCATCTCACTATCCATCTGTGTCATCAGCCGCCTTAGTAGCGGCGGGAGAAAGAATGGCTAAAAAGTGAGTTGCCGTAAACGAAATTGACATTAATTGTTTTTCGTCTTCTAAAAAAGTTTATGAATATATTTTCCCGGGGATTCAAACATTTCCGGGATGCTTAAAATATTTACCATTCCATGGCCGGAAAGAGGTTGGCGGTTATATCTATGACGACAGGGTGAAATTTATAATAGGATCAAAGCGTTCAGTGGGGTGGCCGGAGGTTGAAACGATTCCTAAAATGTCATTTCACACCCATCCGGAGGCGGAAAAACTTACTCCTTCCTATGCAGATATATTGGTTTTGCTGTTATCCCCCTCATCGGTATCGATAATTTCAAATAATAAAGACTACTATGTTATGAGCAGAGAGGAAAATTGCCTGTCTATGTATATTGATATAAATAGAGAACTTGATTCTTCGGCTCGGGGAAAAAAGTTTAGTGAGAAAAAGCGGATAATCTACAGTCTTAATGAAATATATGACAGGCGGACCGGAAGAAAGAGTCTCTATGGTTTTGATAATAGAAGCTTTTATAAAGATATAAAAAAGACATTGCTGGGCTATGGAATATCAGTTGTAGAATATATAAAAAATGAATCCGGAGATATTGTGTTAGTAGTGCAGGGGTCAGGGGCCGGGGGTCAGGGAGCGGGAAGGCCGTAAGAACGGAGGGTTGGAAGTCGGAGGTCGGAAGGTCAGCAAGAGCTGGAAAAGATGCTTCAGTCTTGTTATCTTGTCGTCTTGTATTCTTGTTTTCTCGATCTTGTCGCTTCGCTTCCTGACCCCCGAAGCCTTTTTCTTCACAACTTTTTCCTAATCCTCCCGTATTACTTATTACTGATGGCTTTAGTATATTTGAGCAGTAGAAGTTTGGTTCTTATCTGTGCCATCTCAGTTTAATCCATGCCCGCCAGTCTTTTTGGAGGGCGTGTCATCAGCCGTCGCTTTTGACGGCAAGGAGTAAAGTAATGCAAAACGAAACAGCTTTTGAAGATGGACTGGTTCTTAAATGCTTTGAATCTATAGGAGAGTTGAAGAAACTTGACTCTAGTATAAGGCGTTTGGGCTCAAAAAAGACAACTAAGGATTCAGGGGATGCTTTGCTCCCGGCTGAAAAAAGCAATCAAACCATACATGAAGATTTGATGAAAACGGTAGGAGAGCTTAAAACCTGTAAAACCAACAAGATAGCTTCTATACTAAGAAAAAACAAACTAAACGACGATGAGTCCGTAGTTGTCCTAGCGCTTTGCCATGAAATGTATAGCGGGACGGGAGCTCTTAATATCAACTATCTTGCACGCCTGCTTTCAAACCAGAGCCCTGTTACTTTTTTTGAAAAACTTAAGCTCTTCAATCACTCAGGGCGGCTAATGAGAAAATGGATTGTAGATTATGAGCCTATACAGAGAGAGCAGGGGATATCTCCGTCTTTTAGAGAAATCAGCTTGACCCCGAGAGTAACAGATAAAATAATGGGGATCAGGAAAAAAAGAAAAAAGAAA
>CAIYPD010000006.1 GCA_903928075.1 Candidatus Firestoneibacteriota bacterium
AGGCTTTTGCGGTCCCGGCCCGGATTCTCCAGCTGGGCCACCCTGTTTCCCCCAATCAACAAGTTGTTTGTGTAGGTTTAGAACTAATTCTTGAAGGTGCTCTTTTGTTAAAATCACCTGAGATACTGCTTTGATATGTTTTTCGTCTCCTGCTAAAAGCTTATGTGGTCTTCCAAGCCCAAACGCTAAATAAAGTTCTCTGCCATTCCAATTAATAACGTGGGCATTTACAAATTTTGGCTCGGCCTCTGGTGGAAATTCCCAAGGTTGGAATAAATTCGGTTTACTTTCCGGCATATTTCCTCCTTTTTTAAGTTTCTCGATTTCAATGTTTAAGGATCTTGCCAATCATAATTCCGATTTCATTCACATTTTTATTCACATCTATTTTCGTAAGTTATTGATAATACTGGGATTGAAATAGTAGAAAAGTTGTTACGAAAGTCCTGCTCTACCAACTGAGCTACATCGGCATATGAAATTTAAATCAGAACGTAAATTTACCGGTTTAGCCGCAGCCAACCGGAACAATTTGTTCACATTATATCAAGTCCTGAATAATAGTCAACATATGCTACGCCAACGGTTTGACTGATTAATAACCCGCTAGCAATTAAAAGGTTGACAAATCCTCAATTAATGCTATATTTATTTTGTCAAGCTTAGATTAGAGGAGAAACAAAGAAATTGAGTAGCAACATGTATAAACCGCAAAGCAGTAACAGAAAATAACCATGCTTTGCGGTATTTTTTTGCCCAAGCCTTTCGGCTGCAAGGGATTTTTAATAGATAAGTAAAGCTCCGTGCTTTTACGGGGCGCAATTAAAAAAAGGAGAAACAAGATGGCAAAGGGTAAAGTAAAGTGGTTCAGCAACCAAAAGGGTTATGGATTTGTTACTTCCGAAGACGGCAAAGATGTATTCGTCCACTTCAGCGCAATTACTGGAGAAGGATATAAATCTTTAGCAGAAGGTGATGAAGTTGAATTCGAGGTTACCCAGGGCCCCAAGGGGGACCAGGCAACTAACGTAAAAAAGATATAGTTTTAAGGTCAAAGCAAAAAAGGCCGGCTCAAACCAAAGAGCCGGCCTTTTTTACGGCTATCCCCCGACATTCTCCGGCTTGTTAGGGAAATTCAGCGAAATTGGCCGGCAGATACCTGCAGGCAAAACAAAGGACTTTATCCGCCCCCAACGCCTCTCCCCCCACCGCGCGGCGCGCGGAAACTATTGCCGGGGTGTTCCACAAATCTTTGAGGCTGCCGGTGAATATATTTCCGTAGTTATGCGCCGGGGTATCCGCGGAAAAACAGCAAAAATAAACATCCCCCTGGCAATCGATGCGCAAGGTTTCCCAAAGAGCATTACAGTACGGAGGCCTCTGTTTTTCTTTAAAGGTTTGCCGGTCATAAAGGGAGTAACCGTCCGCACCCGGAGCCCAGGTTTTTATTATTTCCCGGTCCGGGGGAATTTGCAATAAATGTTCCGCGAAAAAATCCACCCCGAGCCTTTTGGCGGTTTCCCGGGCCATGCCCAATTCCCCCTCATTGTGCTTGTTCACCAGGTACTGCCAAGTAATCAGCGGATTGTTACGCTTGAGTCTTTTGCGGGCATTAATCAATATTTCGATATTCTTAAATACCCGGTTAATGTCGCCGCCGACCCTGTACTTTTCATATGCGGATTGCGAGCATCCGTCCACCGAAAGCACCAGGTTAAACAAGCCGGCCTTGACCAAACCTTCGGCAAGCGCAGCATCCATAACGCTCATGTTTGTATGTATCGACGTCAGGACCCCTTTAGAAGTACTGTATTCTACCATCGGAACGATTTGCCGGTTAAGCAGCGGTTCACCGAACATGAATAACCCTACCGCGATAACCTGGGGATAGGTTTTATCGATCACCATTTTATATTTTTCCAGCTCCATGAAATTATTCCGGAGTTTACGTTTTCCGCTGCCGCAGGGGCAAAAAGGGCAAGCAAGGGTACAAACAGCCGAAGGTTCTACGTATAAAAATGCGGGTTTTGAAACACACCGGGAAACTTTCATTATCCGGCTCACATAAACCAGGGCAGATCGG
>CAIYPD010000007.1 GCA_903928075.1 Candidatus Firestoneibacteriota bacterium
TCTGCTTCTAAGTTCGCACTGCACCATATTTTCAACAAAAGCCAACCCGCTCTTATCTGCGGTTTTTAAAACCTGGCCGTCAATAATAAGATTTTTTTCTGATTCACTGAAAGTAATAGATCCCCGCGCGGAAATATAAGGATTAAGTATTTTCAAGAGATTGGAAATACCGTCTTTTACAAGCTGGCTTTTGGGAGAGTAAAGCTGAGCATTACTTATCAGAATTCTTAAAGACCTGGCGGTCTGACTTGCTATCTTTATATCTTCAACACTAAGCGGATTCTCCGGCATGGCTGTACCTCTTGCTTGACTACCAACATTTAAAAAGTCTTTTTTATCGAACAATAGAACAATAGAACGCAATTGACCTTTTTCTATTACATTAATAATCTGTTCCTCGAGATTTGGCCCTGTCTATTCTCGATTTTCTATTCTCTATTTTAGTCATTTCTGTTCTTATTAACTCTATTGCTTTTTATTAAAATAGTCATTAACAATATGATATTCGAGATTTAAATCTCTGTCTATTCTCGATTCTCTATTCTCTATTTTAGTCATTTCTGTTCTTATTAACTCTATTGCTTTTTATTAAAATAGTCCTTAACAATATGATATTCAAGATTTAAATCTCTGTATATTCTCGATTCTCTATTCTCTATTTTAGTCACTTCTGTTTTTATTAACTCTATTGCTTTTTATTAAAATAGTCATTAACAATATGATATTCGAGATTTAAATCTCTGTCTATTCTCGATTCTCTATTCTCTATTTTCTAGAAAAATTGCGGGCAATTTTTCTGGTGGGCGCTACTGGGCTTGAACCAGTGACCCTCAGCTTGTCGAGCTGATACTCTAACCAACTGAGCTAAGCGCCCTAACCAATAATAAACTTTTCCTTCATAAAGAACTGCACCCTGTACCTGAACGGCAGTGAATGGTTCAGGGCAGGCGCCCTCGTGTAGAATTATAGCAAATACAAACGTTTTTGTAAAATGCTATTTAATAGTTTTTGCGGTTATTTCTTTGATTTTCTTCACAGCTTTTGCCGCCCAGACATATCCCGGATAGGAATTTATAACTTCATTATACATTATGAGGGCATTGCTGCTGGCGGCAGAGTCGCCCTTTTCTTCAAAACATTCTCCCATCAAATACATATTTTCGGCGCAGTATTTTTCATTCTTAGGCAGGCTTTCAAGGCCCTTCCAGTAGTACTCAATGGCTTTCTCAAAATATTTCGTTTCTTTATATATTTTGGCCTGCCGGCGGAAACCAAGAGCAATAAGGCCCGGGTTGATTTCTTTTTTTTCCAGCATTTTAGCGTTTAAATTTTCCGGATCCGTCTGCAACGCCATTTTACAAATTTTATCAGCACCTTCATAATCATTATCCTTAATTAGAGCCCTGGTTTGACCCAGTAGTTCTTCTATTCCGATATATTTTTGCGCGTTCTGATAATTTGAATCTTCTTTTTCTACTCTACTTAAATATTGCAGAGCCCGGCTCACGGCACCCTTTCTGTAATACATCATACCTATATCGTAGTCGGCCTCTGATGCAAACGAATAAGAGACGGTAAGCATCTGCATACGATCCGTTGTTCCGGGGATTGAATAACCATAGTCAATTTCTATCTGACCGATTCTGAGGCCAAAACCAAGGGTCAAAACATCCGGAGCATAGCCTAGTTTATATCCCGCACGGAGCAGAAGAATGTTTGAAATACTTAATTCCGTACCCAGATTACACCTGGCCTTATCATTATAATACACGATATCTGCGGAGGCCGTGCCGGTAAAGTTTTCCGCATATTTTATCTTGATTCCGGCACCTGTACGGATTGTAAAGGGTAGAGGATCGCCCAGGCTTATATAGGCCAGTTTTGTTCCAATATTTTGAAACGCCAGGCCGAGAGAGAATGAATCTTCATATGTTCTTAAAAGTAATCCCAGATCCGCGGCAAAAGTCGTTCCTGAATATTTGTCCGTAAGAGCGCTGTTAATGTATTTTATATTTAAACCCGTTGTTAGTTCATTGAAAATTTTTATTCCGAGTCCCAGGTTAAATACCCTGCTTTGCATGGCTCCTACGGTTTCACTTGTTCCGTCAGGGTAGTTTAACTCGACATTTCCCGGATCATATAAAGCCGCGCCAAAGCCGATAGTCAGAAGGTCTCTTACGGGGAAGGCAAAAAAAGCGGAACCATTGTATCCGTCCAAGAGATTTTTCTTATAATTCAGGGCTATTTCTGATGTTAATAAATACCCGAGACCTGCCGGGTTTACCGCCAAACTGCCCGGATTATCACTAACAGCCGTGTACGCCGAACCCATGGAAAAAGATTTTGCGTCTGTATCTTCCAGCAGAAAGGCCTCTATATTTTTCCCCGCAAACAATGCCGCCGGGAGACAAACCGCCAAAATAATGTAAAAAATAAATATTTTTTTCATTCGCTCCTTTTCGCTTTTTTTTTAATAAACCCGGCCCGTGTTAAGTTAGTATTTGTCCCGGTTGTTGAGTCACGCGCGGTTATTTATGCTGCTTGCCACTCAGGTAATTTAAAGATCACGGAATTACTTTTTTTTAATAATCCAGTACTGCTATCGTAATCACTATTTCCGAGGGATTTTGTTTAAGCACCTTATCTGCTGCATTTTTTGCCATTTTTTGAACTGTCTCTGCAATATCTCTCTCAAACCCGCACTTTTCTATCTCTGCGGCCTCTATTTCGGAACTTCCGGTATTAACCACCCGGATATCAATATAGAATTCTTCGGCTACTTTGGATATTCTCCCGCTAACCACAAACTTAACATTCAGTATCCTGCCTGCTTCAGCGATACACTTAGTCTCCCTGCATTCTTTCAAACCGGGCCCGGCTTCTTCCTTCAAAAGAATTTTCATTACGGTCCGGTCCAAAATATTAAACCTGTTTATCTTCTGGAAATAATCAAAAAGAGAGTCCGGAATACAGGGTGCAGTCACTTTATCGGCGCCGGCTTCAGCTTCCGGATAATCCTGATTAAGAATCCACTTGCCCGCCCTATCATATTTTTTAGAATTTATTTTTACGCCTTTTTTGTAAATATCCCTATACTGTATCTTGCCGTTATCGTAATATATTATATTCTGGCCTTCTTTTTTTCCGTCTTTAAATTCCCACTCTTCCTTTATCTTACCTGTGTCATAGTACGCTTTTACCGTTCCGGCTGTGACACTGTCCGTAAAAAGCCGCTCCTCTTTGATTTTTCCGTTAGTGCAATACACGATGGCTGAAGCCAGTTTTTCACCGTCTTTGTAGTTAAACTCTTCCCTGATTTTACCGTCCTCATAATACATCTTGCTTTGACCTTTCAGCTTATCAGCGCTATAACTATATTCCCCGCGCAATCTGCTATTTTGGTCATACAATCTCGTGAGTCCCTCAAGTTTTCCTTCGCTATAGTTGTACTCCCCTCTCAACCTGCCGTTTTCTTCGAAACTTTTATGCAGCCCCTCTTCTTTATCGTCTTTATAAACACACTCCGTCATTAGTCTCCCGTTTTTGTCGAAATATTTTGCCGGGCCGTTTAGTTTATCATCCTTGTATTTCTCCTCTGCTTCGAGGACCCCGTTCTCATAATATTTCCTGACGGTTCCGTCCGGTATTTTTCCGGCTTTCCATTTGTTGCCTTTTTCATCAAAAATTTCCGCAGCAATTTTCCTGTTTTCACTGTAGTAGCCGACTTCTTTCGGGTTTCCGTCAGGATATTTTTGCAGAGTTTTTCCGGTTACATCAGAAAAAGCAATACAAGGGAATAGGAATACTAACAGGCTTACTGATAGGATTATTTTGTTCATCTTTAAAAACTCCCCATTGTGCATTACAAATTATAACATATTTTGATAAATTTTTCCTGCCGGATCAGCATTATATACTATACCCGCTTTAGAGCCGGAAAAGCCTCTGCCTCAGCTTTAGGTTTTCAGGGATGCAAGGAAACAGCCGATAAGATAATAACTATTCGCCATTAGAGGTGTTCTGCACAAAAAAAGCCTGCTAAAGTGAAACTAAAGCCAACCCGGAAGGTATCCGAACTTTACTTTAGTCCCGCCTTTAGCAGGCTTTTTGAATATTTTTCTATTAATACCGGTAAACTAAAACCGGTTACAAACTTATTTTAAGCGTTTTATCCGGTATTGCTATTTTACATCCGTCCTAAACGGGCTCGCGGGCAAGCCGTCTTTGTTATATAGATTTACATCCGAGGAAGCTTCAAAGGCGAATCTCACAGCGACCGGCTTGCTGATCTCAGAATTTGTTACAACAACTGTGTCCCCGACAATATCAGCATCCCCTTTTGCAAATACCCCGTCAGCTCCGGCTATCTTGAAACCCCTGAGGACATCACCCTTAGCCTGCAAACCTTTTCCGATATGCGTAAAATTGATAATTATTTTATTACCGTCTACTTTCATCTTGTCGTAGAAAGGACCGGAATATTCTATCTTCTCGCCATAAGCAATTGCGCGCGCGCATAAAGCCAGGCGTTCTCCGACCGGCCTTTTATCCGGCGGATGCACATTATCTTTATCCCCTACATCCGTTGTAACAGCTATCGCGGTTTTCGGCGTATTCTGAACCGTCTGAAACTGTACCTCTCTTATATTTGTGTAGTCCCAGCCTTTTGCCGAACAAAACGGCAACTGCACTATAAAAAACGCAAATTCACTATTCCATTCCCTTCTCCAGCTTCTGATAAGCTCGGGCATCATCACTCTATATTTATTAGCATCCCTGTTGGACTCACCCTGGTACCAGATTACGCCCTTGATGGGGTAGGGAATCAGAGGAGCAATCATCATATTATAAAGTATATTTTGCGAATTCGCGGTTGGCACGGTTTTTTTGTCACTGCTTTCTTTCTCTTTTCTCCAGGCCGCGACTTTATCATTATTGGCTTTTACTTTTGCAAGATAATCTTTGTAACTCTTAGCGGCAAGTTCATTTAATCCCGCCTCTTTGCTCAGGCTCAGCGCCTCGGCGCTCATCCAGGATTCGATGACGGTCCCGCCGACAGATGAATTAATAAGACCCACCGGTACATTGAGTGTCTTTTGGAGTGATTTTCCGAAGAAGTAGGCCACACCGGAAAAAGTGCCCGCCGCTACAGGCGTACATTCTTTCCACCGGCCTTTCACTGTTTTTAAGGGAGTGTATAAAGCAGCTCTCTTGGGTTCTTTTGGCGGCGTAAAAAGCCTCAGGTTGGGGTTGGTTGCTTCCTTCTTTTCTTCCGCCCACCCGGTCGAACCCTGCGCCTGCCATTCCATATTTGACTGGCCGCTGCAGAGCCAGACTTCGCCGACCAGGATATTATCCAGGTCCAATTTATCTTTTCCTTCCACCGTCATGGTAAAAGGCCCGCCTGCTTTTGCCGGGGGAAGCTTGACCAGCCAGGAACCGTCCTTAGTGACGGCCGAATATTTTTTGTTCAGAAAAGTCACGGTCACTTTTTCGCCGTCCTCACCAAAGCCCCAGATAGGAATCTCAATATCCCTCTGCAAAACCATATTACTGGAAATAATCCCCGGCAATTCAACCGCCCCGGCCATAGAAATGAACGGCACCAAAATCAAAAGCCACAAAAACTTCCTCATAAAATTCCTCCTGCCGCTAAAAGCCGCGGCTAATGTCACAGATAAACGCGAACAGATGACACAGATACAAGTTTTTTCGATATGTTGAATATCCTTCAACGATCTTAGACTTTACAAACTTTATAAACCTTATCTCGCTATGTCAACGGTAGTTGACATCTATATATCCTTCCTCTCGAGAAAAGCTTTGCTTACAAACTTTATAAACTTCTTTTCATTTTAAAATTATTCTCGCATCCGCCAGCTTACATCCCAGTCCTTTCGCGTGGACTATTACGGGATTCATATCTACTTCCGCAATATCCTCGCACTCCATCATCAGTTGGGAAAGACGGCAGATACAATCGGCTATCGCATCCGTATCACAAGCCGGCTTGCCTCTAACGCCTTCAAGTATCTTATAGGTCTTAACCGACCTAATCATCTTCTGTGCCATAGAAAGCCGTACCGGGGCAATGGAGAAACTCACATCTTTCATTACCTCGACAAAAGAACCACCCAGGCCGAACATGATAAGCGGGCCGAAAGAATCATCTCTTTTTGCGCCGACAATAACCTCTTCACCTTTTTTTGCCATCTGCTGAATATTAACGCCCCAGATCTTCGCCTCGGGCTTCAGATTTTTTACATTCTCCATCATCTCCGCGTAAGCGCCCTTGACTTCAAGTTCGGAGTCCAGTCCGGTTTTTACGCCTTTAACATCTATCTTGTGAATAATATCCGGTGAGACAATCTTCATAACAACAGGATAACCCAGTTCATTGGCGCGCTTGGCCGCTTCTTCAGGCGTGGTGCAGAGGAAGGATTTAAGCGTCGGGAAGCCGTACGCGTTGAAAACTTCCAGCGATTCGAGTTCGGGCAGGTATTTCCTCCCGTCTTTTTTTGCTTTCTCTATAACTTTGAGCGCCGCCGCTTTATCCGCCTGGAATTTAATAACTTCCGTCTTCGGGGCAAAAACATTCTGCCCGTATTTATACATAACAGACATCGTCATAGCGGCCTCTTCGGGAAACCTGTAGACCGGTATATTATTGTCTTTTAAAATGTCAATTCCCTTAGCGACATCCACTATGCCCATAAAGCAGGCCAGTACGGGTATCGTGGTACCTTTGGTGCATTTCACCACCGACGCCGCTATCTCTTCGACATCCGTCACCGACTGCGGGGTTAATAGAACTATCACGGAGTCGACATTTCTGTCTTTCATTATATGTTCCAGCGCCCATTCATAACGGTCATGCTGGGCATCACCTATCACATCTATGGGATTATTGAAATTGGAAGTAACCGGAAGTTTTTTCCTGAGCTCCGTAACCGTTGCCGGGTCCAGCTTGGCAAGTTGCAGCCCGAACTTTATCGCGGCGTCGGTCGTCATAATCCCAGGGCCGCCGGCATTGGTCAGGATACAGACTCTGTTGCCCTTGGGAATCGGCATATGTGCGAAAGCCGTGGCAGCATCGAGAAGTTCCTCGACTGTGTTGGCCCGTATAACGCCGCATTGATTAAAGAGGGCCTCGTACATTTCATCGGATCCTGCAAGCGCGCCGGTGTGGGAAGAGGCGGCTTTTGCGCCTTCCGCGGTCCGGCCGGATTTCATGGCTACAATGGGCTTCATATTATTTACATCATCGTTGATTTCGCTGGCAATCTTTAAAAATTCCCTGGGGTCAGACATATCTTCCACATACAAAATAATAACTTTGGTGGCCGCGTCATTTTTAAGGTATTTCAACAAATCCATTTCTTTCAGCCCTGCTTTATTGCCCATGGAAACGAACTTGGAAAAACCGATATTAAGGCCTTTGGCATAATCCAGTATTGCCGTCCCCAGCGCGCCGGACTGGGTTATAAAAGCAATGTTCCCGGCCTTAGGCATAAATTTTCCAAACGCCGCATTCATCGAGGACTTCGCATCCGGATTTATTACACCCAGGCAATTGGGCCCGATAAGCGCCATATTATATTTTTTAATTATTTCTATAACCTGTTTTTCCAGGGCTACACCTTCCCCGCCTACTTCTTTAAAGCCGGCTGAGATTATAATAATACCCTTTATGCCTTTCTTCCCGCATTCTTCCAGGGAAGCAGGAATATAATTGGAAGGAATAACAATTACCGCCAGGTCAACAGTCTCGGGAATGGCAGTAACTGAGGGATAGCATTTCACGCCCAGTATGGACTCAGATTTCGGATTTACCGGGTAAAGAACACCCTTGTACCCGCCGTCTATCAGATTTGTGAAGATGGTGCGGCTCAACGAATTTTCCTTAGTTGAAGCCCCTACAAGCGCTATCGACTTCGGGTAGAACACCTTGTCCAAATTTTCTAACATTATAATGCTCCTTTTGAAACTAATTTTTTTCGACCGGGAGTTTAGAAGGCTGTAAAATTAACCACAGACTCTCATATTTTCTCAGTTTATTTATTTAATCGTATTGTACTATATTAATAATACTTCTTTCAACGGACTTAAAATATTACCTTTTACTTAGCTCTCTGTCTATCGTTTCCAGATCCACCTTCAAACACTTCGCCGAGGCCGTTGCGACCACTTCCCCGTTTTCAAGTTCGGCTTTGCCGTTCATAATCACCAGACTGCCTTTTTCTTTTTCTATCCAGGACGAAAAAATGACCTTTTGCCCCACTTTAACTGGTTTTTTCAGACGGATATTAAGTTCGGCGCTCACGACAGGGGTATCATATTTTTTCCAGGGTAGGTTAACCATCACTTCATCAAGCACCAGGGAAAGCATACCGCCGTGGACGACATTCGCATAGCCCTGGAATTTTTTCGGGAAAGTATATTCAACTATCAACTTCTCGCCTTCAACTTTAAAGTCAAGCTTCAAACCGTCAGGATTTTTATCCCCGCAAGCAAAACAAAAATGATCATCCTGCCAGGCCATCTTCCCCACCTCTTTTCTTTCTTACTTAATAAAACCATTAATTGGTGGGCAGGGAAGGATTCGAACCTTCGAAGGCTTCAGCCGGTAGATTTACAGTCTACTGCGATTGACCAACTCCGCAACCTGCCCAAATCAATTGCTAATAACTGATTGCTGATTACTAATTAAGAACAAGTGCATTAAATTCAATTGCTGACAACTGATTACTAATTAAGAACAAGTGCATTAAATTCAATTGCTAATTATGGATAAAGAGCAAAATATTTATTTAATTATTTGGTGGATTTCTTTTCTATGTTTTGTTTTAAATATTTTATAAAACCACCGAGCTGCTTACAGAGACTCTCCAGCACCGGAATTCCTTCATTAAACTCTTTCTCGCCGATTAGACCCAGTTCCCGCGCAAGATACAACTGGCTCTCAGCCTCTCCGGCCGATCCTTTAGAAATCCTCAAGAATCTCACAAAATCTTTTGAATTATCATACTCAAAACCTTCAGCAATATTGGAACTTACAGAATATACCGCCCGTCTTATCTGATCTTTAAGTGAAAACTCTTTCTTCCAGGTCCCACAGCAGGTTATACCATAAACAACCCTCGCCGCATGAACAGATTCCTTCCAAACAGGCATTTCCACAAATGAAAAATATTTCATATATCTTCCCTACCCCCCACACACACATTTCACCCCAGATCGATTACTAATACCTAATTGCTAATTCCTAATAGTTTTAATTAATAATTAGTAATTGAATTTAATTGCATTTCAGCACTTAATTAGTAATTAGCAATCAGCAATTAGTAATTGAATAAGCGGGAGACGGGTCTCGAACCCGCGACATTCAGTTTGGAAAACTGATACTCTACCAACTGAGCTACTCCCGCATTTGTCTTACACAGAAACACGTTTTGCATTATAGCAAATCCTTCGCCCTGAGTAAATAGCGATTATTCTTAATGTCAAAAATGTTTTGTGCTAAAACTGTGTTTTTATTCTAATCTCTTTCTTCACTCCTTACGCTTTTAAGACAAAGCTAATAATGCCTAACGAATCTCCGGATAAGATCCTCTTGCCTTGAATGCCCCCGGGGATAGGCTAATTGAGGTTTAATACTGTTTAATTGCTGGACACGATTCATTGCTGTTGCGCCTTTTTTCGACGCATAAATTGCCAGAGCATCAGCCACGCATATATCATCGTGTCCTCCCGGAGGATGCCCTATCTTTTTATTTGCTGTCTCCGTTGCTTTGATCTCAATATTTGACCATTGATCCAATCCCTTGTAATAGTCGCGGTTCATCTCGCCATCGGAATATTCCATTTTCTTTGCATATTTAAAACGCCCTGCTGCTATTTCATTTTTAGCGTAAGAGAATATCATGGTTTTATTGTTAATGCTATGCCCGGCCAATTTAGCCTCTTCGTTTGTTGCACCAAGCATCATTCCTTCGATCGGCAATCCTTCGTCTATGAGATCATTAGTCGGGAAATAACCCATTCCCGTAGCATCGGACAAGATATTTTTAACCTTGAACCGCCCGTATTGGGGATGCAAAAGATTTCTAATTTCCATTTTTTGCGCTGAAGTATCGCCTTTAAAAGTTATTCCGAATATTTTCTCTTTTACATATTCCGGAGAATTGGTAGACACCCTTCTTACTCGAATAACAGACAAAGCTGTTTCATCGGCGTGTTCCGAACCCGATCCCGCAAAGTCCAGCCCGGCCACAAGTATCTCGCCTTCCAACGAAGCGTTTTGAAGTCCATGGTCGCCGAACAGTTTTTCAAATTCCAAACCACTTAGTAAGCTCCCGTAACTATCCACCCATTGTAGCAAGTACTGAGTCTTAAAGTCGGTAA
>CAIYPD010000008.1 GCA_903928075.1 Candidatus Firestoneibacteriota bacterium
ACGGAGATTATTTCCTTTCTTCTTGAGAGATAACTTATACAAACATCCGTAGCACCTATTGATTGCGGGTCGTTGTTGATAAATTGAATCTCCCCGCCGTCCATCTCGGAATTTCCGCCACCATTCAACCTGTAGACAATTTCCCAGGTAAAAGCTCCGCCGACTCCGGTGTAAGGAATTCCTATCCCGGTCCCGCCAAAATCCGAGAAGACCGAACCATCAGGATTTTGCCAGTTGGTGCCGGACCAGAACGCAATCAGAGCACCGGAAGTTGTCATAAGCGCTTTCTTACCGGCATTGGTACTGCCGGACGGGGCTGTTTTAAATAAATTTATATAAGCACCAGCCGTAGCATTGGGGGCATAATGGTTACCGCCGCCCGCATAGGGAACAGGGTCTGTGACACACCCCATCTCAGGAACACCAAACCAATATACAGGTGAAACTGCGCCGCCATGTACAGTATGATTCCAGGAGGGATCAGAAGCAATGCCTGTAGAATTACTGTTTCGAATCATAGGCCTTAATTTTATAACGGCGCCCGCATTTGCATCACCGGGACCCCCGCCGGCTTTAATCAAACCGCTGTGCGGTTCATACTGGATATAACCGGCAGGTGGAACACTTGACTCCCAGGTTGACCATCGCCTGTCATCACCGCCAGGTTTTGTATATTTAGCTCCCCATTCGACGCTCAAATCGGTGCCGGCATCATCCTTGGGTCCGGTCACAGTTGCGGTGCCCTGGGTGAGATCTTCACGCCAGCCTGTTCCAAAATCATTCCCGTTTAATTTTGTAAGTGTATGCCGCCTGTGATAGCCGTACTGGTCCCCGGTTTTGGGGGAGTAATCATAGATATTAATAACAGTAGCCGAAATAGAGGACGGGTTCATAAACGAAGCGGTCTGGTAAAGTTTTCCGTATCCCCACTGCGCGTCTATTGGCGGCTCATTACTGATACTGTTTTTCATAGAAACAACGCCGCCCTGGATATCCCAGTTTACAGGGCTTATTGTCGCATCCGGCAGAAAATTTACGCCGTCATTTGTGCCGTAAAGAAACCGGCATTTATTCGCCATTACCGGGGTGCCCGCACCCATGTTAAAACCCGCCGCAAAAACAATATTCGGGTTGGTAAACCAGCCGCCGTCACCGCTTACTACCGAGTAATTATCATTATTTACGGCCATACCCCCAACCTGAAGACCTTTCGCGGTGGCCCACGAAAAAGGATTAAATTTTGTATAGGCATAAGATTGCATAGGATTGAGGACCATCGGCATAGTACCCAGTTCACCGGAAGGCCGGCCATACTTCATAAAACCAATCACTTCTTTTCCCCGGTCCACAAAAGGAAATGGTGTTTTCTGTTTTGCCAATGTGTTATAAAAACTCGAAATCTTCGCGCCGGGAATAGAAGTGCTCTTGGCATTCTTGATATAAAAATTCTGGTCTATATATCTCTGGAAAACCTTATAAATTTCGTCCTTTGTCGGGCAATAGATATTATACGCCCCGTGGAATTTGTCCTGCAGGAGATGTCTCGTCTTGCCGTCAAGCTGCTCGACATCGAAGGTTATATTGGGAGTCTCGTGCGTCGGCACGGGCTGATAGTAATCGAAAACCGGATAGTAACCCGGGGGATTTGTAATAATGGCGTCATCATAATGAAAAGCCGGAGTTAAAGCGTTACTCTCGGTGTTGTGGGTGAAATAATGCTGGGCGGTCGGAATACCTGTCCAGTCCGCGGGGCCCCATTTGACCCTGCCTTCCCCGACCCTTACATCGCCGTCAAAACCGGTGGGCGTCCAGAAGGTGCCATTGCAGTGAATCGACGGACCTTTTAATGTTTCCGACTTAAAGAAGTACTGGTGATTTACAAGATAACCGCTTGTTGACGGTGTATCTAAGTTGGTGCAAATGTAAAAAGAGCCATTGGCGTATAGCGGCCCGAGTATCCAGGTCGAATAGCTCAATCTTACTCCGGCATCGCCGTTCCAGAAGAAAAGATAATCAGTAGGCGAGTCCATCCGGAGCCGCAAAATAAGCGAGACCCTGAAACCGTCCGTCCTTACATCGGCCGTATACTGATCAAGTCTCTTGTAATCTTCTATCGGAACAGTTATGCCTTCCGAGGCTATTACAATTTCGTGCACGCCCGGCCCGTTTATCGGGGATATTCCCACCTTGTAAGAACCGCTGACCGTGCCGTCGGTGTTGGTGCCGAAGTTTTGCCCCTTGACCATCTTTTTACAGATATCAACTATCCCCGTATAGCCGTTGTTTTGGTTCGGATCCATATCCGGGTCAAACCAGTTTTTTACGACATAATATTTTGCTTCAGAAAGTCCGGCTTTGGCTATCCAGAAAGCTTTTTCACTTTCGGCGCTCTTGGTTATATGCATATAGTTGAGGAGAGTTAACTGCAGGAGAACACCGGCGAGGAACAGGAGCATTACCATAAGGACTAAAGTTAAGACTAAGACCGACCCTTTTTGTTTTTTCCTCATATGACCCCCTTCAATAAACTCTACTATATATTATATGCGGGCTGTAAGCCCAAAGCGACCGACCCTGTCTTATAGTTTAAAATATGAAGCTCAAGTTGTCAAGAGAAAACAAAGCGCTTTGTCAACGCTTTCTTCAAAACTCACGGAATTTCCGCAGAGTAAGAAGACTGCAGAAAATGTTCAACGACAAAATATTCCTCAAAAAACGGCAATAAAGAACTCTCGCGGAAGCTCAATATTTTACAGGAGTTTTTATCATTAGGCCTGAAGCGATTTTTCTGTGTTGGCTACTCTATTTTTATAGGACAGAATTTATAACTATCTTTAAAAGAAAATTTTATCTGATAAGAGCCCTTTAACTTCTGACCCGCAACCGGGCTTGACCCGTCCCAGAATGCGCTCAACCCGCCGTTGCTGGCTGTGGTTTTATTAATAATATTCCCGAGCTGTTTTTTTCCTGTTTCATCATAGAGGTCGATATTCATATTGCCAATACCGAGGCATCCGGCATAGAACTTCATTCTTTCCCCGGCCTTAAGTTTATCCGGAATACAAACCGCGGCCACAATATCCTGCATCGGATAAACAGAAATCTCCTTCACCTTCGCTTCCGCGGCATATTTCCTTTTGAAAGACACAGGTTCCTTTAAAATAACATTATTCATATACGCAAGTTCTATCTCCGCGGAATCATCGCGGCTTTTTTCGAGTTCGTTTTTCTTTAGCTTGCGCACCGTCGCATTAAAGTCCACCAGCCCGTCCCATAAACAGCCTGCTTCGGTATTGCCGTCCGCACTTTTGAAAACCGGATTTTTTTCGTCCTTGTTCCACATCCACAAGTTGGTATTTATTATCCGCTCAATATCCTTTTGTTCGAAAACTATCCCCGAGTGGTAGGCCTCGGCAATATCATGTATCTCGGCGTACTGATAACCCGACCGGGAAGGGTGGACGCTGACCCAGTGTTTGGGAATGGAACCCAGGTCCCAGGGATTAAAAGGTTCCCAGTAATTCCAGACATATCTGTCTTCTTTTTCAAAATATCTGAAGCGGCTTTTGAAGATAGTAAATAATTTCTCAGCCTTCTCCCGGTAAAACTCCTCTTTTGTTATGCGGTAAATCCTTAATGCGGCCAGCGCGACTACATTCTGTTTATTAAAAGGAAGATTTAATTTTTTAGAAGGAAAAGTTTTCCATCCACTTGTTTTCTGGTCAATGTATTGATCCGAAGTGGAGTAGCCTGAACCGGTCACATATTCATAGTAGGTGCCGCGCTTGTCCCATTTTTCGATATAATGTTTTTTTGCGAGTTCAATATATTCTTTGGCTTTCGCCCCGTATTTGGGACTGAGCGCCGGCTCGCTTGACACGGTCTCCGCAAATCTTAAGAACTCTCTTATTATAACACCGTCCCCGACATGACAATCCGAATCAACTTTGTCATCATATTCATACGGTCCCACCCAGCCTTTGTAGCCGTCGGGCGAGGATTCCATTTTTGAAATCAGCCAGTCAAAGTATTTAACCCCTTCATCAAGCCATTTCGTATCTTTGTACGCCTGATAAGCCGTAACATAGGCGGTAATGCCGTAAGCCGCATTCCAGCAAAAGTCTTCGCCCCTTGGATAAGTCCGCAAAGCCCCGTTGTTTTGCATATCGGTACGGTACTTGACAGGGTCAGGCGCAGAGAAGAACAGGCCGGAATTTAAGAAACTAAAAAGCAAAACCAGAAGAATTTTTTTAGCCATAGGTCTCCTTTTTATTTAGCATACAGCTGTTTATACGCTATTCGAATAAAAAAAACAATTACTAAATAAAGAGCAGGGACAAGGCACAAGGGACAAGAAAAAGTTCAGCGACCTTTTCGTAGCGTCGG
>CAIYPD010000009.1 GCA_903928075.1 Candidatus Firestoneibacteriota bacterium
CAACTTCTGTATATTTGTGCAGCCTTTTCCATCTGCTAGCCGCTTTCTGTAACAGCTTAACAACCATCATCTCGGTCTTCTTGCTGGACCAGTTTCCACGAGTCTTTGCGCTCCTCAATCTAGCCGTAGCAAATGTTGATTCTATTGGATTTGTTGTCCTGATATGTATCCAATGTGCCGCCGGAAAATCATAGAACGTCAACAGATGCTCCTGGTCTTTGACCAAGCACTCTACCGCCTTCGGATACTTATCCTCATAGGTCTTGACAAAATAGTCAATTTTACACACTGCTTCTTTTTTTGATTCCGCCATGTATATAGCGTCTATCATTGTGTTTGCCTGTGTATGCTGCGATCTCGGAAGTTTGTCTAAAATATTAACTTTCTTGTGTATCCAACACCTTTGTTCTTTAACTCCAGGAAATACCTGTCTTGCTGCTGCCCAAAATCCAAGGGCGCCGTCTCCGATAAATAGCTTCGGGCTTCTTAATCCTTGCGCTTTTAGTCTCCTCAGAAGAGATGACCATGATTCTGTGCTTTCCCGGTACCCGGCCTCTGTCATTATCAGTTCTTTTCTTCCATCTTTCGTGGCTCCTAAAAGTACAAGTACACACAGATCTTCTTCGCTGTTCCTAGACCCAAAATATATACCATCTACCCATACATAACAATATTCTTTCTCTGACAAATCACGGCTCTTCCATAACTTAACTTCTTCATCCCAGTCGTTTAACATCCTTGCTATTGTGTTTGATGAGATTCCAGCCGCTTTTTCTCCGTAAATTTTCTCCAATGCTGGCCCAAAGTCATTTGTCGATAGTCCGTGAAGATAAAGAAGCGGAATGGTTTGCTCCATCTTTAGTGTTTTTCTGGCATACGGAGGAAGGAGCTCACTACTGAAATTCTCAAGACCTCCGTTTTCTCCCAAAATATTACCTCTATTTCTTGTCCGAGGTATTTTCACGGGCACATATCCCACTGTGCTCATTACCATGCGCTCTTTGATATATCCGTTCCCGACTATAGCAGGACTTCCGTCTGACAATTTTAGCCGAGCCATTGCCTTTAAATAGTTGCCTCTTTCCAGCTCCAAAGCCATCCTTACATTTTCTTCTGCCCCTGCAAGGATTATTTCTTCAATCGAAAGTATCCGTTTTTCCTCTTGCGTTGATTCATTTACCTTTCTATACTTTTTCATAGCGACGTTCCTCCTTTTCTGCGTTTTAATCGAAAGCACATTATACAGGATACGTCGCTTATTTACCTCATACACAACAATTGATTATAACTCTTAAAATATGCCATTACATTGTCGGCAAAATTGAGCTTAAAACAGCGTTTTTTGGCTTCACCCACTTGGTGTCCTCCTTTTTACTGCTTAAAACCCTCTATTAGCCTTATTATACAACACTTTTAGCTATTTTGCATGCTCTATTTATTTTTTGATATGACGGATACAGGCTAATGGTAAAGTAACTCCTGTATCACATTTATTATATGAAATCTTAAGTAATTAATGACAATAGTACAAAGTATAAGTTACTATTATGTTACTATGAATTCACGGTTGATTATGTGTAACTGGTACGACTAAAATACTGTTGCAACAATAAATAACATATGGTAGTATACGACTGAAATTAGTTTGGGGTGAAAGTTCAAACGAAAATCATATAAAACGGGCTGCCTTTGCAATTCCCTATCAGCCGTCTCCGTTTCACCCCTTGATGTACCGAATAGGAGCCGGCGGGCAGCCCTGAAATAATTGTCTCTTGTGGGCTATTCGTTTTTAGATTGTGCTCTTTCCCCTTGAGGGAGCACAATCCCGGGTAGCCTATAAGGGAAAGTTCACGTAATAGGGAGCGGTTAAGAGAACCTATGTTTATGAAACTAAGATTTAAATCAATATTTATTCTGTTGGCCGTATTCATTGTTTTTGGCTGTCAACCAGCATCCCGCAACCTTTCCGAATCAAGCAAACCCATTAGTAAAGATACAATTACTATAGCCACTTTGAATTGTGAATTCCTTTTCGATGGCAAAGAACCCGAAGGCCGAGCCGACTTCCCATGGAAAGACAACCCAACCTTAGCTGAACAGCATATGGAAAAGATTTCCAGTGTTATTCGCAAAATCAACGCAGATATTATTAACTTGGTCGAAGTAGAGAACCTTGACGTCCTTAAGCATATTAACAAGACCTATCTCAAAGACATGGGTTATAAAGAATACCTAATCAATGGCAAGGACACTTTTACTTTACAAAACGTGGGGCTTTTATCCCGCTTAAACATAGAAAGTATTCAACGCACCGATAACCGAGTTCTCGTGGAAGGTAAATCCAAAGGAGTTAGTAAGAACTATTATGCACGGTTGCACTTAGACGGTTTAAAGCTAACAATTATTGGGCTGCATTTCGAGTCTGGACCAACCAATAGACTACGCAAGTCAACTAGAGAAGCTCAAGCCGAGGTAATCAGACAGTTAGCCGTTTCCGAATTCAAAGGCGGACGATCTATTATTGTAATGGGGGATTTTAACGACTACGATGAAGGAGAGTTTTTAGACCACGTTGATAGTAAACCTATTACAGACGTCCTTAAAAGAATCAGAATAATGGATCCCAGCGATCCCAATGATGACCTTTACAACATTGCTGGCAAGATTCCTAAGCAGGACCGGTACACCTGTTGGTGGGATAAGAACGACAACGGTAAGGTTGACCTTCCAAAAGAAGTTACCTCTATTGACCATATATTAATTTCCAAGTACTTGACGAATAAAATTGAATCTGCAACGATCCTGAACCACGAATATAATCCTGCCGAAGTGACTGACCATTTTCCGGTGATACTCAAGCTTAGGGTTAATCAATAAAGAATCTGCGTTACCGGCCTACTTTATGCTGATGTAATAAGTTACTTATATGTTACCTGTCCCATTGTGCTCCTTGTGCAGCTAGTGTAGCTTCTACTGAATTGATGTATTTTGCTTTAACGACCCCCATCAGAGTGTTATAATATATTTTATCCATATGTCTAAATCTCTGTTATTCAAGACTGAAGGTTAATTTTCAATGAATAAGTAATGAGTGTTGACCAAAGGGTGGACAATGGGCAGTAAAAAGGACTTATCTGAAAGAGATATTTGTACGCAATTCATTCTCCCAGCTTTAACTAAAGCTGGATGGAATGTTGAGAAACAGATTCGAGAGGAAGTCTACTTTACCAATGGGCGCATTTTCGTAAAGGGAAATAAAACAGCTAGGGGCGAAAGAAAGCGAGCTGATTTCATTCTATATATAAAACCAAATATCCCAATCGCAGTTATTGAAGCCAAAGATAATAACCATTCTGTAGGTGCCGGTCTCCAACAAGCCTTAGACTATGCCGAAATTCTTGATGTTCCTGTCGCATTCAGTTCTAACGGTGATGGTTTTGTCCAGCATGACCGTTCAGGTTTATCATCCCAGATAGAGTCAAACCTTTCGTTAGAGAATTTCCCATCCCCGGAAGCCTTATGGAAGATGTACACGAAATACAAAAAGATAGACTCTCCTGAGCAGGAAGAAGTGGCAAAATACGACTACTTTTTTGATGGTTCGGGTTATTCGCCAAGATATTATCAACAAATAGCCATCAATAGGACTGTTGAAGCCATTGCCAGAGGCCAGAATAGGATATTGCTTGTAATGGCTACCGGTACTGGAAAGACGTATACCGCTTTCCAAGTAATTTATCGCCTTTGGAAGAACAAACGAAAGAAGAGGATACTTTTCCTGGCTGACCGGAATATCTTAATCGGGCAAGCTAGGCGCAATGATTTTAGGTACTTTAAGAAGCAGTTAACCGTAATCAAGAAGAAGAAAATTGATAAAGCCTACGAAATATACCTTGCACTGTATCAGGGACTAACCAACTACAATGAAGACAAAGATGCTTATAAGGAATTCAGTCGCGATTTCTTCGACCTCGTTATTGTTGACGAGTGCCACCGGGGAAGTGCAGCTGCCGACAGTGCTTGGCGTGCAATCCTAGAATATTTCAGCTCTGCAACACAGATAGGGCTTACTGCAACACCGAGAGAAACCGATGAGGTATCCAATATAGAATACTTTGGAGACCCTATTTATACTTATACCCTTAAGCAGGGCATTGAAGACGGATTTTTAGCTCCATATAAAGTAATACGCGTAGGTCTCAACACCGATTTAGAAGGTTGGCGCCCTGAACTCGGAAAGTTAGACAAGGATGGTAACGAGATAGATGATCGGATCTATAACACAACGGATTTTGATAGGAATCTTGTCATAGATGAACGCACTGGTGCTGTTGCAAAGAAAGTATCCGAGTATCTCCGCAAGACCAACAGGTTTGATAAGACAATAATTTTCTGCGTGGACATTGAACATGCCGAACGTATGCGCCAAGCTTTAGCCAACGAGAATTCCGATTTGGTACGAAATAATCACAAATATGTAATGCGCATTACAGGTGATGATGTCCAAGGTAAGCGAGAAGTCGACAACTTTATTAATCCAGAAGAACGCTATCCGGTTATTGCCACAACCTCGAAACTAATGACTACTGGTGTAGACGCCCAAACCTGTAAGGTTATAGTTCTTGAATCCAATATCAAATCGATGACAGAGTTTAAACAGATAATCGGTCGTGGCACCAGGATAAGAGAAGATTACGGCAAGACTTTTTTTACTATTATGGACTTCAGAAATGTAACTGACCTTTTTGCCGACCCTGCTTTCGATGGCGAACCGGTAATGATTAAAACTGTTAAAGGTGATGAAGAATTAACGGATCAGGATCTCAATACAGGCGAAGACCAAGAAATAATAGACTCAGAAACCGGCAAAATTGTTGATTTTGAACAAGAGGAAACAACAGAAGATTCTACCCAACCAAAGATTATCGATGGAGGCATTATTGTTCCCGATCCGCAAAAGAAAGTGTATGTGGCTGGCGTCGATGTATCGATCTTAATTGAGCGGGTTCAATATCTTGACGGTAACGGCAAACTTATAACCGAAAGCATTAAAGACTACACTAAGAAGAATATCCTTAAGGAGTTCCGTTCTCTGAATGATTTTCTTTCCCATTGGAACAGTGCTACCAAGAAGAAAGCTGTCATTGAAGAACTGGAAAGCCACGGTGTTATTTTGGAAAACCTTATGGAAGTGGTGAAGAAAGACCTGGATGTATTTGATATTGTCTGTCATATTGCATGGGACAAGCCTGCACTTACTAGACGTGAACGGGCAAATAATGTTAAGAAACGCAATTACTTTACTAAGTATGGAGACCAAGCCCGTAAAGTCATGGAAGCTCTTTTAGATAAGTATGCAGATGAGGGAATCGAGAATATAGAGGATCTGGATGTGTTAAGAATAGAGCCATTTAACCAGATAGGTACCCCTGCTGAAATCGTAAAGGTTTTTGGAGGTAAAGAAAAGTATTTACTCGCTATCGAAGAATTGGAAAATCAAATCTACGCAGTTGCTTAAGGAGTAGGAATGAAGAACATTGGCAATATTATTGACAGTTTGAGAAAGAAAATGCGTAAGGATCCTGGTGTTTCAGGAGATGCTCAACGTATTGAGCAATTAGGTTGGATGATAAGTCTTAAGATACTTGACGATAAAGACAAAGAGATTGAGCTCATTAATGATAAATATGTGTCCCCTATACCAAAGAAACTCCAATGGCGTAATTGGGCTGCCGATGATGAAGGAATGACAGGTGACGAGCTTAAGAACTTTATTGACGACAAGCTAATCTCTGGGTTAAAGAATCTCGATGTTAGTTCTGGTAATAAACGCGCTCTAATTATAAGGGAAATATTTGAGGGTACCAATAATTATATGAAGAATGGAATAGTTATTCGGCAGGTGCTCAACAAATTAAATCAAATAGATTTTAACACCTCAGAAGATCGGCATGTTTTTGGTGATATCTATGAAACCATCTTGAAAGATCTTCAAAGCGCTGGAGATTATGGTGAGTTTTACACTCCAAGAGCTTTAACAGAATTTATTACCGAGATGATTAATCCTCGTTTAGGTGAAGCTGTGCTTGACCCATCCTGTGGTACTGGAGGATTTTTAACAAGTGCGATAGAGAATATCCGAAAACAGGATGTCAAAGGTGTAGAAGATCTCAAAACTCTTGAAAGAACTATCCACGGAATGGAACTAAAACCACTTCCATTTATGCTTAGTGTTACAAATCTTATACTCCATGATATTGAAGTTCCAAATATTGATTATGTCGACAGTTTGAACCGTGAGTATACCTCTATTGGACAAAAAGATAAAGTTGATGTCATTCTTGCAAATCCTCCGTTCGGTGCCTCTGTTACTGATGGAGCAGAAACCAATTATCCTCAGAATTTCCGTACAACTGAAAGTGCCGATCTTTTTCTTGTACTAATGGTCAGATATCTTAAAGACGGAGGACGTGCTGGTATCATATTACCTGATCCACTTGCCGGTGGTGGAGTGAAACAAAGGATTAGACAGCATTTCCTCGAGTCCTGTAATTTACACACTATAGTTAAATTACCGAATTCTGTTTTTCAACCTTACGCGGGTTCTGCAACAAATATGTTATTTTTTGAAAAAGGCAAGCCAACAAAAGAAGTATGGTACTGGGAACACAAACTACCAGAAGGAGTAAAGGCATATAGTAAGACAAAACCAATCAAAAAGAGCGAATTCACTGGGTTAGCAAAATGGTGGAGGAAGCGCAAAGAAAACGATCAGGCATGGAAAGTCTCCATTGATACTATTATCGCAAATGAATATAGCCTGGACATTAAAAACCCTTGTGCTCAAGAACTGGAACGTGAATATTCAAGTAAGGAATTGGTTAAAATGCTGCACGATTCATTCCACAAAAGTGATGAGTTGCTGGAGAAGCTAAGGGTAGAGATGAAGAATGATTAATGGGAAAAGGGTAAAGATAGGTCAATTTTTAAAAGAACGTGAAGGGAGATATGCTCCTCACGATCCTGCCGTTAAATCTTTAAAACGGTTGAACAAGATAGATTTCTCAGGAGAAATACATCTATCAGACAAAGGGTCGAAAACCAATATGATTATTGTTAAACCCGGGGATCTTGTTATTTCCGGAATCAATGTCTCAAAAGGGGCATTAGCTGTATATCATGGGGACAAGCCAATTACTGCAACCATCCATTACTCGTCATACATTTTTGACCACGGACATATTGATATTGAGTACTTCAAACGATTTGTAAAAAGCCAGTCCTTTATACAAATTCTTAAAGACCAAGTAAAAGGTGGCATTAAAACTGAAATCAAACCAAAGCATATGCTTCATCTCGAAATTCATCTGCCGGATATAGATTCTCAGAAAGAAATTGTTGCATTCTTTAATTGCATAGAGAATGAGATGTCCGAACTAAGTGGTGAGATCGGACATCAGAAAGTGTTTTTGAAGAAACTACGTCAACAGATATTACAAGAAGCCATTGAAGGTAAACTTACAGCTGGATGGCGTAAAGTTAATTCGAAACTTATAAATGGCGATAATCATGCCTCCAAACTGCTTGAGAAAATTAAACCAGAGAAAACCAGACTTTTAAGCGAAGGCAAGATTAGGCAAGAGAAAGACATATCTCCTATTAATGGCGATATGCCTTTTACTTTACCAGATAGTTGGGTATGGTGTAGGCTAGGAGAAATTATTTATGATCCACCGAGAAATGGATATTCTCCAAAAGCGGTTTCAAATGAGACTGCTACCAAGAGTCTTAAATTAGGCGCTACAACTTATGGTGTGTTTGACCCGAGCGCGTACAAATATGTGGCGGATACTATCCCAAAAGATTCTGTTTTTTGGTTAGAACCAGGAGACATTTTAATTCAGAGAAGCAATTCAATTGATTACGTGGGTGTAAGCGCTACTTATACGGGTCAGTCTAAAGAGTTCATTTACCCGGATCTAATGATGAAAATTCGCATTGTGAAGCCATTATCTATAAAGCTATTTCAGATGTTTCTCTCATCTCCAGAAGTAAGAAGTTATTTTCGAGCCAAAGCCAAAGGAGCTCAGCAGACCATGCCTAAAATTAATCAAGGTGTAGTTATTAATACGCTAATTCCATTACCACCGCTTTCTGAGCAACTTGATATTGTGGAACGAGTGGAAAATATGATGATTATGGTTGATGAGTTGGAAAAGCAGGTTTCCGAACGAAAAGAAAAATCAGAAATGCTTATGCAATCCGTATTACGCGAAGCTTTTGTAAGGTAATACATAAGCTTAGGAGATTGACAGATGAGTGATATAGAAGATATTATTCATGGTGATGCGACTCCAGATCAAATTAAGGCCATTGATCATATTGGCAGTCATGGTCGTCTTTTAGCTGGTCCAGGAACAGGCAAGACAAAGACTTTAACTCACAGAGTGCTTTCTTTAGTGTTAAAGCACAGTCAGTCGCCTGAAAATATTTTACTTCTTACTTTTACGCGTTTAGCTGCTGGTCAATTGCGTGCCGAGATTAATAACGCACTTAACCCTCATAGCAGTACCATGCCTTATATTTCAACGCTTCATTCTTTTGCCTTGCATCAAATATTGTTTAATAGTCGAACAGTTGATGCTTTGCCGCGGCCTATTAGAATTGCTGATGATTGGGAGGAGAGAAATATTATTGATGAGGATTTAAAAAGGTATTTGAACTTAAAGAATATAGGAGAAGTTAAAACCCTTATAAATCAATTATCGACAGATTGGGAGACTCTTAGAATTGATGAGGCTGGCTGGGAAAAGCAATTTCCAAATCCACAGTTTCTTGGAGCTTGGAAACAGCATAGGAATATTTATGGTGAGACACTTCGCTCCGAGCTTGTTTATCAGCTGAAGAAGCAACTAAACCAGAAAAGAGATTTTGCATTAGCTGGAGATTATAAGCACGTCTTGATTGACGAATATCAGGATCTTAATTCGTGTGATTTAGCAATTATTAAGGAACTATCAGAAAGGGGAGCTGAGATATTTGTTGCCGGTGATGATGATCAAAGCATTTATGGATTCAGATATGCTAATCCCGCAGGGATTAAAGACTTTCCACAGATTTACAGCGGGACCAGTAAGATGGCTTTAGAAATATGTTTTCGATGTGATAAATCTATTTATTCCGCAGCAGAGTTTGTTGCAGGATTAGATCACACAAGATTGCCAAAACCTACTAGACCAAGAGATGAAGCGGAAGATGGGGAAGTGATCATTCTAAATTTTAGAGATCAAGATCACGAAGCGGAAGCGATTGCAAAGAAAATAAAGGAATTGATCGATAGTGGAATCGCACAAGAAAAGATAACTATTCTTTTACGAAATGATCGGCATAGTACTATGTCTAAACCTTTAATTGATGCTATTAGAAAAGAAGGTGTAAATGCGTCTTTGCCGGAAGAAACATCACTAGATGCAATCCGGGAATACAGGATTGTGCTTTCAATTTTTAGATTAATCGCAAGTAATAAAGAGGATAGTTTAGCATGGAGGACTATCCTAACGACTCTTAAAGTTGGAATAGGTACAGAGTGTGTTTCAGAAATAGAAAAGATAGCATCTGGTAAGAACATACGCTTTAGTCAAGCTGTAATGAATATTAAAGATGATCCAAATTCTTTACGAAGGTTTGGCCAGAAGCTAAAGATGGAAGTGGAGAAGGTAATAGCCGCGATTGACCAATGTGCCCAAGTCCAAGAGATAAAAGCAAATGTTGATACTGTTATTGACTGTTTCGTAAAAGAAGATGTTATGCGTACAGCTATAAAGGCATATTTGTATAAGATTATTGATGAGCAGGCTATTCAGGATATTAATGGGCTTCTAAGAGAGTTAACTATTGCGTCAGGAATGATAGAACAAGAAACTGTTGCAGGATCTGTCAATATCCTGACAATGCATCAAGCCAAAGGGTTGACATTTGATGTTTGTTTTATAGTTGGAGCCGAAGATGAATTAATTCCAGGCAGAAACGAAGGTGAAAAGGAAGGCGATGAGCGTCGGTTACTTTATGTTTCCATGACCCGCGCAAGACACAAGCTGTATATTACATATTGTTCCAAGAGAACTGGGCAACAAACATTCTCAGGACGAAACAGTGGAAATCCTAATAGAACACTAACGCGATTTCTTGCAGACTCCAAAATCAAGATTCTCAAAATTAAGTAATCATGAATAGGCTCTATAAGTTACTATATGTTATTTAGGCGTTGTGCAGCTTGTGTAACTGGTGTAGCTTTATATAGATATGATCACTTCTACTGGAAGCTTTAATAGGATGGCAGATGCAGACAATTGTACTTTCAAATAATTTTCCTAAAGTCAAAGAAAAGAATCTGTGCGTACTTAAATGGAAGGATTATGACTGGTCTTTAGAGTCCAATAATATCGTCTTAGATTTGGAAATAGCCCAAGAAGATATAGACCAGTCTATGGCTCCAGTAGATCTTAAAATCTTTCAAAGGTACGTTGACGAAGGGCATACTATAATATTTCTGATTCCAAAAGCGGAAATTAAACGACCTTCATTTCAATATTTTTCAAAAGATCAATTTGGCTGTGAGCTTGAGCCATTTAATGAGCAGAAGTATTATTTGCTGGGTGATGAATATGGTATCAACAAACTTAAAAGTTATGTTTCTGTTAAGACACTAATATTTGCTGATTTCAAATTTCAAACGAGTAACAAAGATGTAATTCAATATTTTAAATCTGGCGTAGTTTTGTCTCGATATCTAACTTTTGCAGATTTAAAGCAGTTGAGTTATGCTGATTATTATGTGTCGTGTTTAAATAAAGATATTGTTTGTTTGTGCTGTAGGTACAGCAGGAGTCGATTCTTTTATTTTCCATCACCACAAAATTATACTAAAGAAACAGGATGTCTCTTAGGCAACTTTAACATAAAAAGCAAAGAGGCTTCTATATATATAACATTGCACGAAAGAAATCCAGACAATGTCATCGTTAATTATAACGGCAATGATATTAAAGTACAATTGAATAAACAAGCTTTTCAGGTATTGTTAACTTTGGCTAAAAGTTCTGAGATAGCAGTATCTTATGATGAAATATTTAAGAGGTGCTGGCCAGATGATCAAAAATTAGAGGCTGCTGATGTACTTGGCAGAATTAGGAAACAAAAGAGTATTCTTAGTAAGAAATTGGCTGCCACTGTTGACAAGTCTCTGTTAAATCTTATAGAAAATGTTCCTACAGAAAAGTACCGTCTAAACTTACCTGAGAGCAACATTACCATAATAGAATAGGGATTCCCGCCTGTTTTACTTACCAATAACTGCCTGTTATTAGTGCATATCACTATTCTCTTATCATTTCCATGTTTTTCCAATTCATACGAATTCATGAAGAATTCATATTGCCAGAATTTACTCTCTATACTATTTTCTATAAACTCTAGGCAGTAGAAATTCTAAAACTAAAGAAGGTGAGGCACTATGATGAATTCAGAAAAAGACAGCAACGAAATAAAGCCCTGTCCATATTTGATTTATGTTCCAAATATGTGTGGAGCATTCAAATTCGCATGTGAGTGTGGGTGCAAGCTTGAAGGAAGTATTGGGAGCTGCACAGCTCAATCGGAGTGCAAAGTCAAGATGATGGCAGAAAGAACACCTAAAGTAAATCTTTAGGAAAATCAAAATGAAAGGGAGGAAACCTGGAAAGGTTCCTCCCAGGAGGGGCGATGAAAAGCAGCGAAGATAAACAGCAGCAGAAGTTGAGCTTTTATTCAATTCCGATGCATCTTATCGGAAATACACCCGGCTTTGTTAACTTTACGGGTGGACGAACAGGGGAAGGCAGAATCAGCAATGCCGCTTTGTTGACCCTGATGAAGCTGTACTGGATTTGGCGTCAGTACGGGAATGGTGCCAAGTTTATTTTATCGGAGGAACAGATACAAGAACTTGGTCCGGATAATCTAAAGGAACTTTCGGAGACACAGGTCGGCTGGAAGTATAACCGTTTTGTCATCCAGAAGGATCTGTACAGCTACCCCGACAATAAAGAGGAGATTTTCGAAGGCACACTTATTGATACAGAACCAGCGAGAGATGGAGGCTTGTCTGTTGTGCTGAATGTGACTGACGGGTGTCTTAAGGGGCAAAACTATTTTATCATGTTGTCAAAGAACGCCTTCAGTATTTACAACGCTCTATCCCCGCTGGAGACCATGTTGCTGCTGTGGTTCTACTATTATTATCGAATGCACTACAAGAAGTTCGCGCATATGGAAATCAGTGTTGGTGTCGAAGCTTTCGTCAATATGCGTTACTTTAACGGCTTGTTGGTGAACAATCCGGATGCAAGGTATTTGCTCGAATTGGCTTTCGAAAAGTTTACCAAATACAATATTCTGCTCAAAGGAATTTTGGGACGGGAGGAAGTTTTTATCAAATTATCACCGCTGTTTTTCTATAGCTTGGATTACCTGAAGCGTAGAGGCAGGGGCTGGTAACTATATTAAGTTAACTATAGGTTACCTGTGAACGGGAACCGAAGGAGGAGCAATGAGTTTAAATATTGTTACTGAAGAATATTTTAGAAGATATGTCCAATGCGTGCGTACTTTACAGGATAAATATCTATATTATCATGATGACAGGTATTACAAGGCGGTACTGATCTGGTGCAACCATGTCGATATTTTTAAAATGTTTCACTTCACCCCCATTCTTAAGATGGAGGGCGAACATGGGACAGGCAAGTCTCAAACAATAATGTTTTGCGCAGGGATGGTAAACAGGTACGCTTATCTGACTGGTTATACTGTAGCCTCATTGAGAAATGATATAGATCATAACAACGACAGAGGCTTTTTTCTCGATGAACAGAAGATTAAATTAAAAGAGGATGTTTTAACCCTCCTCAGGGTTGGAGCGTATAGAACTGGCGGATGTATTCAAATAGCCGGAAAACACCCGGGGGAACGTATAAAATTTAAAGTTTTTGCCCCAAAAGCGTTTGGAACATATTTTCCACTCACGGACGCTGCCTTAGAAAGCCGATGTTTTACTTTATATACGAAAAGAAAGCCCGATAATATTTTCAGAGAGGATGCTGTAGTTGATATCATTAGGGTAGAAGCGACGCCACTACGAGAAATGCAGAGCATTATCCTCAAAGAAACCAGGGGGCGAATTTCAGAAATCTACGCAGGCCTTAGGGTTCCGGAATTGGGAAGTAACCGCATTTTCCAAATTTATCGGGTATTGTTGTCAATCGCCAAAGCCTACGACGAAATTTGTCCTGATTTTGGATTTTACGATGCTATTCTTAAAATCGGAATCAGCCAAAAAGACAGAGAGAACGCCGAGCGGGATCTATCAAACATCGAAAGAACAGCTTTTGCTGAAGCCTTGCTTTGGTATGTACGTACTTACCCAATGGATAGGGACGGCAGTTTTTATCGTCTAGATAAGATAGCTTCGGTTTTAAGAGGGTCTGACTCCAGGTACTCGGGTTGGCGGATTGAAGATTTATCCAAGGGCTTAAAGAAGCATAAATTTGTAATAAAGTCTTCCCGCCCTAGGTTTGAAGACCCCAACGATTCAAATAAAGTTTTTCAAGCAACGTGCGTAGTTTTTGATGTTGATAAGTTAAACACAATAGCCCATAGCGGGCAAAATTAAACCGGAGGTTTGCCATGGAAATACGCAGTATAGAAACAGAGAAGATTGATGTTGTCCCAGGCAGGAACCCGCGACTGATTTTCAGTCCGGGGTATATTGAATCACTTGGCCAGAGCCTACTTACCGATGGACAGGAGACACCAATAGTAGTTTTGCGCAGGGGAGAGCGCTTCGAGCTGATACATGGGGAAAACCGATTACGCGCTGCCAGGTTGAAAAGAATTAGAACCCTGACGGCAAAAGTTTTTAATGCACTATCGGAGCCGGAGATCATCTGTAAGGCCTTAAAACCCAACCTAGCGCAAAGCAAGCTTGGACTTTTGGAAGTTGCCTTAAAGGTTGTAGAACTTAAGAATTGTTCGGGATGGTCTCACGGGCGCATTGCTCAACAACTGTGCTGGTCCCAACGCTGGGTGACGGACAGAATAAGGATTGCTGAAGGCTTGACTCCAAATATTCGTCGCTTAATCAGCACCTCGTGCTTAAAACACACTCAGGCAAGGCTACTAACAAAGTTACCCCTAGAGGAACAGGACGGGGCTGCTATAGAGATTATGAGAAGAAGGATGACCGGGAAACAAACTGCGTTATATGTCGCCCAGCTCTTAGGAAATCGCCTAGGTGTCGGTTCTGATGCCACCAGGCTGATAACTGAAAGCAAACACCTACTTTTAATATTACATGTGGTAGCCGATAGTTGCTGCACCAAGCTTGCATCTATTTCTGAAAACAGCCTAAGCGAAATTGGCGATATTTATCACTTACTGGTGCGCTTGCTTGGGAAAATCAGTGCAATTGTCCACAGATCTGACGCACAAAAAGCAAATGCACAAAAGGCAAACGGAGAAAATAAAGGCGTTTCGGAGTAATGCCCGGGTACCGAACATGCCGTGGTTGCCAAAATTAAAGAAAAGGGAGGTGAGTAAAATGTTAGAAAATGAATCTAACCGCGTGGAATTCGGAACCAGAGTTCCTGAGAACGTCCCTGTTCGGGTTGACAACGACGAACTTTCACCTGACGAACTTACGTCAGATGTAACAAAAGTGAAAGCTGTAATGTCGCCAACTGAAATTCGGGACGGCTTAGTTGTCGTTAAGTTTTTCAAAGACACTGAAGCCATGGACGCAGAAGAGTATTCCGTCAATATCCATCGCTTGCTGAAGTTTTGGCGCAGGCTAATGAAGTTGAGGAAGTAAGTTGCTGGCGGGTGCGTACACCTAGGGTACGCCCTCGCTGGTTGGTTTCGTATTTATTACATTATGGAGAAAATTATGAAGATCGGATACAGGGCACCGGACAAGCTTGACGACGTTGTTAATGTACTCCAGCAAATCAATCAGAAGCTCACTCGGCCTATGGCTGAAAAGCTCCCAACGGTCGATAAACGGCTGCTAAATGTCCGAGAGGCATCTATTCTAACAGGGTTTGCTGTTGGGACACTTTATAACCTGGCAAGCTGTAAAAAGATTCCCGTTGTTAGGATTAACCGTAAACTGCTATTTGACCGTATAAAAATAGAGGGGTGGATTAGCAACAATAGTATACAAGCCAGAGATAGGAATAGGGGCTATATTTGAAAAGTCAGGAATATAATGGGTGAAGAATTATGAGAGCATGCGTAAGAATATACAAGATTAAAAACAAGAAGAAGACTATGTATGGTGTTGATTATAGAAATACTTTAACCGGCAAGAGAGTACGGGAAATCGTCGGTACAAATATAAAAGAGGCCAGAGATGTTGAAGGGAAGATCCGAACAGAAATAAACGAGAAAGGGTATTTTGAGAACAAGAAGATAGTACCAAAGGCTGTATTTGACGCCAAAGAAGAATATCTGGCCAAGGAAAGAAGAAATACTAAAAAGAAATACCCCGAGTCGGATGAGTTTGCCCTTAAGAAATTCATGGATTTTGTTTCCCAATCTACTCGAAATAGGAAAATAAGAGACCTATCGATGTCTGAGATTAACAACGAGGTTATCGAAGAGTATAAGGCCTACAGGGCTACTTTGGTTAAGCATTCAACCGTAGACAGAGAATTGAATGTAATAAGACATTTTTTATATTTTGCAAAAGCAAAGAGATATATTATTAAGAATCCTTTCCCTGAAGTTGAACTATTCAAAGAAGATTTGGGACGAATAATATATTTTGAGCGGGAGGAAATTGACAGGCTATTGGAAGCTTGTGGAAAAGTAAGTAGTCGAGCGAAACATTTAAAGCCAATAGTAGTGGTCTCCCTCAATACGGGGCTAAGGCCCATAACACTATTTAGTCTTAGGTGGAAAGACATTGATTTTATAGATAATTTTATATATACTAATGTAACTAAGAGTGGGTATAGATTAACGGTAACATTGAATACAGATGCCAAAAACGCTTTAGAGGACTGGAAAACACAGTCTGTTGGAGATAGAAAAGATTACCTCGACGAGTATATTTTCAAAAACAAAGACGGCAAACCATTTAACCATGTAAGAAAATCTTTTTATAGGGCACTTAAGATAGCTGGATTAAATAATAAGGGTGCAAATTTTTACTCATTAAGGCATTCGTTTATTTCGCATTTATCTATGACGACAAAAGACTTAAATTTGGTTCGGGAAGCCGCTGGACATTCGCGGTTGGATATGACTACGAGATACATCCACCTGACGGATAAGTATAAGAAAGAGGCAATGGAAGGCATATACAAGAAAGAAAATGGCAGAAATTTGGCAGAAGTCAACAAAGCCAAAGACGAGAAATAAAGGAAAGCATTGTAAGTAAAAGATTATTGAGATGATTTAAACGAGGGTGGGTTACCTTCGCAAGGCAGAGGCCGTCGGTCCGATCCCGATCATCTCCACCAAAATTCGTGACCTCGAATTTTGGTAGAGCAATAGAGCAATAGAAATTAGACAATAGGCCAACCAAGCTGGGCGGTTGGATTGTTTGCATAAGCTATTAGTAATAAACAATAAGAAATTGTTCTTACGGAGTCCGATGTCTTATTTAGTTTTAGCGCGTAAATACAGGCCCCAGGCTTTTGACGAGGTAATAGGTCAGGAGTTTATTACCAAAACCTTAAAAAATTCTATTGAGGCGAAAAGGGTTGCGCATTCTTTTCTTTTTTTCGGTCCCCGGGGTGTAGGTAAGACCAGTATAGCCAGAATTCTTGCAAAAGCGCTTAACTGCGAAAACGGTCCCACTCCGAATCCCTGCAACAAATGCCGTCATTGTACCGAAATTACAGAAGGCAATTCCCCTGCAATTATTGAGATAGACGGTGCGTCCAACCGGGGTATTGATGAAATAAGAGAACTGAGAGAAAAAATCAGGTACATGCCTTCTACCGGCAGGTATAAGATATATATAATAGATGAAGTGCATATGCTGACAAACGAAGCTTTCAATGCCCTTCTTAAAACCCTCGAAGAACCTCCTGAGTTTGTGAAATTTATCTTTGCTACGACCGAAATGGATAAAGTCCCGGCGACTATCGCTTCGAGATGTCAGAAATATAATTTTAGAAAGCTAACTGTTACCGAGATAGTGGGACTGCTTTCCTCTATTTTGAAAAAAGAAAAAGTCAATGTAAACCCCCAGGTGCTTTCGCTCATAGCACGAAACGCTGACGGAGCTTTGCGCGATGCGGAATCCATACTTGATCAGGTGCTCTCTTATTCTGAAGGCGAGGTAAAACTTGAAGATGTTGAAAAACTTCTCGAAGCCGTAAACAGAGAACTGCTTTTTCTGTTTGCAAAGACCCTTCTGGATAAGAATACGCAGGGCGCGCTTAAAACTGTGGATGAAATTTTCCGCTCGGGTTATGACCCTGTGCTTTTTGTCAAACATCTCGCCGAATACTTTAGAAATCTGCTTATCGTAAAGGTTACAAAGACACCCGAAGATTTCATGGAGATGATAGACCCGGAGGAGATTAAAACTCTTAAAGAAGCAGCGCCGCTCGTGACAGAGACCCGCGTAATGAATACAATAAAGGTCCTGACAGATCTTCTGGAACGGATTAAACACAGTTCCTATCCGAGAGCCCTGATAGAAGTTGCCTGCTTAAAAATAACAAGAATGGACAGTTTGATTTCCTTACCCGAAATAATTAACCGGCTGGAAAGCCTTTCTGCCGGAGAAATAAATATTTCCCCGGAAAATCCGGTGCCTTCTTTGAATAGTGCGGTTCCCGCAAAAGCGGCCTTGTCGGCGCCTTTGGAAAGAGCCCCGGCGGCGGTCTACAGTTTTACAGACATAGAGGAAGCGGATCTTACCGGCGATGATTCAAAAAATCTTGAGAGGATAATAAAAAATTGGCAGGGGCTTGTTGATACCGTAAATCAAAAAAGCAGGTCTTTGGGACCGGTCGTGGCTTCTGTGACGCCTTTCAAATTTGAAGAAAATAAGATTTTTGTGAGGGTGCCAAGCGAGTATCTGGCCGACAATATAAATAATAATTCCGACAAAATAAAAGAAGCATTAAAAGAAATATTCAAAAAGCCGCTTGCTCTTGTTACGGTACTCAAAGAAATAAAACCCGCCGCCGCGCAATATGAAAAAGCGCCGGCAGTTAAAGTTCAAAACGAGAAGAGAGAACCCTCTGACCCGGCCGTAAAAACTGCCCTTAAACTGTTTGGCGGCTGTGTTGTAAAAAAAGATGAGCATGGAAAGATTTAGCGCCGGCGCGCTCGAAAAACTTATAAATGAACTCGGAAGAATGCCCGGGGTCGGGCCGAAATCCGCACAGCGGCTCGCTTATTATATTCTAAAATCCGGTAAAGAAGATATTGAATTACTTGTGAAGGCAATTACCGAAGTTAAAGAAAAAGTAAGATACTGCTCTAAATGTTTCAATATCACTGAATCCGATCCCTGCCCCATTTGCATTTCAAACAAAAGGAATAAAACAAGCATCTGCGTCGTGGAAGAGCCATTGGATATTATGGCAATAGAGAAGACCGGCGCTTTTCATGGCGTTTATCATGTTCTTATGGGCAGCATTTCTCCTCTTGACGGCATAGGCCCGGAAGATCTAAAAATCAAAGAACTTCTGGTACGACTAATCCCTGAAAAAGTAACCGAGATAATAATTGCCACTAACCCTGATGTTGAAGGTGAGGCAACGGCTTTATTTCTAAGTAAACTTATAAAACCTCTGGATGTGAAAGTCTACCGGCTGGCGCTTGGAATTCCTATGGGCGCTTCACTGGAATATGCAGATGAAGTAACTCTGGCCAGAGCGCTAGAAGGAAAAAGGGAGATTTAAAATGGGCATAAGCATTTCAAATATAAAAATAAAACCAAAACCGGACTTTCAAAGGGTACTGAAAACGTTGAAACGCGATATGACCACAGACCGTGTGCCGCTTTATGAGATTTTCAGCAATATTCAAGAAACCGTTATGGCTGATATTGTCAAAAAGGGCGATTTTGAAGATGAAGCTTCTTATTTGAGAAAACTTAATGTTGAACATCAATACCGCCTGGGCTATGATTTTGTAATGGAACGCTCCGATGTCGGTTTTCCCAGTCCCTCGGCTCACCAGGGCAGCACCAAAGAGGGAAAAATAAATTATAGACAGGCCGGGGATTCTATGATAAAAAATATGGAGGATTTCGAAAAATATAAATGGCCGGATATTTCAAAAGCAGACTTTTCCAGCATGGAAAAAACCGCAAAGATTCTTCCCGAAGGCATGAAAATACTTCCGCTGGGGCCGGGCGGTGTTCTTGAGAATGCGATGTGGATAATGGGCTATGAATCGATGAGTTATGCTTTTGTTGAAGACCCCGCGCTTGTAAGGGCAGTTTTTGACAATGTGGGTTCGCGGCTGGTGGAACTGGCAGGCATCTACGCCGGTATGGATGTCGTGGGCGGGATGACCATCGGCGATGACATGGGTTTTAAAACCCAGACCCTTATTTCTCCGGAAATGATGCGGGAGTTTGTATTCCCCTGGCATAAAAAAATAGTAGAAGCGGTCCACGCGCATGGAAAACCGGTAATACTCCACTCCTGCGGGCAGCTGGAAAGAGTTTATGAGGATATAATTGATTGCGGCTGGGAAGGAAAACATTCTTTTGAGGATACGATAACACCGGTCTGGGACATAAAAGCTAAATACGGCAAAAGAATAGCGCTTTTAGGCGGATTTGATATGGTCAAGATTTGCAGAATGAATCCGGCGGAAATAAGAAAGCATACAAGATATATTCTCGATAGATGCGCGCCGGGCGGCGGCTATTTCTTTGGCACCGGTAATTCGGTCGCCAAATATGTCCCGGCGGAGAATTACCTTACAGCTATTGAAGAAGCTTTTAATTACGGAAAGTATTAAACAATGGAAATTTTAAAAGAAAAAATATCGAAATTACAGCTTAAAGAAAAGTACTCAAGTGTTTTTGAAACAATGACCAAGGGCGTTGCTGATTTAAAAAAGGGGCTCATTGCGCTTGATGCTGAAATGCATTCCGATCTTGAGCAACTACTGCTTGAAGAAGGTTCAGAGCAAGAGGATCTGTGGGGATTTAACTTGTTTGCCGATAAAGAAAACGACGGCTTTATAGAATACACCTCTTTTATTAATATCCGGCCCCGGCAAGGCAATAAATCAATGGAAATAGCCGATCCTAAGATTAGAGACAGCGTAAAAAAACTTGTGGAGAAATTTATAGTATGACTTTTATACATCATAAAACCCTTACAAAAGAAAAATGGAGCAAATACCCGTTCTATAAACAATTACTGATGATAGCAAATGAATTAAATAGGGCTAAAAACATGATAGCCGCAGAGGATTTCAAGGAAACCGGTAATTGCTATGAAAGAGCATTTGAGTTGATAGATGTTACGGTTGCGCTTTTACCGCGCAGGAACATTTTAAGGGAATTATTAAGATTGAGGGATGTTATGGCCGGAATGTACTCTGAAAATAAATATATTCAGGAAACAAACACTTGTATTTATAACTCCATCTTGAGCTTTACTCCGCAAAGCTATTTGATGCTCAATTAGCCGATAAAATATTAGTCTATGTTGACTTTATCGGCTATTTCTTGTATATTAGAACTCATTGTAAATTCCTTGGTAGCTCTCCGCCTCAGGCGGACGACTGTTTTAACAAGCTACCGAGGAATATAATTCCTCGGTAGCTCAATGGTGGAGCATTCGACTGTTAATCGAAGGGTTCCTGGTTCGAGTCCAGGCCGGGGAGCCAGCACTCATAAGCCCGCAGAAATGCGGGCTTTTTATTTGTTATACAAAACTTATTGTTTTAAAATGATTTTCTATTTTCAAAATATTCCATATTGTTTCACTACGTTTCATTCTCATCTGATTTCCTTTCTTATCATACACAAAAAATAATATTTTATTGTTTCAGGATGTTTCAAGATAATTTAACTCTATTGCTGCAGAATTTAAATATGTAATCTGTTAATAATAGAAAGGAGGTTGTGACAATGGAAGATTATCATAATATTACACCACAAGAAAGAGTAGAAAAGATTGCAAGGATTATAACCAAAGGTATTTATGTGATTGCTTTAAAAGAAGGTTGTTTCAATGATGTTATTAAACCCATCGTAAGGAATGAGATACAAATTAAAAAGGAAAAATCAAAGGAGAGACTTAAAATAGAACATAAAAAAAATATTGGCGATAGAATTCTTACTGCAAATGAGGCTATGGAATTATTGAAAATTTCCAGAACTACCTTTTGGAGAATAAGAAAACAATGCGAGATACCTTATAGCATGATTGGTAAAAGACTCATTCGGTTTAGATTGTCGGATATTTTAGATCATTTGGAAAAGCAAATATTGAAACATAATTAGCATTGACCTTGCATAGGGTGGGGGGTATACTATAAGTAATCTATCCTGGAGGTGAAAACTATGAGGGGAAGAAGGAAAGAAACACTTATTCATATTAGGCGTATACAAGGACAGATAGATACGCTTGTAAAATATATAGAACAAGGTAAAGATTGTTTGGATATTGCAATGCTTACGACATCAATTGCAAAATCGTTTGATGCATTGAGATTCAGAACTTTTGAGGGTTTTATTCTAAATCATGTCTTGAAAGGGAAAAAAATCCCTAAAAAACGGATCAAAACTTTAAATTCCTTAATATCGCTTTACAAAAAATAAGCAAAGCTTTTTCTGATAGGAAGCTATATCATACGGGATATGGAGGGGTATTTATGCGAAAGGCTGTGTATAATTTAATAAAAGTAATTTCTGCCCGGGCAGGTGTTCTTGTTTTCTTTATAATGGCTTTTGAAGTAATGATAATGGTCAGTCCTTTTGCTTTCTTCTTTTATTCCGTGTTTAGCCCGTTCTTTAATTTTTTGAATAGGTTTTCCTCAACAGCTTGGCTTACTAACTTTTTCCTGCCTCATATGATACTTCCGCCGACATTATTTTTAAAATCAGTAAGGATTTTAGGTTCAATATTATTTGTAATAGGAGTAGTTACATTTATTGTCTGTGCTTGCCAGGTTTATATCGGGAAATTATTTAAATGGGGCATTGCAAACAAAGGACTATATACTTACATTCGGCATCCGCAGTATCTGGCGCTTGGTATCTGGGGTGCAGGGATGGCGATACTGTGGGCAAGGTTTATTGTTCTTGTCACGCTGGGCATAATGTTTGTTTTATATTACTTTCTTGCTCTGGATGAAGAAAGCAGAATGAACAACTTATATAGCAAGTCTTATAAAGAATACATGAAAAAAACCGGAATGTTTTTTCCTAAAGCGATTGAAAATATTATTCACTTAAATGCTCTTCAAAATACATGGGTTAAAAAACTAGCTGTTTCTTCGGGTCTATTCATTATTGTTCTTTTAGCCGGAGTAATATTAAGGTACATTACTTTAAGTTCTATTGAGTATTTTGCGTCTCAAAATGTAACGCTGTTATCAATATTGCCGGAAGATAATAAAATAATTTCCAATGTGATAAAAGTCATTGGACAAAACAAGAATAAAATTAATTTTATTTCAAATGATAAGAGTTATTTGGGATATTTAATGCCTGTGGATTACATAATGCAGGGAATGATAGCAGATACGGGCGAAAAATCACAACTGCACAAACATCATAATACATTTGTTTTGATTTTTGACTGGGTTTTTCATCCGTTCCGGCACTTAAGAAACCCACCCTCTGCTCAAATGGCAAAAATGCATGGAATTGACCCAATATTTGCGAGAAGGTATCATTGCCCGTTAAATATTGATAATCCGAATATGGCTTGCGATACTTGCCCGTATAGAAGAGTGATATTGGTGGAAATAGTTAATGGGAATAGTGTCTCGGGATCAGATTCTTTATCTGTTAAATATAAAAGGATCCCTGCAGGATATATTGATATTAACACTACTACGGGAGAGATAATTAGCGTGAATAGGGTTGAAGAATCTACAGCATGGAAAGATGTCCCAACACCCTCAATTTAAGGACAGTCCGTATATGAAGAATGAACAAAAGCCCTCAATAAATAATTTGTTTTTATCGTTTTTAAAATTAGGAGCAACCGCATTTGGCGGACCTGCTATGGTTTCCTATATCCGCAAGATGGCAGTTGAACAAAAAAAGTGGCTTGATGAAGATTCATTTAAGGATGGGGTTGCCCTTTGTCAGACAGTGCCGGGAGCAACGGCTATGCAAACCGCTGCCTATGTCGGGCTAAGATCACGAGGGATATTTGGTGCTGTAGCAAGTTTTGTCGGATTCGGTCTGCCTGCATTTATTATAATGATGATCCTTTCTGTGGTATACTCGCAAACACACAGCCTATCAAAAGTAATTTCAGCATTTAATGGACTTCAAATTATTGTTATAGCTATTGTTGCTAATGCTACTATTTCATTTAGTAAAACTTCTTTGAAAAACTTGAAAGATGCAATTATATTAATTATTTCGATAGGGATGTTTGCTGTGGGAGCAAGCCCGATTTCCGTTATTTTTATAGCTGCTCTTTCAGGATATATTCTCTATAAAAATATGCCTATTCAGAAAAAATCAGTAGAAAATGAAGAAATACTAGAAACTTCTAAAACATTTATATTTCTATTAGTAATTATTGTATTTTTGGGTTTGTTGCTTTTTGTTTTCCAGCGGAAATATTTTGATATAGCAATTCTAATGAGTAAAATAGACTTGATGGCTTTTGGCGGTGGCTTTGCTTCTGTTCCGCTCATGTATCATGAGATTGTTAGTGTTAGGGGATGGATTGATAATGCTGTTTTCTTGGATGGTATTGCCCTCGGTCAGATTACTCCGGGTCCAATCGTAATTACTGCAACATTTATAGGGTATCTGGTTTATGGACTAATTGGTGGATTAATAACAACCATAGGTGTATTTCTACCTTCTTTTCTTGTTGTCGTAGGTATAACTCCTTATTTTGACAGAATAAGAAAGTTATCTTTTTTTGATAAAGCTATAAAAGGAATTTTATGCTCTTTTGTTGCACTTTTATTTACAGTCACTTTAAAATTTGCTTTTAATATGCACTGGGATATTTTGCGCATTTCCCTTGCAATTGCGTCCTTTATAACATTATATCTAAAAGTGGAAATTTATTGGGTGGTTTTAATTGGTGTTGTTTTTTCTTTAATAGTTCTTTAAGTAACAATCTATTGCAAAACAACCATTAAGCGCCTTGCTTTTCAAGGCTAAATTTCCAATGTGCATAAAACTCAAAAATGTGCATAAATTTAGAGGTCAAAATCCTAGAAAATGACCTAAAATAACGTTCCAAATGTGCATAAACAATGTGCATAAATTAGATTGCTATACTCTTTGGGATTTTTGTAAGAGTAACATTTTCGCTTTTCTCTTTGTTTTCAATAGGGAATACTAATTTGTATCTTTGAGAGTTTCTTAAGTTGTTAAGCCCAAAGTAGAAGATTATTGTGCAATAATTTCGTACACGTATATTTTTCGTGGAGCCAAAAAATCAGAACCGCCGGTGCTAACGTCGGCGGTTTTTCTTTATGCAAGCATAAAGTCCTCGGTGGCTCTCCGCCAGAGGCGGACGACTGTGTATCCCAGCGAAGCTGGCCCGCCTCCGGCGGGGAAGGGTTCCTGGTGAGTTGAGCTGAAAGCGAAATGCGCCTAGGCGTATCCAGGCCGGGGAGCCAAAAAATCAGAACCGCCGGTGCTAACGTCGGCGGTTTTTCTTTATGCAGGCATAAAGTGCTCGGTAGCTCTCCGCCTCCGGCGGACGACTGTGTATCCCAACCTTTGGTTGGTCCGCCAGGATTTATGGTGGGGAAGGGTTCTAAGCGGGGAATCAAGAAATAATTAGGCGGTTTTTTCTTTATGCAAGCATAAAGTCCCTCGGTAGCTCTCCGCCTCCGGCGGACGACTGTGTATCCCAACCTTTGGTTGGTCCGCCAGAATTTATTGCGGGGAAGGGTTCTAAGCGGGGAATCAAGAAATAATTAGGCGGTTTTTTCTTTACGCAGGCATAAGGTCTCCCGGTAGCTCTCCGCCTCCGGCGGACGACTGTGTATCCCAACCGTTGGTTGGTCCGCCAGGTTTTAAGGCGGAGAAGGGTTCTAAGCCGGGGAATCAATAAGTCTTTTATGCAAGGGGCATAAATGTATACCGTTTATATAATTCAATCTGCAACTACATCTAAAAACTATGTTGGTTATACAAGCGACCTGAAAAAAAGACTCCTCGGTCATAATGGTGCTTTCGGAATTTCCTCCAAGCACACCAAAAATAAACAGCGGGCCTTGGAAACTTATTTATAGAGAAGAACTTACTTCAAAAACTGAGGCCATTATGCGAGAGAAGTTTCTAAAATCCGGTCAAGGCAGAGAGTGGCGAAAGAATAATATACAGATATGAAATGCTTTATTTGCTCTTCTTCCAAAGAAGAATCCAGGCCGGGGAGCCGGTAAAAAATTGCTTTAGCAATATTTTACAGAGCAATCGACAATAGAAAATAGATAATAGGTAATAGAAGATTGCGGTCTATTCTCGATTGCTCTATTGTTCAAAACCAGAACCGCAGATTGCGTATAGCGATCTGCGGTTTTTATTATTAAAAAGTTATTTTAATGGTATAATTCAATAAGTTTAAAAAGGAAGTGAGGGTTTAATGTTCAAAATAGAAATAGTTGATACATTTCCGAATTTTATTGACTACTGGAAAAACAATAAAAATAAACCAATAGATACTCAAATTAGTAGTTGGTCCAGCGAGTATATGGGTAGTTACCCTGAATTACTTGAAAAACAGATTAAGAGCTATAAGGCAGATAAAGCTAACTGGGTAAATATCGCAAGGGAAAAGGTATTTCCGTTTATACCAAACCGCTTTAATCAAATGGTAAAAGCAAGGAACAATCTGATAGCAATTATTCCGGATATCTCTAAAAAGGCAAAACAACTGGGATTGAATTTTAAGGTTGTTTATGTGATTTATGTGGGAATTGGATGTGGAGCCGGCTGGGCCTCTACATTCAAAAAAAACTCCGCTTGTTTATTAGGATTGGAAAATATTGTTGAATTAAACTGGATGGATAAAAAAACTCTTGAGGGATTGTGTGCTCATGAACTTGCACATTTAATGCATTTAAGTTGGAGAAAAAAAGCAAGAAAAAAATCTGGAGAAGGTTCATTTTGGAACCTCTATGAAGAAGGATTTGCGTCTCGTTTTGAGCAGCTAATCACGGGTAAAAATATATTGCACGAACAGAAATACAATAAGAATTGGTTGTTATGGTGTAAAAATAATAAAAATTGGCTGGCCGCAAAGTTTTTAAAGGAACATAATAACAAGAAAAAAATAAAGAAGTTTTTCGGTTCTTGGTTTAATATTAAGGGATATAAACAATGCGGATACTTTCTCGGGTGTGAGTTTATAAAGGATCTGGAAAAAACTCATAATATTAAATCTATTAGTTTATTATCTTCAAAAGAAGTTGAATTGCTGGCAAGAAAATACCTCCAGAGAATTAGTATTGATTCTTAAATGCTGGTTCTGTTGCATTTCCCCATTTGGAATTCTTAAAATGGATTCAGGTCTATTATATATTAGCCAGTTGCGAAACTCGTCCCGGCCGGGAGCCAAAATTCCCAAACCGCAGGTTGTATAAAGCAATCTGCGGTTTTTTTATTTTTAAAAGAACTATTTTATGTTAAAATATTACAAAATAATCATCGCTTTATAAGGAGTAAGCGCTACAAAATGGAAATTTCAATATGAATTTGTTGACAAAATCAGTTATATTAAAAATATCTTTGGGTATTATTGTTACTGTATTGATTGCAATAATCTGTTTTTCCCTTTGGGGATTTCTTGCTCCATTTTCTCCGGTCATTGTTGGTTTTGAAAAGAAAGAAACTGGCAGAGCAGTAATTTATTTTCAAAAAGGAGCAGATATTTCAATTTTTGATAAATTAGATGTTGACCGGATAGTAACCGAAAATGAAGATTTTCATGAGCTAAAATATAAAGAAAAAGTTGAGATCTTTGTTTGCGGTTCTGATGCAGAAAAGCGCAGATTTACTCTTTCAAATGCAAGATTTACTTCAATGCCGATATATGGCAGGATCTATGTTGCTTTTAGAGCGAAGAAGGAATCAGAAGAAGGTAAGATACATTTGAGAACATATATAAAGCACGAACTCTCTCATACGCTTTTGTTTCATAATATGTCCCTGTTTGCTGCTGTTAAATACCCCGCCTGGCTAATGGAGGGTATAGCTGTTTATAATGCCGATCAGATGGGAATAGATAATTACTTCTCAAAAAAGGAAGTTTTCAAATCCATAAAAAGTGGCATTTTTCTTTCACCAAATGATTTTGGAACGATATTAGGGCATAATCAAAAAGCTGTTGATTTACTTGCCATTGATAATAAATGGTGGTTCGTTTATTCTGAGTTTGCGTGTATGGTTGATGACCTAATAATCAGATACGGAAAAGGGAAGTTTATTCTATTTATGAAAACATTGCTTAACGGGCACGATTCTGGAAAAGCGTTTAACGATACCTATGGAATAGAGTTGAAAGAATATATTGAAATTATTAAAAATCAAAACTAAGTCAGGAGGAGTAAGTGGATTGGAATCCCAAACTTTATATGAAATATGGAAATGAAAGAACCCAGCCTTCGATTGATCTTGTTTCCAGAATTGCTTTAGATTATCCAAAAAGCATTATAGATATCGGATGTGGACCAGGAAATAGTACCCAAATTCTCGTTAAAAGATGGCCTAAAAGCGAGATTGCGGGATTAGATAATTCACCAAATATGATAGAAAAAGCCGGAAAGGATTTTCCGAAGCAAGAGTGGATGCTTGCCAACGCCGCCAATATTAATATTTCCAGAAAATATGATATTGTATTTTCCAATGCCACAATTCAATGGATACCTGATCATGAAAAACTTTTATCAAGATTATTTTCTATAGTTAATACCGGCGGTGCTCTTGCAATACAAATTCCCATGTTTAAAGACTTGGCAATCTGGAAAGCTATTGAGTTTGTTTCATTGGGTTCAAAATGGAAATCTTCTTTATCAAGTTGCGGATCGGTCTTTACATATCATTCGTCCGGATATTATTATGACTTATTGGCCCTTGTTTCTCAAAAAATAGAGATGTGGGAAACAACTTATATGCATATAATGGATTCGCATGAAGCTATTTTTGAATGGTCAAAAAGCACGGCATTAAGACCTTATTTTGACGAACTCAAAGATGAGAATGCTCGTAATGATTTTAAAAATGATATTATTGCGAGACTAAAGATCGAATATCCAATCCAAAAGTCCGGTAAAGTAATTTTCCCTTTTAAAAGATTATTCTTTATTGCGTATAAATGAATAGTTTAGTGAAATTATTGTTCTAGGTTTTGTTTTTTCATTAAAATTTTTTTAGAACCTTTTGCCCATGTTTTACTCTTAAAATCTTGAATTTAAAGTCATCTTTTACGGTAGGGCTATTTTGATGGGAGTATACATCAGGGAGCCAATAAATTCCAAACCGTAGGTTGCATGAGGCTATTTGCTGGTGTTTATTGTTTCAATAAAGTTAATAGTATCGAATCACAGTAAATAGTTTGGAAATCAGAGACATTATTAAAACTCTTAAAGGGAGAACCAATTGAAGGAATACAATTCGGAAATATCAGCATTTTTGGAGAACAAGGAAGTTGGTCTTTATGGTTTTGCCGATCTGAGTAATATTCCATCAGAGCAAAGGTATGATTTGCCGCGTTCCATATCTTTCGCATTTCCGGTTAGAAAAGAAATAGTAAGGCAAATAGTAGAAGGTCCTACCTTGGAGTACTATTCTGAATATGCGAGATTAAATGAGTTATTGCTTAAAATCGGCAAAGAAATAGAAGAATATATCAGATCCAAAGGTTTTAAGGCGACTGCACTTGAAGCAACAGTCAGAAAATTAGATTTGAAAACCCTTGCGGTTATGCTGCCGCATAAAACTTCTGCTACACTTGCCGGACTTGGTTGGATAGGCAAATCAGATCTGCTTGTTACCGGTAAATTTGGCTCCGCGATGAGGTTAAGCACAGTACTGACTGATCTACCACTTACAACGGGTAAGGCTATAGAAGAATCAAAATGTGGAGACTGTAATATTTGTGTTGCAAAATGTCCGGCTAAAGCCATTAATGGAGTTAATTGGAAATGCGGTATGAAAAGAGAAGAGATTTACAATGCTTATTCCTGCAGAAATAAAGCAGGTGAACTAAGCAAAGCAGCCGGCATTAAGCATACAATATGCGGTATCTGCATAGCCAATTGTCCTTATACTATTAAATATTTAGAAAATTAAATATGATAGTGAAAAAATGGTATACCAAATGCAAGTTATTTTTATACACCAACCTGTTGTGAAAACTGTCAGGATTGTGGAGACATACAAATCAAAGTCTGCCAAAATATTTAAAAGGATGAGGAATTAAATATGAAACCATTGTATAGCTTGACATGTGTGGAGGCTGCTTCGGGTATAGCTTCCGGCAACATAACCAGTGAGGCGCTGGTTGAATCCTGCCTCGAACGGATATTTTCCCGGGAGAGCCAAATCAAAGCATGGGAGTATCTTGATCCTGAAAAGGCCCTAAAAGAAGCGCGTATTCTTGACAGAAGCCCTAGGAAGGGACTTTTGCACGGTGTACCTGTCGGCATTAAGGATATAATAGATACCTGTGATATGCCTACAAGCTACGGATCTAAGATCTATGCCGGTTACCGGTCAAAATGGGATGCCGCATGTGTGGCCATGTTACGCGAAGCCGGCGCTGTAATTTTAGGTAAGACGGTAACTACGGAGTTAGCGCTATTCACTCCCGGTAAAACTGTCAATCCTCACAATCCTGCTCATACACCGGGAGGTTCCTCCAGCGGTTCGGCGGCGGCTGTTGCCGATATGATGGTGCCGATTGCGCTTGGCACGCAGACAGCCGGCTCGACAATTCGTCCGGCATCTTATTGCGGGGTTTTAGGTTATAAGCCAACCTATGGTCAGTTTCCGGTTGCCGGTATTAAAATATTTTCTCAAACTCTTGATACCTTAGGTATTTTTTCGCGCAGTATAGAAGATTTAGCGTTATTGCGTGCTGTTTTTGTAGGAAGCCCGGCTAGCCTCAAAGAATTGGAAAATGCTCCCAGTATTGGTTTTTGCCGGACTCCGCAATGGCCGTATGCTACTTCTGCGACATCTGAGGCCCTGGAAAATACCTGCAAACAAATGGAAAAAGCCGGGGCGAAAGTATCTGAATTTGAACTTCCCGGAATTTTTACTGATTTAGCGGAAGTGCAGGAAACAATTCAACTATTTGAAGGGAGACGCTGTTATTCTTATGAGTTGACACAGCATCGCGACCGGCTTAGCAAGAAATTTTTAGAGATTTTTCTTCCTGAAAAGGAAAAAACATACAATGAATATATAAAAGCTCTTGACCTGGCTGCAAAGTGCCGGGCTCAACTGGATGCTTTATTTAAGTCCTATGATATTCTTTTAGTGCCAAGTACTCCCGGAGAAGCCCCCTACGGCTTGGAATCAACAGGTAATCCTATCTTTAGCCGGATGTGGACACTGCTTCATACACCTTGTATAACCCTGCCGGGTTATTCCGGGCCCAACGGTCTTCCCGTAGGAGTGCAGGTAATCGGGGCCACGGGTAAGGATGATAAGCTGCTTTCAGCCGCGGCATGGATACAACGGCGCCGGAAATAGACTTAGGTGGTTCTCAAAAGTTAAATTTTGAATTGTGACACCTTACCTGCAACCTTGAGGGAGGAATGAAAGTGTTCGCGAAAAATAAAAATATTTATTTACCTGAGGCGGTGAAGGCTTCTAACCGGAGAATAATTTTTAAAATACTTAATTGTTCTTTCCGCGAATTTCCACCCTTCTTATCTTTCCGCTTATGGTTTTAGGCAGTTCGGCCACAAATTCAACTATGCGCGGGTATTTGTAGGGAGCGGTAACTTTTTTGACATGTTCCTGTAATTCTTTTACAAGAGTATCGCTTGCGTGATATTTTTTTGCCAATACTACGGTTGCTTTAACGATTTGACCGCGGGTCGGGTCGGGGACTGCCGTAATGGCGCATTCAAGCACTGCCGGATGTTCAAGCAGGGCGCTTTCCACCTCGAAGGGGCCGATGCGGTAGCCCGAACTTTTAAAGCAATCATCGGCGCGGCCTACAAACCAGAAATAACCATCTTCGTCCCGGTAAGCGATGTCGCCGGTAAAATACAGGTTGTCATGCCAGACCTTTTTAGTCAATTCCTCATCACGGTAATATCCCCTGAACATCCCGGCAGGTTTTTCTTTATCGACATGGAGCACAATCTGTCCTTCTTCCCCTGCCTCGCAGGATTTTCCGTTCTCATCAATAATATCGACATCATAACACGGCATAGGTTTGCCCATGGAACCCGGTTTTGGTTTTATCCAGCGACAGTTCGCAACCAGGACCACGGTCTCGGTCTGGCCGTACCCTTCCATAAGTTTATGGCCGGTCATTTTGAGAAACTGGTTGTATATCTCGGCGTTTAGCGGCTCCCCGGCAGTAAAACAATATTTAAGTTTTGAAAAATCATAACCGGAAAGGTCTTCTTTTATTAAATAACGGTAAATAGTGGGCGGAGCGCAAAAAGCGGTAACTCCATGACGGATCATCACTTCAATAAGGTTTTTCGGAACAAATTTTTCGTAATCGTAAACAAAAACCGCGGAGCCAATTATCCATTGACCGTAAATCTTGCCCCAGGCAGCTTTTGCCCAGCCGGTATCGGCGACGGTCAGGTGCAGTCCGTTATCCTCTCCGTTCAACCAGTATTTCGCGGTCAGGATGTGGCCGAGAGGATAAGTAAAATCATGATAGACCATCTTGGGCATCCCGGTAGTACCCGAGGTAAAATACAGGAGGAAAATATCCTCATTCTTTGTAGTCTGATTGCCGGTTGGCCGGTCAAATTTCTCTGAAGCCTTCTCGATTGCTTCGGTAAAACCGTTCCAGCCCGGGAAATTTTCCCGGACTACTAACTTATGTTTCAGGGTGGGCGAATCTTTCTCTGCTTTATCAACATTCTCAATGACTTTTTTATCAGGGCAACAGATTATCATCTTTATGCTGGCTGCGTTACTCCGGTATGCAATATCTTTGGGGGTCAGCAGATGAGTTGCCGGTATACAGATGGCCCCTAATTTATGAAGAGCAATGCAGGCAAACCAGAACTCGTAATGCCGCTTCAAGATAAGCATGACGGCATCGCCTTTTTTTATTCCCAGGGACTTTAAATAATTTGCTGTTTTGTCGCTATAGCGTTTAAGTTCGTGAAAGGTAAATATTGCTTCCTTGCTGTTTTCATCGCACCAGACAAGCGCGGTCTTTTTTGGAGTCAGCCGGGCATGTTCATCCACTATATCATAGGCAAAATTAAAAGAAGGGGGCAGGTTGATCTTGAAGTTATTCTTAAAATCTTCATAGGAGGTAAATTCTGTTTTTTCGACATATTTATTTAATAACATTATTCCTCCTTGTATTTAAATTATTACTGCAAGGAATTTTGCCGGCGCACCGTTCAAAGCCACCATGGCATGCTTGCTCGCTGAATCGAAGAATAAAGAATCCCCGCGGTTCAAAGTTATTTCATGTCCGTCAAGCAGGACATTAAGAGTTCCTTCCAGCACATAGGTAAATTCCTGTCCCGGGTGGCTGTTTAAATGAACTTTTTGTTTGCCGGGCCCTTGATCAGCATTTACCAGAAATATCTCTGCTTTTTTATGGATAAAGTTGTAAGCAAGGTCCTGATAGGAATAAATCTTACTGCGATCTACGGTGGGCCCTTTACCTGCACGCACAAGGGAGTACAGGCGCATTCTTGGTTCTTCTCCTGTCAGAAGCGCTGTCAACTCGACCTTGTATTTTTGAGCTACTTCGTAAAGAAAGCTCACCGGGATATCGGTCTTGCCGCTTTCATATTTTTTATACTCGGCTGCCGGTATCTTGAGTTCCGTAGCAACGGCTTCAGGTGTAAGTCCTACTATCTCCCGCAGGTCTTTGATACGCATAGCTATTTGCTTTAACTCTTTGGACATATAACCTCCGCTTTATAACGGCATGTTCTGTATTTTACAGTAAAAATATTAATAAGGGAAGTTAGTTTTAATATGTTCTTAAATTGAATAAATAAGAAAAATCCCGGTCTGTCCGGCCTGGGATTACCTGTTTACATTAAAAAGCAAGTCCGGATAATCTGCGGTTTTTTATTGAACAACAACTTTTTTGTCTTTATAATGTAAAATATGAATAAAGCATTATCTGAACAATTGCAGGACCGCTTGAATAACTGGCAAAGCCTAAACCTTTCTATAGGAGCTAATGTAACCATAGAAGATAATAAAATCGGGGTTATTAACCTGTCCAGCGGGTATTCGGATCTTAAAAAAGAAAATAGTATGCCAGTTAACAGCAAAATGTATATTTATAGCATTACCAAAACATTTACTGCAATTCGTATTCTTCAGCTCGTTGAGCAGTCTGCAGTTAATTTAGATGAGCCGATAAGCAAATATATTCCTGCTTTACCTTTTCCCAAGGAGGTGACAATAAGAAGGCTATTGAATCATACTGCGGGGATTCCAAATTATACGGAAGTTAAAGATTATTTAAGTTCTGTGAAAGAAAAGCCGGCAGAGCCGTGGTCTGATGAATATGTTATATCAAGGTTCTGCTCCGGCAAATTAGATTTTGCGCCGGGGACAGATTGGAACTATTCTAATACCGGCTATCTGCTATTAAAGATACTCATAGAGCAAATAACTTCCGATAGTTATTCTAATAATATAAATAATGGCATCATAATGCCCCTGAAACTTAAAAATACATATGTCGTAGAACAGTTTCGCAGAGCGGCTCTGCTTCCGGGCTTTTGCGAATACCTGAATGCTGAAAACAGAATTGAAGACATTTCTAATATTTATAACCCGCTATGGTGTAAAACCGGTGTTTTGGTCTCTACCACAAATGAAATCAGCAATTTGTATCAAAATTTGTTTTCGGGGACTCTATTAAAGCCTTCCTCTCTTTCAAAAATGTTGAATTGTGTTTTTGTAAAAAAAGAGGAAACGGAAGGTTTTTTCAAAAAACCGGGATATGGTTTGGGGTTAATGATTGACCCTGAATGGGGTTTTGGAGGCCTATTCGGCCATGGCGGGGATGGTCCCGGTTATAATACCTGGGCAATGTATTTGCCGGAGCCAAAAGGTCGAAAGCTCAGCATAGTAATTTTCTGTAATAGAAATATTAAGAGACACCCTTTCGATCTGGCCACGAACCTTTTTGATTCAATAACCAATTATTAAAGTAGTTTTATCATTTTATACTTGCGGCGTTTTCAATCGGGGCGCAGGCATAAAGAACTTAACCGATAGGATTTAGGAGATTATTTATTTTACAAGAAATATGAAGTTTGTTATAATTTACTATATACTTGAGGGTATGGAGGAATATATATGAACGGGCCGTCTCCGCACGAAATACATCCCATGCAAGGTTTTCCCAGAGTTTGTTTTATTAAAAACACCGTCAAGAATCCTAATATAATCATAGGAGACTATACTTATTATGATGACCCTGCAAACTCAGAAGACTTTGAAAGAAATGTTCTTTATCATTACCCTTTTCTCGGAGATAAACTGATAATAGGCAAGTTCTGCGCGCTTGCGACCGGCGTGAAGTTTATCATGAACGGCGCATTTCATAAAATGAGCGGGATTTCAGCCTATCCTTTCTCTATCTTTGGCAACGGCTGGGAAAAAATTATACCCAAAAAAGGCGAACTGCCCTATAAAGGTGATACGGTTGTCGGCAATGATGTTTGGATAGGTTATGAAGCCCTGATAATGGCCGGAGTAAAAATCGGCGATGGGGCGATAATCGGCGCAAAAGCGCTGGTAACAAAAGATGTTCCGCCTTATGCCGTAGCCGGCGGGAATCCTGCTAAAGTCATAAAAATGAGATTTAAAGAGAAGGAAGTTGAAAGGCTTCTTAAGCTAAAATGGTGGGACTGGAAAGTAGAAAAAATATCAGAGAATCTGAAAATAATAACTTCCGGAGATATAAAAGCGCTGGAAGCAATAAAGTAACGCTACCCTGTCAGCCTATCCGTTCTTTTTGATTGAAAAACACCATCCGGGATTCTATAATCAACCATAATGAAAAAACAAAAATATCCTATTTTAGAATATGATAATTCAAAGACCGCCCTCATTAATCCGGATTCTTTCTATAAAAAAGGAGAACTTCCGCAGTATTGTGTTATTTGTTTTTTTAAAGATGTTTTAACGAAATTAAGACGAACGGGAGAAGCGAAATATACCGGGTACTTATCAAGCGAAATGGGCAAGCAGCCAATCCTGAAAATGGTGAAGAACGGTAAAAGTTTTGTGGTTTTCCAGTCGGCAGTCGGAGCCCCTTTAGCAGCAGGTTTTCTTGAGGAGCTGATTGCAAAAGGCTGTAAAAATATAATTGCCTGCGGAGGCGCCGGAGCACTGAGCAAAGAAATAACTGTCGGCAAGATAATAGTCCCGACTTCTGCCGTAAGGGATGAAGGAACCTCTTATCATTATCTTCCTCCGGGCAGAGAGGTTAGCGCGAGCAAAAAAGGCGTTACAGCTATTATTAAAGTGCTGAAAAAATACAAGTTTAAGCATATAGCCGGAAAAACCTGGACTACGGACGGTTTTTACAGGGAAACTTTATCAAAAATAAAAGCCCGGAAAAAAGCAGGTTGCATAACCGTAGAAATGGAAGCCGCCGCTTTTTTTGCAGTGGCAAAGTATAGAAAGGTCACTTTTGCGCAGTTGCTCTATGCCGGCGATGACTGTAGCGGCTATAAATGGGATTCGAGAAAGTGGAATAGACATTCTATAAGAGAAAAAATATTCCGGCTGGCGTGTGAGGCCTGTCTTTCTTTATAAAAACCAACTAAAAAATCAAGTAAATTGTAAAAGCAGATAAAAAGGTACGGTGATTCCTATGGAAAAGAAATTTCAGGAATTTATAAAAAATTATGAAGATAAAATAATTCCTTTAAGAAAAAGCGTTTGTCTTGCGTATTTTGAAGCTTCGGTCACGGGTAAGCCGGAGCTATATAAAAAAGCGGCGGATTATGAGATACAGTTATCTAAAATATTCTCCAATAAAAATGATTTTGCCTTTATTAAAGCAGTCAAAGATGGCGGGGAGATAAAGGAGGCCTTGCTTAAGAGGCAACTGGATATTTTATATTTTTCGTACCTTGGTTATCAGGTCGACGAAACCAGGCTGGAAACTATAATTAAGAAAGAAACGGAGGTTGCGCAAAAATATTCGACCTTTAGAGCAGAATATAAAGGAAAAAAGATTACGGATAACGAAATTAATAAAATACTCAGGGAATCGACAAACTCAGCAGATTTGGAAGAAGTATGGCGGGCTCATAAAAAGATAGGAAATATCGTGGCGGCAGAGGTAAAGGAACTTGTCGGATTGAGGAATGAAATAGCAGGCAGTCTTGGTTTTAAAAATTATTATGAGATGCAGTTGTTACTTAGCGAACAGGAACCTTTGGAAATAGAAAGGCTCTTTGATGAATTAGATACTCTTACGGGCGATATTTTTATAAAAGAGAAAAAGGAGATAGACAGATTTTTGTCTGTAAAGCACGGGGTTCCTGAGCAGGAGCTGAAACCCTGGCATTACGGGGACAGGTATTTCCAGGAGGCGCCTGAAATATTCAAACTCGATTTAAGTAAATATTTTAAAACCGCGGATCCGGTCAAAATCACAATAGAATTCTTTGAAAGGCTGGGCTTGCCTATAAAAGATATGGTTTTAAAAAGCGATCTTTATGAAAAACCCGGAAAAAACCAGCATGCTTTTTGTATTGATATTGATAAAGAAGGGGATATCCGGGTCTTATGCAATGTGAAGCCGGATTTTTATTGGATGAATACCTTAATGCACGAATATGGCCATGCTGTTTATGATAAAAACATAGCAGGAGAACTTCCGTATATTCTAAGGAGTCCTGCCCATACCTTTGTAACGGAGGCGGTGGCAATGTTTTTTGGCCGGCTGGCTTCAAATCCAAAGTGGCTCAAAGAAGTTATGAAAATATCGGAAGAAGAAGAGAAACGGATAAAACCCGCATGCTTTAATCATTTAAAATTGAACCAGCTGGTGTTTTGCCGCTGGGTCCAGGTAATGTTCCGGTTTGAAAAAGCTCTGTACGAGGATCCAAAACAGGATTTGAACGGCTTATGGTGGAAGCTGGTGGAAAAATACCAGTTAATAAAAAAGCCCGGGGGCAGGAATGAGCCGGACTGGGCCTCCAAGATACATATTGCCACCTCTCCCTGTTATTATCATAATTACCAGCTGGGGGAGCTATTTGCTTCGCAGATACTGCATTATGTTACGGGGAATAATAATTTTGGAGAAAAAAGTTTTTGCGGAGATACCCGGCTCGGAGAGTATTTAAAAGAGAATATTTTTAAACCCGGCGCCGGATATAACTGGAGCGAATTAGCGGAGAAAGCAACAAAGGAAAAACTATCTCCAAAATATTATGCGAAACAATTTGTTGATAAGTAGGGACGGGAATATTTTGCGGGTTAAAAAGCTCGAGGTAAATGAATGTCCGCAGGTCAGGAATTGTTTTTACTTCTTTTTTTGTTTTGGCGGCAAAGCAGCCGCATAAGCCAGAGAAAGTCTAAGTAATCCGCTAAACTCCTTTTTATTCCTATAGATGATTTCAGGTATAACCAGATACTCCTTCATTACACGGCCGGGCATAGGCGAAAAGCTGCCGGTCTCTTTATGTTTTTTTAGTATTTCCGGTATTTTATCCCGGGAAAATCTCAGGAATAGGTTATTTCCAAAAGTGCCGATAAACATATTCCCGTTTATAAAATATACAGGAAAGCCAAACATCTTTTTTGGTTCAGCAACCACATCTTTCATTGTTTCGTGAAGAAAGTTAACAAGTTCAGGGGGAGTTTTCTGCCATTTCTGCTTCATAATTTCTCCATTTCCTCAGCTTCTCCGCCACAAAGCGTTGGCGGATTTCGCTATGCTCAACTTCTCATAATTCATCTTTTTTTTCTTCTATCTATTTTCTATTGTTCCATTGCTCTACCCCGGGAGGAGAGTATGGCTGAGGGTCATTGGCTTTGGTTTTCGCTCACGAGGATATTATCATAGAAAATATAAAATAACAATATGACCTCCATCATAAGAAAAAACCGGAAGACTGATATAATGAACACAATAAAATGATGCGCAAAGCAGAAAAAGGAGAAAGGAAAATGGCTAATATTGTTCAGATAAATGAAGCAACATGTACCGGCTGTAAGAATTGTGTTAATTTGTGCCCCCGGGAGATACTCTACATAGATGAAGCAACCGGGAAATGCAAGGTAACAGACGAAACGAAGTGCGACAGGATGAAGGGATGCGAGAGAGTTTGTAAAAGTAAATCAATAAAAATAATCTAACAGGCTGCTGAAAAACCGAAAAAAAGGACATTAAGTCCGTCTTTTAGGCGAGATCTCACCATTCGATTATCGAATGGTGGACAGCCTGTTACCCCCCCCCATTTGATCTCAAATAGCGGGTAAAATGATCAGAATTGCAGCTGAAAAAGTCTTAAAAAGAGTTTTCAGCAACCTGCTAAAATGTAAACGAATACGCCACCGGATATATTCCTACCATGATAAGTTTTTTTTCCTGTAAAAGGTATTTGTTGTAAGCTGTTACATAATTCCCTTAAAAAATAAAGCAGCTTAAAATATTTACAATAATACGGTTTTCTGTTAGTATATACAGGTTCGTAGTATTGTAGGCATTGCCGGAAAATACCGTAAAAGTGCAAAAGGAGAATCTTCTAATGTTCAACTTCCTGCCCAAAGAATTCAATTTTTTCGACCTTCTGGAAAAACAGGTTGGTTTGGCGGCTGACGCTGCAAAAGCTTTTAAAGAAGTGGTTGCAAAAGGGGCGGTTAGCGAAGAAAACATGAAAATATTGCAGGATATTGAACACGACGGAGATGATGTTACCCACACAATTCTGGAACAATTAGACAAAACCTTTATTACTCCGATAGACCGTGAAGATATTCACGCACTGGCAAAAGAACTGGATGATATCATAGATATGACCTGTACTATTGCAAGCAGGATGAAAATATATAGAGTTGATCATGTTGATAAATACCTCGTTGAATTTGCAAACATCATAGAGGAATCGGTGTTGGGTGTTACCCGGGCTGTTAAAGGCATGCGCAATATGAAGAATGTTAAACAGATCTATATGGCCTGCGTGGAAGTGAACCGCCTGGAAAATGTCGGCGATAGATTGAGAGACTCCGCGCTGAGCGACCTTTTTGATAATCAGAAAGACCCTATAGAGATAATAAAATGGAAAGAAATTTATCAAGAAGCAGAAACTGTTCTGGATATCTGCGAAGATGTTACCAATGTTGTAGAATCTATCGTCGTAAAGAATGCATAGAAGATGACACCATATATTATTTTCCTGATAATTCTGGCCTTGACCTTTGATTTCCTGAATGGTTTTCATGATTCTGCAAACTCTATTGCCACGGTCGTATCCACGCGAGTACTTTCCCCTAAATATGCGGTCATTTGGGCCGCTTTTTTTAATTTTATTGCTTTTCTTTTCTTTGGCCTCCATGTAGCAAATACTATAGGGAAAGGTATTGTTGACATAAATGTTTTGGATAAGAATGTTATATTTGGCGCGCTCACGGGTGCTTGCGGCTGGAATATAATTACCTGGTACTTTGGCCTGCCTACCAGCTCTTCGCATTCACTGATAGGGGGGCTTATCGGAGCAGCAATTATTAAAGCCGGGCCGGACGCTCTGGTAATGAGCGGAATTTTTAAGACAGTTTTGTTTATTTTTGTTTCGCCGCTTGTAGGCCTTATTCTGGGTGTGGTTATAGGTTTTATTGTTTACTGGAGTTTCAGGAGAGCGATTCCTTCAAAGGTTGACAATGTTTTCAGAAGGGGTCAGCTAGTTTCTGCGGCTCTCTACAGCCTCGGTCACGGAGGCAATGACGCCCAGAAAACTATGGGAATAATAGCAGGTTTACTTTTTTCTGTCGGCTGGTTGAAGGGGGCATTTTATATACCTTTATGGGTTATTATTTCCTGTAACGGCGCTATTGCGCTCGGAACAATGTTTGGCGGCTGGCGGATTGTTAAGACAATGGGGCAGAAGATATCAAAGCTCAAACCGGTTGATGGTTTTTGCGCGGAAAGCGGGGCCGCCGTTACTTTGTTTATTTCTTCAGCCTTTGGAATCCCCGTAAGCACTACGCATACCATAACCGGCGCTATCATGGGCGTGGGTTCTCTCAAACGCATGAGTGCAGTGCGCTGGGGTGTTGCCGGAACGATAATCTGGGCATGGATTCTAACAATTCCATGCTCGGCTTTAATTTCCATAGTTGCATATTTGTGCGTCAGTAAATTTTAAAACTCTTTAGAGTAAAACCTTTTGCACTTTTCCGTAAAAGTGGAATAGCGTTAGTGTCTTATCAAGAGGGTAGAAACAGATATTTGATTTTCATAATTTTGATGATAAGGGGTATAAGTAAGGACATTTTTAAATATTAGCAGGGAGGAATAAGCTATGGCAAAATTTCCAAGAACTCAAGTTGGCAGTCAGTCTGTTTCCAGAATGGTGGTCGGGACCAACTGGTTTTTAGGCTGGAGCCATGCATCGCGCGCTAAGGATAGTTATATTAAGCAAAATGTTGCCGAAAGAAAAAAAATAGCCGATATTCTTGAAGTTTTCTTTAAGGCAGGCGTAGACACAATAATGGGTCAGATAACCTGCGACCCGCTGGCCGAAGCCATCAAAGAAGCTGAGGACCGTACGGGGGTGAAAGCGATAGTTATGACGACGCCGTTACTGACCATCTCCCCGGCCGTCCCGATTACCGGCTTTGATATGGACGAAGCCAAAAGAGTACTTGATACTCAGGCCAAGCTCGGAGCCCAAATATGCATGCCTCATTCCTGCACAACTGATGCGGTCGTGGATAAATGCACACGGACTATAAGGAAGATGGATTCAATTTGCAAGATGATAAGGGAACGGGGAATGATTCCCGGGTTAAGCACGCATATGCCGGAAACAATTATTTTTGCCGATGAGTCGGGGCTTGATGTAGAAACCTATATTTCGATATACAATCCCGCAGGCTATCTTATGCAGGTGGAAGTTGACTGGACTGCAAAAGTAATCAACAACGCCAAGAAGCCGGTGGTAACCATAAAACCCATGGCTGCCGGACAGTTAAGGCCGTTCCAGGGACTTACTTTTGTCTGGAATACTATTCGCGAATGCGACATGGTTACGCTGGGTACGATGTCGCCGGATGAAGCCTCGGAATGTATAGAACTGTCTCTTAGCATTCTTGAACACAGGCAGTCCGATGTGCAATTGCAGGAAACCAGGTCTAAGGCTTCTCTAAAGAGCCCGGGCAGATAAATCAAAATATTCCGGAGGCAAGGTGGCAGGTAATAATATAAAAGTCCTGGACTGCACTATCAGAGACGGCGGGCTTATGAATAATCACAAGTTTGACCTGAAATTTGTGAGGGCGGTCTATAAGGCACTTTCTGAAGCGAATATCGATTATATGGAGATTGGTTATAAAAATTCCAGAAAACTTTTCTCCGCTTCTGAATTTGGCTCCTGGAAATTCTGTGCGGATGAGGATATTTTAAAAGTAATAAAAGGGGTACGATCCAAAACAAAAATAGCCGTAATGGTCGATGTGGACCGGGTCGAGCCGGCTGAGGTAAAACCCAAAAAGGAAAGCCCGGTTTCGATGATCCGGGTGGCTACCTATATAAAAGATATTGAGAAAGCGGTCTTGCTTTGCAATCAGATGGCAGATAAGGGCTACGAGACCGCGGTGAATATTATGGCGGTTTCGAAGGCGCCGGCTGAAGAACTTAGTAAAATTCTCTCTCTTTTAGATAATAAAAGTAAAGCTGATGTTATTTTTATATCCGACAGCAACGGCTCCCTGTATCACGAGACCTTAGCGGCGCTGTTTAAGAAAGCAAAAAAATATATTATAAGTAAAGAAACGGGAATCCACGCCCACAATAATCTCCAGCTGGCTTTTTCGAATACCATTGAAGCCATACAGCAGGGAGCCAGTTATCTTGACTGTTCCATCTACGGTTTGGGAAGAGCCGCAGGAAATTGCCCTACAGAGCTTTTACTCGGGTTTTTAAAAAACCCGAAATACGACATCCGGCCTGTTTTGGATGTGATTGCCAAAGAGTTCATACCTTTAAGAAAAAAATTGGAATGGGGTTATATTATTCCCTATGCTATAGCAGGTATACTGGATGAACATCCGAAAGCGGCGATGGCATTAAGAGACAGCGCTCAAAAAGATAATTTCCGGGAATTTTACGAGAGTCTGACTACGACTAAGAAAAAGAAAGTTTGATATTAGTTGATAGAAACCGGTAAAGCAACAAAGCGCAATGCGGAATTACTTTCCGGTCTAAAAAAACTATTAAACAGAAATATCCTCTCTAAATAATAATTCATAGCTGAAAAATCCTGAAATTTCCGGACAGGTTTTGAGTGGCAAAGCCCGCCTAAAAATGCTAATATATTGTCGAACTAATTTCAAAAAAGGAGAATTGAGATGGCAGAGGAATATTCTACTGAAGGCACGCATTTAATAGCGGATCTTTACGATTGCGAGAAAGTAGCTTTACTTGACAATGAGGAAGAACTAAGGACACTTATTGCTGACGCTATCAAGGCCTCCAAAGCTCATATGGTCAGCATGAATTCCCATAAGTATAAGCCCCAGGGCGTTACCGTGACAGCTATTATAGAGGAAAGCGATGCCTCTATTCACACCTATCCCGAAAGCAAGTATGCCACAGTTAATTTTTACACCTGCGGAACCCAGACGATACCCGCGAAAGGTTTGGAACTGATAGTAAACAGTCTTAAACCAAAAAAAGTTGAATCTTATGAAATTAAAAGAGGCAATAAGAAGGATATGATCATCTCCCAGATTCCTACAAAAAGGAAAGCAACGCCTTTCGGCTATTCTCTGCTCCTGGATCTTTATGATTGCCGGCCCAAAAAGCCGTTTACAGACCTGGGGATGGCCTATGATTTTCTTGAGACCCTGCCGGGGAAAATAAATATGGAAAAACAGGCCCCGCCGTTTATTTTCAGAAGCGACAGCTGCAAATATCCGGAACTGGCGGGTTTTTCCGGCTGGGTGCCGCTTATCGAGAGCGGTATTCAATTTCATACCATTGATCCCAAGAGATTTGTTACGGTGGATGTTTACTCCTGCAAAGAATTTTCACCCGAGATTGTTATTAAAGAAATCAAAAAAATATACAATCCCAGGGATATTGATGACCAGTTCCTCTATAGGGGAGTGGATCTCTAAAATTTAAGTCCGCGCTTTTCGCAAGACGGGAAAAACGCCTAATAATCAGGAGAAGCAGATGGGCTTAGAGGGCAAGAAGATAATTGTAACGGGCGGGGCTTTTGGTATAGGGTCAGATATTGTCGAAAGTTTTGCGAAAGCCGGCGCGCGGGTAATAATTGCGGACATAGAGAAAAACGCGGGTTTAAAATTAGCAAAAAAAATAAGAGCAAAGTATGGTTCGGCTGATTTTTTTTTGGTAGATGTAGGAAAAGAAGAAAGTGTAAAGAAATTCTTCAGAGCCCTGGCCAAAAATACCAAAACAATAGATATTCTAATAAATAACGCCGGAATCGGCGATTGGCAAAATATCGAAAAAAGAAGCCTGCCCGAATGGCAAAAAGTCCTGGATGTTAACCTTACCGGTCCTTATATGTGCGTAAAATATGCCCTGCCTTATCTTTTGGAAGGCAGTGCCATAATAAATATTGCCTCCACCCGGGCTCTTATGTCCGAAAAAAATACAGAACCCTATTCCGCCTCCAAAGGCGGACTGCTCGCGCTTACCCATTCACTCGCCGTCAGTCTGGCTGAAAAAAAGATAAGAGTAAACGCCGTCAGTCCCGGCTGGATAGATACTTCCGCTTTCGGAAAAAAAGGACCCGCCGCACGGATAAAACTTAAAAAAAGCGATCTTCTCCAGCATCCCGCCGGCAGAGTCGGCGTACCCCGGGATATTTCCGAGGCCTGCCTTTTTCTTGCCGATAATGAAAAATCAGGATTTATTACGGGCCAGAATCTGGTAATTGACGGGGGAATGGTAAAGAAGATGATTTATTCTTAATTAAAGTTTATAAGGTTTGTAAAGTTTTTAAAGTTTGTAATGTCTAAAATCTTTGAAGGATTTTTTTTAAGAAAATCTCTAAAGTTAGATATTAATCAGGTTTAAAAATTAAATACTACAATAGTGTAAGACTTTATGGACCTTATAGACATTACAGACCTTACGGACTTACGCTGTATTTTCTACAAATCTAAATAACTAAGGATAACTTTGGAACTCAATGAAAATGAAGTTGATATAGTGATTGCGGCGGATGCCGGGTCGATTTTGAAAATAGAAGGGCTTGCAAAAGAGATCTGGACGGAGCATTATAACGGGATTGTTTCAAAAGAGCAGATAGAGTATATGCTGTCTACCCTGCAATCCGCTAAAGCCATAGAAAAACAGATAGAGGGCGGGTATATGTACTATCTGGTTATGGACCGGGCAGGCAGAGATTTGGGTTACCTGGCTTTTTTACGGAAAGAAGAGGAGTTTTTGCTCAGTAAGATATATTTAAAAAAAGAATGCAGAAGGAAAGGGTACGGGCGCCAGATTGTAGAGTTTGTTTTGCATGTGGCAAAGATGAATAAAGCAAAAAAGATAACGCTTTTTGTTAACAAGAAAAACGCCGGCTCCATTGAGGCTTATAAAAAATACGGTTTTACAATCGCAGCCGCGCTGGTCACGGAGGCGGGGAACGGTTATATTTTAGACGATTTTAAAATGGAAAAAGAAATTATTTATGCTTAAGAAGAAAAATAAATCTGCCTGGTATATTTATATCGTAAAGTGCGCGGATAAGACCCTGTATACCGGGATAGCCAAAGATGTTCCTAAAAGGATTGAAGCCCATAATAAGGGGAAGGGTGCAAAATATACCGCTTCACGCGGGCCCGTAAAACTTGTTTATCAGGAAAAAACAAAAAACCGCTCCACCGCCACCAAGAGGGAAATTAAAATTAAAAAATTAACAAGAACCGAAAAATTAAAACTCATTAAAAGCCGCAGCAAACAGAAAAAGATAAATTAGCCTCATCCATACCTTCTCCCGGGGTAGACCATGAACCATTCAAGATTTCAGGTTCATGGCCCTGCACCTGAACATAGTGAATGTTACAGGGGCAATTGAGCAATGGACAATAGAAAATAGTGAGAAGAAAAACAAGATGAATTATGAGAAGTTGAGCATAGCGAAATCCGCCAGCGCTTTGTGGCGGGGAAGCTGATG
>CAIYPD010000010.1 GCA_903928075.1 Candidatus Firestoneibacteriota bacterium
AAAAAGTAAAGAAGGAGAGGGTACCGTCTTCAGCATCTATGTACCTGTAAAATATGCAGACAAACATTAAGATCCTGGTAGTTGACGATGAAGCCATTATGCGGGACTCCCTGCGGGACTGGTTGAACGATTCCGGCTACGATGTGCTGACGGCAGGCAACGGCCCCGAAGCCCTGGAACTTATGAGTAAAGAAAAACCCGGCGTAGCCGTAATCGATCTGGTTCTGCCCGGATCGGACGGTCTGGATTTATTACGCAAGGCCAAGCAACTCCTTCCTAGTATTCAGGTGATCATTATTACAGCTTACAGCAGCGTACATACCGCTATCGCTGCTATCAAAGAGGGCGCTTATGATTATATCGAAAAACCTTTCTCCCCAGAGAAAGTGGAATTATTGATCGCCAAACTGGTGGAAAGACAGAGCCTGCTGGATGAAAATGTGTCTTTGCGCCAGAAACTGGAGGAAAAATATTCCTTTGAAAATATGGTGGCTAAAAGCGCGCGAATGCAGAAAATCATCGAGACCATCAAGATCGTCGCAAAGAGCAACGCTCCCGTCCTCATTTCGGGTGAAAGCGGCACCGGCAAAGAGATGGTGGCCCGCGCTATACACGCTCAGAGTATGCGTAAAAGCAAGCCCTTTGTGGTAGTAAGCTGCGCTGCCCTGCCGGAAACCATTATTGAAAGCGAACTGTTTGGTTATGAAAACGGGGCCTTCGCCGGGGCTCAGGCCCTGCGCAAGGGTAAATTCGAAATCGCCAATAACGGGTCTCTTTTTCTGGATGAGGCAGGCGACCTGGACCACAATATACAGGTCCATCTCTTAAGAGTTTTGGAAGAAAAAGCCTTTAGCCGGATCGGCGGCACCGAATTAATCCAGGCGCAGTTCCGCCTGATTTCCGCTTCCACCCAGGACCTCAAAAAAGCTATTGAAGAGGGACGTTTCAGAGAGGACCTTTATTATCGTTTGAGTGTAGTAAATATCGAGATTCCGGCGCTGCGGGAAAGGAAAGAGGACATTCCGGTACTGGCTGACTTCTTTCTGCATAAATTTAACGAAGAGAATCAAAAAAAACTGAATGGGTTTACGCCTGAGTCTACCGACTATTTAATGCGCTACGAATGGCCGGGCAACATCCGTGAATTGGAAAACGCTATTGAGCGTGCAGTCATTCTGGCCAGAGGCGATTTGATCGATGTCAACGATCTTTCACAACAGAGCCTCTATGTGCCCCATAAAACGCCGATGGGCAAAGCGATGCGGGATATCGAGAAAAATCACATTTTGAATATCCTGATCGAAGCCGGCGGCAACTGCAGCGAGGCGGCTCGCTTACTGGGCATCTCCCGGATGACACTTTATAACAAGATCAAGGCCTTCGGGTTGAATGTCAATAAAATAAGTTCGGGGTGAGAGTCGATGAGCTAACAGCTTTCAGCCCTCAGCTATCAGTTTTTAGTAATTAGTAGTTAGTAATTAGTCCAGATTCGTTACGCTTGTACGGGATCTTCGATGGCTAGGGGTCAAATAGGTAAAAAGGGACAATAAGGCTAATATACTTCATCGTGAGTTCCGATTGTTTCCAGAAGAATCGCTTCTGAATTCTCATATCTAACAATTTTAAATACTATTCGTAAATTATATCCTACACTACAAGCCAAGGAGCCTTTTAGATTACCCTTTAATTTGTGGGTTTTAAGCTTCAAATCATATATGTCTGTTGTCAATAAATCAAGAGTGCTTTTTATATCCTCAGCTATACGCTCATCCTTTTTTACTACTTTTTTGGCGGCAGTAATAAAGGTATTAGAGCGAAGCAACACGCGTTTTCATGATAATATTTCCTTTAATATTTCTTCTGAAGTTGCCTGCCGACAATTGCCTGCTTGAAATTCTTTCCGTGCCTCTTGTACCTCTTTAATCAACACTTTTCGCCGTTGTTCGATCACTCGCCTATTCAAAATATCTATTATTGTTTCCTGTTCTTCCAAAGATAATCTATCTGCGGCTTCTAACACTTCTTCAAATGTTTTTACTTTTTTCATGTTTTGCATACCTCTTGAATATTAGATTCTGCCTATAAGAGGCGACCTTATTTAACAGGTCTAATCCAGAATAGATTCCTGACAATATTGGAATCATAACGTTTCGAGTGATGAGTTTCAAGTTACAAGTTGCCTGCTCGAATATAATGTAATTAATATTATAACGAACGGGAGGATAATTTTATGGCTGAAAAATC
>CAIYPD010000011.1 GCA_903928075.1 Candidatus Firestoneibacteriota bacterium
ATATCGTAGAAAGAATGCGTCATAGAAGTATGCAGGCAAATATGCAGCAGGTTATACTCTCTATTTAGTACTAACGCCGTCATATTTAGCAGCTTGATCTTTTCCGTATGGGCCAGCAACTCACCGGCCGGCAAAATATTTTTCAGGACCCCTAGCCCTGTAGTCAATTCTATTTCCAGGCCGTGCGGATCCTTAAGAACGGTGGTATCTCTGTCTGATTTAGTCTTGTCTTCCTTAAAACCTGTTTTTAGGAGTGCCCGGACCGTCTTTTCTTTATCTTTTTCTGCCACCAGAATATCCAGGTCACTTAAAAACCTTGCGCCCGCAGGATAGAGGTCAAAAGCGAGGAATCCGCCCTTAAGCAGCGCATACTTTATTTTTATTTTATTCAACGCGTCAAGTACCTGCGGAAGTTTGTATTGAAAATAAAAGTATCGGTGTTTTTCCCGTTCTTCTAGTTGCTCCAGTTTTATTTGCGTCTGTCTACTTATCTTAATTTTTAGAAGTTTAACCGCCTTTAATATATAGAAAGCAAACCGGTGGAAATCCGCCAGCGCAATTATCTTCTCCCAGTTAAGCCCTTTCAGGTCATAGCCCCCGGATCTTCCCGGCACGCCCAGGACTAAAGTATCCAGGAGAAACCTTTCTTCAGCCGCGTATCTTAATTTAAACATAGTTTTTGAAATCACTCCTCTCTCTTTCTTGTATTCTCGTTATCTTATTTTCTTGTTTTTCAGTCCTGCAGAAGCAGCCCGCCTCAGGAGAGAGACCTTAATGCTTTTTAAAAGCTTTTTTGTTTTTATCTGTCAACTATTAGTCCACCTACGGTTAAATCTCGCCTGAGTCGGACAATTCTATCGCCGCGATCTTGCCTTGCTTAAAGATACACTATGGTATGATTGCTTCGGAAAAAACACCTCGCAACGACAATATTTTTAAAACTGTCATGCGCCAATAATCTGTCTCGCCCTCTGTCCTCCGTCCTCCAGTTCTTATTTCCCATATTTATTTGTTTTCAATTAGCAATTAGTTATAAGCAATCAGTAATTCATTTTCGCCCCTCATCTCTTTCCCGCCTTCTTCATAAGCTCCGCAGGCACCCTGAGCAGTTTATTATAAATATTTTCCTTTACCACTCCCAAAATAGCGCTTCTTTTTACTTTATGCCGTACGCAATCTCTTGAGTCCCCTTCTATGGTTAGAATATCTTTTTCGGCGTCAATCGCCTTTACCCTGTGGACCAAAAACCAGCCGCCCGTTTTGTAACAGACAATATCCCCAACCTTTATGTTTTTTGCTTTTCTAACTAATACGACCGCTTTATCTTTTATTACGGGATTCATAGACCCGCCAAATACCTTAATCTCAACACTACCCTTTCTCTCTATTTCTTCCTGTATTATGCCCAGAATTATTTTTTTATCCATTACAGTGTCCGGACCTGATTGCCGCCATTTCACAGGCAGAGCCTGATTTTTTGTATAGACTTCCGCTTTCCAGCAGGGCCAGGCCGGGGCACCTGTTGCAATACCTGATATTTTCACAATTTACGCATTCCTTCAGGTCGCTAAGTTTCATACCGCGCATTTTGTTAAGCATCGGCGAATTTAGCCATATCTCCTTCAGGCTTTTTTCCCTGATATTTCCCGCCGTGTGCGGTATCTGCAAGCACGGCAAAACATCGCCATACGGATTAATAGCTATAAAATTTTTACCGGCAGAACAGATAACATTTCTCTCCGGAAATTTAGTCGAATATTGCCAGCCGGCACAATGCTGTTTTATCACCCCGGCCAGGATTTCCCCCTCAATTTTCTGCCCGGTATTCTCTACATTGCCGTCATTTTTTGGCGCAATTGTCGGGTCAAAAAGAATTTTAAATCCATTACTTTTTGCAAAATCCGTCAAAGCCTTTTTTTCCGAATAATTTACGGTAAGCAGGGGGCATTTAACCTTAACGCTTATGCCTGCTTTTTTTAATTCTTTAAGTGCGCGCATAACTTTCAAAAAAGAACCGCGGACCCGGGTGACTCCGTCGTGAACTTCGGCTTTTAAGGAATAAAGACTGGTGCTTAGTTCGTGAATACCTATCTTTTTAAGTTTTTTCACCGCAGCGGTGTCTAAAAGCGTGGCATTGGTCAAAACTGTTACAGCGAATCTTTTTTTTACAGCGTACTCAAGTATTTCATATATATCTTTTCTTAAAAACGGCTCCCCGCCGGTAAAAGCTAAAAACAGGTTACCGGCCTCAGCCAGTTGATCGAGGACATCTTTGACTTCCCGGGTGCTTAATTCAGTTTTCTTTTGTCTGACGACATAGCAGTGGGAACATTTAGTATTGCACCTGTGGGTTAACTCTAACATGCCCCAGGCAGGAATCAGGTTTTCTTCGGATATCTCGGCAAGCTCTTTTTCTATCATTAGCGGGCTATTTTGGCTTTCTTTAATTCTTTGATAAAGGCCGCCAGGTCTTTTGCTGCTTCTTTAGCGGTTATTTCATATTTTTCGCTCAAGGCTTTCACTATGGCCGTTTCCTTGGTGTTTTTGCAAAGCAAATCAAAAATCAGCGAGCCGGAATTGTTGAGTTTTATAAGCTTCATCTCTTTGGGCAATACTATATAGTACTTACCGTTTATTTCCCGTCCGGCAGCACCCTTTTCTATTTTATAGCCCACAAAACCCTCCAAAATCCTTTTTTCTTGAATTCAAGTATTCGATTGTCCACCGAACTGAGAAAATCATAGGTCAGCAAAGCTATCTTTTTCTCCGGTTTAAATAAGACCACATTCCTGAGAAATTTTCCCCAAGCCTTCTCCAGAGCAATAGGCCTTAAGGCATTTTTCGGTGCTTGTTTTAGAAAGAGTAGTTTTGGATTGGCTACGGACTTATTACGCCCGTAACCCTTCATAAGCCCCATAAACGGGGTGCCAAAAAGCTTCCAGCTCTTCCCTATCTTCCTCAGCGCCACTATTTCATCACTTAAGATAATACCGTTTTTTTTGCTCGCTTCAGCCGCAGTGGTCTTTCCCGCGCCGCTCACTCCGGTAAAAATATATCCCCGGCCCTTTGAGATCACGCCGGAAGCATGCAGTAAAAACCCGTCATGCTTAAGAATCAGAGAAGAATACGCATGCCTGACAAAGTTTTCGAAAGCGTATTTATTGGAAAGTCCCTTATAAATAAAGCACTTCTTCGTGGAAGCTCTCAGGATATTAAACTCATTATACCTTTCTTTTAAAATCAATAAAAAATCAGGACTATATTCCGCCCCTAAAACAAATCTGCTTTCAATTCCGGCAATATTGAGTAACAATACTTTTTTTTGCCTGCTTCTTACCACCGTAACCGCCTTTTTGCGCATAAATAATTATACCACAATTCTATTTGCATTTAAAAATGCTTTTTACAATGATTTGTCATCTTCCATGATTTGGATTGACAAAAGCATGTTTTTGTCTTATAGTAGATTTGGCGGCTAATTCCCGGGCAAATAATTAGAAACTGTTATTACAAAAGAACTTAGGAAACCCGGATCAGGCTCCGCCGGAGGAATTAAATGCCTTTTATGAAGCAGTATAAACGCTCATTTTTTGTGGCAAAGCGGACCCTGGATCTTACGCTTTCAATTGGTGCCTTGGTAATTCTTTTTCCCCTCTTGTTATTGACAGCCCTATTGGTAAAACTCACTTCAAAAGGTCCAGTCTTTTTTTCCCAGGAGCGCATCGGTATGTCCGGTCGGTCCTTTGTGCTTCACAAATTCCGCAGTATGATAACGGATGCGGAAAAACACACCGGTCCGGTCCTTGCAAAACCTAAAGACGAAAGAATAACAACTTTCGGAAGATTCATGAGAAGAACGCGCCTTGACGAGTTCCCGCAAATCTGGAATGTTATTAAAGGAGAAATGAGTATGGTCGGGCCCAGACCTGAGCGGAAGTTCTTTATAGAAAAGCATATCGAGCTCCAGGGCCTCCGCTTGAGCGTGAAACCCGGCCTAACAGGCCTGGCTCAAATTGAAGGGAATTATCACTCCTTGCCCCGGGAAAAATTGAATTTCGACGAATTTTATATCAAGAACATGTCTATTGCCCTCGACCTTAAAATAATACTGAGAACTGTCTGGGTACTTGTTTCACAAAAAGGGACCTAATCAGCAGCCAATTTACTCTCCCCTCTCAACATTTCCTCTTATCCTGTCATCGCGAAACCGGTTTCATCGTTGAAGCGATCTTACCTTGGTGTTTCTTCTTATTTTCTTGTCCTGCGAAGCAGCCCGCCTCAGGAGGGTTGTTCTCTTGCATTCTGCCCTTTTCTTTTGCCGATCCTCTGACCCTCTAACCATCCGGCGAGGCCGTCCGCCTCAGGAGGACAAGCCTCCAAACGTTCTCTTGCCATTCCTTGTCCCTTGTCCCTAAAATAGGGCCCCCTTTATCAGCGTGGTTGCATTCATTACACTTCTTTTGCTATAATACAATCGTATTCACTTAAGGGGTGAAAATATGAACAGTCCAACAAATAGCAAAACTATCGAAGAAATGATACTCTTTATCAGAGGCGAAAGAGTTTTGCTTGATAAAGATATTGCAGGACTTTTCTCGGTAACCACAGGAAACCTGAATAAGGCAGTAAAACGAAACTCTGGGAGATTTCCTTCTGATTTTATGTTTCAACTAACTAAAAAGGAGACAGAGGAAACTTCATGCTTCCAATTTGGAATCTTGAAGAGAGGGGCGAATTTCAAGTATCTCCCCTATGCTTTCACTGAACAGGGCATAGCAATGTTGTCATCTGTCTTAAAGAGTAAACGAGCCGTGCAGGTAAATATCTCTATCATGAGGGTTTTTGTTAACATCAGAAGAGTAGCGTCAGTAAACAAAGAAATGCAGAGAAGTTTAAAAAGAATTGAGGAAAAACTAAGTATTAACGACCGGGACACAAAAACACTTTTAGAAGTTATTCAAAAACCTTCTGAAACCAGGCTCCTTATTCCGGGTAAACCGTTCTCAAACAAGAAAGTTCTCAGAGATATTCTAAATAATTGTGAGGATTACATTTACTGGGTTGATAAATATTTCTCAAAACCGGGATTAGATTTACTCTTTGAAGCAATTGATCTGAAACGCATCAAGGAAGTCAAAATCCTGATGCTGGAAGAAAAAGTGGATGACAAATTCAAGAAAATGTTTGAGGATTTAAAGAAAGAAGTGAAAACCTCAGGCGTAGCAGTAGAAATAGGCTTCCTGGAAGCAACCGAGAGGCACGATATCCACGACAGATGGATTATTTCTAAAAATAAAGTCTTTAACGTTCCATCTACGGATACGGTTGCGAGAGGACAATACAGCGAAACGAAAGAAACAAAGAATAGGCCTCCGTTTGAAAAATGGTGGGAAACAAGAATAAAGTTTTGCTGATACTATATCTATTCTCAATTTTCGATTGTCCTTTTTCTGCCCTTACCTCTCGCCCTTCCTCCGCCCTCTGTCCTCAGTCTCTTGTTTGCCGTCCTCAGCCCCTCATCTTTAGTCCCGTCTATTCTCGATTTTCTATTGTCCATTTTCTGCACTTACGCCGACCCTCTAACCATCCGGCGAAGCCGTCCGCCTCAGGAGGACAAGCCTCTATACCTTGTTCTTGCTTTTCCCTCTTTTTACATGTACACTATGAGAGTCCAAGGGGGAAACAAAATGAAAATATCAACTAACAACATTTTTCTATATAATGACATTAGAAATATTCTTATCGAAGCAAGAAATCAAACATACAGAGCAATTAATTCTGTTATGGTTACGGCTTACTGGAATATTGGCAGATTAATTGTTGAAAATGAACAAAAAGGCATAAGAAAAGCGGCCTATGGCAAGAAAGTATTGGAAAATCTGTCTGCAAAGCTGGCGGCAGAATTTGGAAAAGGCTTTGACCCTACAAATTTATCGACTATGCGTAATTTTTACTTTACCTTTCCAATTCTTGACGCACTGCGTCAAGAATTGAACTGGACGCATTACCGTCTATTATTGAGAGTAGCTAATGATAAAACACGAACATTTTACCTGAATGAATGCGCGGAGGCACATTGGAGTACGAGACAGTTAGAACGGCAAATTAACTCTTTTTACTATATCATATATATCCGTATAAAACATTCCGGGTAATATATAATAAATGAGTAAATGTTTGAAATAGCCGGCGGTAATACTGTAAACAGGGGCGAGCATGGAATTAAAAGAATCTGAAGTCTTAGAGTTTAAAAAATCAACTTCTGAATTAAAAGAAGCCGTGATTTCAGTTACTGCTATTTTAAATAAACATCAGGCAGGTGAACTAATATTTGGTATAAAAAATGACGGGCAAGCCATCGGTCAACAAATTGGTTCAGAAACTATTAGGGACATCTCAAGGGAAGTAGCCAACAGTATCGAGCCTAAAATCTATCCAACCATTATTAAGGTTAAAATAAACGACAAGCCCTGTATTAAAGTTATTTTCAAAGGAAAAGAAACACCATATTACGCTTACGGCAGGGCATATATTCGAGTAGCTGACGAAGACAGAAAAATGAGCGCCAAAGAACTGGAAAACTTTATCCTTGAAAAAAATAAAGATAAAGTCAGGTGGGATTATGAGGTTTGCTCCGATGCGGAGTTGAGTGATATAAGCCCTAACAAGCTAAAAGCATTCCTTAAGTTGTCAGGTCGCAAATATGACGATATAAAAAACTCTCTAAGCAAACTAAACCTTATTAGTCAAGGAAAGCTCTTAAATACAGCTGTTATTCTTTTTGGTAAGAAGCCTCAGGATTTCCTAAAAAATGCCAAATTGCGATGTGCTGTATTTGCTACTACTGATACTGTGACTTCTATTGATATGAAAGAATTTGAGGGAGACATCTTTACATTAATACAAAGAGCTGAAGAATATATCTTTGAGCACATCAATGTTGGAATGCGTCTTGAAGGCTTAAGAAGGATCGATGTCCCGGAAATTAATAAAGAAGCTTTTAGGGAAGCTGTAATAAATGCGTTCTGTCACAGGGATTATTATAATAATGATGCGGTTCACGTTGCTATATTCAGAGACCGTCTTGAGATTAGAAGTCCCGGACTTCTTTGCGGTGGGCTGACTATAGCAAAGATTAGGAAAGGAAAATCATCCGAGAGAAGAAATGAACTCCTTGCTGAAATGTTACACCGTGTCCATTTTGTTGAGAGATGGGGAAAAGGAGTTCAGTTAATACTGTCAAAAGAACCAACCGCCGATTTTGAGGAAGTAGGACGCAAATTCTTTACTGTTTTTAAGAGAAAGACTTTACAGGGACAAAAGGAACTTAAAAATGTCCCAGTAAATGTCCCAGTAAACAATCAGGGAAAAAGAATGCAAACCGTGCTTAATAAAATAATTCAAA
>CAIYPD010000012.1 GCA_903928075.1 Candidatus Firestoneibacteriota bacterium
ATCTTTATCTGCATTATATCGGCAATCTCTTTTAATTTGAACCGTTGATAATGTCTGAACTCAAAAACCTGCCGCTCCCTAAAGGACAGCAGTTCAAGGCTTTCCCGGACTTTCCTTTCGGTCTCTTTTGCGGCAAGCCTCTCTTCGGGTTTTTCTTTTTCATTTACTGCCAGTACAGTTTCCCGGTCTATTCCTTCGGAATTATTCCGCCCCGCTTTAAAAATAGAAAATGTCTCCTTAAACTTCTTTTTCCTTAGAGCATCAAGACAGATATTAACAAGTATTCTGTAGTACCAGGTGTAAAATCTGGAGTTTCCTTTGAAGGTTTTTGCTTTTTTAAAAACCCGGAAGAAGGATTCCTGCACGGCATCCTTGGCTTCTTCTGAATCATGCAAGAGGCCAAACGCCACAGAAAAAGCTCTCTCTTGATACTTCTCCACCAGAACCCGAAAAGCATCCTCGTCTCCGGACTTAAGACCTGCCACGAGTTTTATATCTTCGTCCTGCGGGGTAATCATACCAAGATTATAACCCGCTTTTTTAGCGAGTGCAAGGGTCAACAAAGTAATTTTCTCACCTATTATCCCGGCTATTATTTTCTTTATTGCTCTTTTTATTTTCCTGATCCGCGGGCAATTCATTATTTTTAACTTTTAAATCATTAAGCCATTTTTTTCTTTTTTCCAGGAATGCCTTGAATTTCCCGGGATTTCTTTTTTTAAGTTCTTTTAATTTTTCTTTAAGCTTGTCTTTTATTTCCCTCCATTTTTCGGGATTATTGTTCTTAAAATGTTTTAGCCTTTCTTGCATTCTCTTCATGAACCGGCCAAACGCCTCAGGATCCGATTCCCTGAGTTGTTTCAGGTGTTCGTGCCTCTTAGCAAGCATTTCTTTAAACTTCGCAGGCTCTGCCCGCCTTAGCTCCTGAAAACGCTCACGCCCCCTTTCTAAAAGTTGTTTAAATTTTTCCGGATCGTTTTCTTTAAGATTCCTTAGTTTTTCCTTTAAATTACCTGCCAGTTCAGCGTATTTTTCCGGATTTTTCTCCTTTAGCTCTTTTAGTTTTTCCCTGTCAATATCAAGAATATTCGTGTTTTCTTTGACTTTTTCATTGTTTTCTCTTAAACTATCGGAAGAGTATATGAAGGAAGCCATAATAAATACAAATATGACCATTTTCAAAGATATTTTAGTAAGGTTTTTCATTCTTCCCCCTGCCAAGAAACTCAATAAATAACAATTTCTTACTGCCCTTTCATTGTTGGACGCGTTTAAAAAGAAAAATGTTTACATAAACAGAGTTTTTTAGCCTGACCGGCATTAAAATTCTTTAATTTGAATTATTTATAATTTTCTGATACAATAAAATACAATGAAAGATTTCAAGTGGAGTAATCTGGGTTTTGCTTCCGGTATGGGCTTTACTCTCGTTTTATCCACCTTTGCCGGGTTAGCCGGCGGATATTTTCTTGACAAATACCTCGAAAGTTCCCCTGTTTTTACGCTTATTTTTTTCGTAATCGGGACTGTTTCAGGATTCTACTATATAATAAAAGAAGCGGAGAAATTAAAATGAATTATGATGTACTACTTGCCGTTAGCGGCGCACTAGCAGGTTTTTTAGTAGGGATGGGCAATGCTTACCTACGAAAAGTAGCAGCAAAAAGATTACTCAAAACCGAAAAGAAAATGGCCGTCACCCTGGTTTCGCTCTTTTCGTTAGCCAGGCTCGCTATTATTGCTCTAATAGTTTATAGCCTGTTTTTCTTAATAAAATCGAAAATTTTCGCAATCGGCGCCGTCGGGGGACTGGTTATCAATTCTTTTCTCACCACTTTTTACTATATTATAAAGAAGAAGTCGCTTAAAGAGCAAGAAAAGGTATAAAATGGCAGAAGAAGAAGTATTAAAAGAAATAATTTTTATACATATTCCCGGGGTTCCGGAAGCGCTAACTATGTCGTGGATTGCAATGGGAATAATTATTGTAGTCGGGTTTCTTGGTTCTTATAGCATAAAAATGGCCCCCCGGGGCGCCCAGAACATGGTCGAATTTGGCATAGATTGGGTTACGGATAAAACTCGTGAATTTATGGGCGAGAAAGGCCCGGCCTTCCTTCCGCTATTTTTGACCCTCTTTTTATTTATTTTTGTTTCAAATCTGCTGGGACTAATTCCGGGATTTAAATCTCCCACGAGCAATATCAGCGTAAATCTGGCACTCGCCCTGATAATATTTTGCTCCACGCATTACTTCGGCATAAAAGAAAAAGGCGCTATTGGTTATTTTAAGCATTTCATGGGCCCACCCTACTGGCTTGCGCCCCTATTTTTTATAATACATATAATAGGCGAATTGGTAAGGCCGGTATCGTTAACGCTCAGGCTTTTTTTTAATATTCTGGCAAAAGAAATTCTGCTTACGCTCCTGGCAACTTTATTTTTTGCCTTTATGATGCTTGAAATGCCTAAGGCAATACAGTTCTTGCTGTTGACCGGGGATTTTCTTCTCCGTCCGGCCATTATTCTGCTTGGCGCTCTTGTAAGCTTTATCCAGGCATTGGTTTTCACTGCCTTATCTATGATTTATATAGGCAGTGCGGTCACGCGCGAAGAAGAACATTAAAAGACAAGTACGAAGTATTACACTTTTGAGTTTTAAAAACAAGACCAAATTAATGTAAAACTTTGTACCTTGTAGTTTGTACTTTGTACTTAATTTCACGGGCTAAGAGCCCAAAGGGAGGGAATTTATGGGAGTTCTTGAAGTATCTATTCTTGTTGCAGGTATTGCTATGGCCGTGGGGTCTTTGATGACCGGTCTGGCACAGGGTCTCTCTGTAGCCAAAGCCATGGAAGGAATATCCAGACAGCCGGAAGCTGCAGGAAAAATACAGGGCGCACTTATAATAGGTCTCGCCTTTATCGAATCTATTGCTATTTATGTGCTGGCTATTGCAATCATCATCCTCTTTGCAAACCCGTTCACCTCGTCTACGGTAAGCGAACAGAAAGCAAAATCGGAAGTTGCAGTACTTAAACTTGAAATAGAAAAAATCAATCTCGAAAAAGAACTTACGGCCATGAAAGCCGGATCAGGAAAAGTAGAAGTCAAGAAAAAGTAATATTTACTGCCTCGGCCTAAACCTTAAGTGGCTTCTTTTGTAAGGAATTATATGGCAAGGGCCGGCAAAAACCACTTTAAGAAGGCAAAAAATGATAAACCTTAATGTTGACCTGGGAATACTTATCATCCAGGTAATAACCTTTTTGCTCGGGATGATTTTGATTTGGCAGGTATTCTTAAAAAAGTTTTCAAAAAAACTTTCAGAACGCTCTGCGCACATTAAAGACACTCTGGACGAAATCGCCAAACAAAAAATAGAAGTAGAGGCGCTCAAAGCGGATTTCCAGAAACAGCTGGAAACCATAGATAAGAAGTTCCAGGATAAGATACGCGAGGCCACCAAAGAGGGCAGCGAAATTAAGAATGACCTCGTGCTTCGCGCCAGAGAAGAAGCAAAACTGCTTCTTGTGAAGACCGGCGAGAAACTGGAAATTGAAAAAGAAAAGATGCTCAAAGAGATGCGCATCGAAATAACCAATCTCGCTCTCTCCATCGCAGAAAAGGTACTTAAGGAAAATGTCGGAAAGCAGCAGCAGGAAAAACTTGTCGCAGACCTGCTTAAGGAGCTTGAAAAGAAATAATGCTTGTTAAAACTATCGGAAAAAAATATGCTTCCGCGCTTTTTGGCGTAGCCGGGGATTTAGAGCGTATTGATGAAATCAAAACTGCCCTGGAAACTTTCGCCGCCTGTATGAACAAAGAGGCTTTTGTCTCTTTTAAAAATCCCAAACTTTCCCTTGCCGTAAAACAGGCCGCTTTAAGAAAAAGCATTAACGGAAAACTGCCGACAGAGCTTGTGGGTTTTTTGTGCCTGCTTATTGCGAAAAAACGTTTTGAGTTTTTACCGGAGATAGTCAAAGAATTCAATATACTCTATGATGAAAAGCACGGCCTTAAATCAGCAGTAGTAGTGAGTGCTTTCGAAGTAACAAAAACCCAGCAGGAACTGATTAAAAACACGCTTGAGAAAAGATACAGCAGTAAATTTTTGGTGGATTTTTCTGTAGATGCATCCTTGCTTGGCGGCATAATTATCAACATAGGTAACGAGATGATAGACGGAAGTCTAAAAAACCAGCTTGCAAAAATTAAAACAAGACTATTAAGTTAACCAAAAGGGGTCCTTATGGCAAAAGATATTAAGACAAATCCTGAAGAAATAGCTTCAATATTAAAAGGGTTGATCTCTGATTTTGAGAGCAAGCTTGACCGGAAAAATACCGGCGTGGTGCTTCAAGTCGGCGACGGTATCTGCAGGGTATACGGCCTCGACGAAGTCAGATATTTCGAACTGGTCGAATTTAAAGGCGGTATCTTCGGCATCGCATTAAATCTTGAAAGAGACAATGTCGGTATAGTTATCCTTGGCGACGATAAAATGATAAAAGAAGGCGATGTCGTCAAGTGCACGGGCCGGGTAGTCGAAATCCCGACCGGTAAAGAACTCTGCGGAAGAGTAATTGACGCTCTGGGAAATCCTTTGGACGGCAAAGGGCCCATCCCGACAAAAAAAACCAGACCAATAGAAATGCGGGCGCCTTCGGTTATTGAAAGGGCACCGGTTAAAAACCCGCTACAAACCGGGATAAAAGCAATTGACTCCATGATTCCTATCGGACGGGGACAGCGGGAACTTATTATTGGGGACCGGCAAACAGGAAAGACCGCAATTGCTATTGATGCAATCATTAACCAGAAAAACAGCGATGTTATCTGTATTTATGTGGCTATCGGCCAAAAAAAATCTACCGTGGCCCAGGTAGTGGATGTCCTTGAAAAAAACGGCGCAATGGATCATACTATAGTAGTTTCTGCTACGGCTTCTGATCCTGCCTCCCTTCAATATATTGCACCTTATGCGGGCTGCTCCATAGGTGAGGAATTCAGAGATTCAGGTAAGCATGCACTTATAATATACGATGATCTTTCAAAACATGCGGTCGCGTACAGGGAAATCTCCCTTCTTCTTCGCAGACCTCCGGGCCGAGAAGCGTACCCCGGAGATATATTCTATCTCCATTCCCGTCTTCTTGAAAGAGCAGCGAAGATGAACGAGCAAAAGGGCGGCGGGACTTTAACCGCACTGCCCATTATTGAAACCCAGGCGGGCGACATTTCGGCTTACATCCCGACTAATGTTATTTCTATAACAGACGGACAGATATATCTTGAAGGAAGTTTATTCTACTCCGGTATCCGCCCTGCCATAAATGCAGGTCTGTCGGTATCCCGCGTCGGCGGCTCGGCTCAAACCAAAGCCATGAAGAAAGTTGCCGGGGGTTTAAGAAATACTTTGAGCCAGTACTGGGAACTGGTTAACTTTGCCCAGTTTGGGGCCGAGCTGGACAAGTCTACACAATCCCAACTGTCCCGGGGACAGCGGCTGGTGGAAATCCTTAAACAAAACCAGTATGAACCGGTACAAATGGAAAGACAGGTTATGATACTTTTTGCCGTAACCAAAGGGCTCTTAGATGATTTCCCTGCAGATAAAATAAAGGCCTTTGAGACCGGATTCTACAAATTTGCCGACGAAAATCAGCATAAACTGGTCGCAGGAATAAGAGACACCCTGGACCTGGATGCCGGTGCCGCTGAAGCACTCGAAAAAACCATCATAAATTATAAAAAAATATTTTTAGCCAGCGAAAACGGCGCCCCGGAGGATTAAATGCCTAAAATTTTTAAAACTATAAGAGATATTCTTGTCGGTGAAAAAACAGAAATTGTAAAAGTTCTTGAAAGAGTCCCCATCTTTGCCGGCTTAAGTCTTATTGAACTTAAAAAAATAGAAATAATAACTCACGAACGCGAATATATGGACAACGAAATAATCTTCAACGAAAAAGAACCTGGTGCAGGAATGTATATAATAAAATCCGGCAGTATTAAACTATCCAAGAAAGTTGACAACAAACAGGTCTTTCTTATGTCCATGACTGAAGGTGATTTTTTTGGAGAAATTGCGCTCTTAGATGAGTCCCCAAGATCGGCTACCGCAACTTCCGCCGGTAAGACAAAAATACTCGGCTTTTACAGACCCGATTTTCTTGACTTATTAAAAAGAGAACCGAAACTCGGCTCTAAAGTGCTTCTAAAACTCGCCCAGATGATTGCGGCAAGATTAAGAGAAACAACCGAAAGCAGAGTCAAAGGAACAGCTGATGGAAACGAGACAGAACCTTAAGCTCTGGAACTGGCTAAAACTGGCCGGGATCTACGGAGTAATTCTTCTTGCTTTGTATATTTTCTATCTGGCACAGGATATTTTAACCCCCTTTCTTGTGGCTTTTATTCTCGTTTATTTGCTTAACCCGTTGGTGGATAAAATTGAAGGCACCGGTATTCAAAGAAATTATGCGCTTTTGCTGATATTTTTAGGATTTGCCCTGGCTCTCGGTCTTGTTGTTCTCTTTTCTTTCGGAGCAATAAAAGACGAGTTTACCCTGCTCTCAAAACAGATACCTGAGTACTTCAGTAAAATAAAGACCAGCCTTCTTGCTAATGCTTCCGCCCTGGAAGAAAAACTCCCTTATTTAAAAAAAGGAACTTTACAGGTTCTTTTAAATGAAAAATTTGCCGACATTCCTTCAGTGATCGGGCCAAGAATTCCCGGGCTGCTTATCTCGGCCGTCGGCCTGGTTACCAACACTTTGATAGTTTTATTTCTTACTTTCTTTATCCTCAAAGACGGCCGGGGATTCAGAAAAAATATAATAAAAATAATTCCCAATAAATATTTCGAAACCGCGCTGTGTCTGCTTTATGAGATCAATGTTTCCGTGGGAAGCTATGTCCGCGGTCAAATTATTGATTGTACTATTGTCGCCATCTTGTCCGTAATCGGCCTTTATTTAATAGGGCTTAAATATGCTATTATGATAGGCATTATCTGCGGCATTATGAATATTATCCCTTATCTGGGTCCGATTGTCGGCATGATTCCTGGTATCTTTGTAGCTCTTGTCGACCATCAATCCGGCGGAATGGCTGTCTCCGTAGTTGCGGTAATGATGGGCGTCCAGCTTATAGACAATGTTTTCGTTTCCCCCCTTGCCGTAGGTAAATCCGTCGACCTTCATCCTATAGCTGTGATTTTATCCGTTTCCGTAGGCGGGGCTATTTTAGGAATCTGGGGGATGCTACTGGCGGTCCCTATTTATTGCGCGCTCAAGGTAACTTTTCAGATTTTATATAAAGGAATAATTGAATACGAATCATGGGATGCAGCGTAGACCAATAACTGATTGTCCGCCCTTGGCGAGATCTCTCCAAAGTAAAACTTTGGAGGACTAATGACTGATGACTAATAAAAGCAAAAATTCACCCGCCTTTCATTTTGAATACTTCCAGGAGTTCAACGAAGCCTTCAAAGAAACCTTGAGGGAGTTTAGTGCCGACTATTTTTGCCACCTCACTTAACTTTCCTACTCTTGGTTCTTTTAATCTAAAAAGAAATATAACGGGAATAAACCTCATAATAGCGCCGGCCACAAAAAGTATTTGAAACGCCCCCAGTGTGAAAATAAAAAATACTAATTCCTTTTTTCCTATAAGATCCAGAGTGTATCCGCCAAGAATCGGAGCAAAGCAGGTGGCGATAGTCACAACAAAGGTATTAAAGCTCAGATAAGCGAGTCTTTGCGCTTTGGGGGAGAGTTTTAGTATTATATTAAACTGTGCGAGAGAAAGCCCTGCCCAGCAAACACCGGCGACAAACCAGATAATGGGAAGGACATAATAGTAGTTCCTGACCGAAAGCACCGCCCACATGAACGGGGTAGAGGAAAGAATGAGTTCACAGACTATAAGTACCGGCTTATTCCCATGACGGTCGATAAGTCTTCCCCAAAAAGTCATCGTAGTCATACCACAGACCGTCGCAATAGCGTTATAGAGAACCATTTCGGTGTAGTTAAGTTTAAGTTCACGAATCAGATACACATTTCCAAAGGCCCCGGAGTAAAGCATCCCGAAAGACCAGATAGCATTGAACCAGACCAGGTTCATAAAATTTTTATCTTTAAGTGTTTTTTTTATTTTACCTGTCACCTCAGCCAATATCGGACCGGTCGCTGTTTTCTTATTTATTTTTGGCGGCGGCAATTTTTTTAGATAGGCCGCACCCAGTACTGCTAAAAATCCCGAGAAGAGGAAAAGCACGCTGAAAGCGGCGTAAGGGTGGTCTTTTTTCCAGACATCCATGAATTGCGCGAATATTAAACCTCCAATCAGAACAATAAGAGACGCATACCTGTTCCTCCGGCTGAAGTAAAATCCTCTTTCTTTTTCCGGGATTATCTCAGCCATCCACCCCGGCCAGGAAAGGCCGATAATTACCATAAGCGCCGAGTAGACCGAAAAAATGATGAGAAATAAGGTCATTCCCGAGCGATTTCCAAGATAAAAGGCAACCATCGGGACAATGCACACAAACATCCATAAACCCCGCTGAATAAGCGCGGTAATTACGGTTATTTTTTTTTGATCAGGAAACTGCCCGATATAGTAAGAAAACACGGGAGCAAGAAGTGCCATAAAGACCGGAATAGAATTGGCAAACCCTATTTCGACATTTGTAGCCTTTAGTAGTATAAAAAAAGCGGAAAGAAAAACACCATCCCTGACAACCAGCAGCCATTGGCTTACCCAGGCTTCTTTAATAAAATCACCGTAAAAGCTTTGTATTTTGGCTTTACTTTCATCTGGCATGTTCTATATTATCATATATAGCGTTTTGTTTTCAAATTTAAATGGTTTGACTTTTACGGTATATTCTAATAGAATATTTTTAGGAATAAAGCCCATCAGAGAATTAACAGGCCGCAAAAAGGCCGTTGAATACGCTTGTAAAATATTATTTCAAAATAAACAAAGATGTTCCCGGAACGGGACAAGGAGTTTATATGGACCCGGTTTTAAAGGTCTTTCTGGTTACCGGCACAGTATGCGTTATTCTGGTGACAATAGTTATGATTCTTGTTTTAATACAGGTGCGGAAAGTAATAAAATCAATAAATAATATTTTGCTTAATTTCAATGACCTGGTCGGGAGAGTCAAGGAAAATGTCACTGAGATTCTCGGGAAAGCAAAAGAAAATATCTCTAAGATTGGAAGCGTTATAACGACCGCAGAAGAAACGATAAAAAGCGTTAAAGTCTCCGTTGAAAATATTAAAAGCCCCTTTACAACTTTTCTCACCTTTCTGGGCAGTCTGCTGGCCCTGCTCTTAGAAAGATTTGGAAAATCTAAACAACCGGTCAAAAAAACTAAAAATGAGCAAAAGCCCAAATAGGCTCTTACCTGTCTTATGTTTAACCCGGAGTTTCTATGCCTGACAAGTTATATATTTGTAAAAAAATAACCGGGCCGATAAATATAAACGGAAAAGTAAACAAGCCCGTTTGGAGAAAAACTAAGGCTATTACTGATTTTGAGACACCCTGGCAAATCCCCAAAGACTTACGCCAAAAAACGGAATGCCGGTTGTGTTATGACGATAATTATTTATATGTCGGGTTTTTGGCCCACGATATAGATATCCGCTTCCTTGAACGCAAATACCGGGATAATGTATGTCTGGATGATGTTGTAGAAATATTTATCAATCCTTTTCCAAAGGATATCGGCTACTACGGCTTTGAAGTAAACGCCGGCGGGTATTTCCTTGATTACAAAATGGCTTTTTATAGAAGATACTTCTCTTTCTGGAGAGCGAGAGGTTTCAAAACAAAGACTTTTATAAAACAGGGCAAATTCTTTTCCTGTGAAATGGCCATCCCCTTCGCCGCCCTCAAGCGCTATCCGAATAAAGGCGAGCTCTGGAAGATGGGCGTATACAGAATAGATTATAATATCGTAAAGGGTGTAAGAACCGAAGAATACCAGGTCTGGAAAAATAGTGGAAATAAAACCCCGGACTTCCATAGGGCAAAGTCTTTTGGGCTATTAAAGTTTCAATAACTAAGATCAAAATTCTAAGCACTAAAATAGAGGATTATCAATATAAATTCAATGATTTTGTTTAGGATTTAGTATTTAGTTATTAGTGCTTGCCCTATTGTAGGTACTTCCAGAACCCCTTATTCTTCTCATCTCTCACCCCGGAAAGCACGAGGTAGTCTCTTGCCCGGGTTACGGCGACATAAAATATTCTTTTTTCTTCTTCCTCTTCCTTTAAAGCAAGTTCAATATATTCCGGAATTTCTTCTCTTATTTCTTTATCCGGGCAGTAAAGTATGCCGGTTTTTTCCATTCTCTCGTTTATTCTTATAGCATCACGGTTTTTTCTTACTTCTTCACCCATTCTGACAAAAAATACGACCGGAAACTCAAGCCCTTTGGCGGTGTGGACCGTCATAATCTTTACGGCATTCGTATCTTCGGTGCTTAGATTGGCTTTGGGTTCTTCATCGGCATCAACTCTTTCTTCAAAATAGGCCCGGATGTCCTGCAGAGAGGCGCCCTTACTTTCAAAACCCTGAATTATTTCTATGAACTTTTTTATATTTGCAGCCCGCTGGGGCTCAAAAAAGGCTTTCCATCCTTCAGTTCTTTCCATAAAACTTTCCAGGATATGACTTAAAGGTTTTTCGTTAACCTGCATAATATGTTCGGACAGCACTTCTAATTTGCCGGAGTTTTTTATCTTCTCAAAGAGAAATGCTCCGTCTTTTGCTATAAACTCAAATATCTGATCTTCATTTTGCTTAAGCAGCGGACTTTTCAGCAAGAGGTAAACACTTAAATCATCAGACGGCTCAATAAGGGAGAATAACAGGGCGCGAAGAGTGATTACCTCGGGTTGCTGATAAAAACCCAAACCATTGATTACCACATAATCAATACTCGCCTTTGTAAAAGCTTCCTCGAACTCGGTAAGATGGGTCCTTTTCCTGAGAAGGACTGCAATATCCGCCATGGTTATTTTTTCCGGGATTTCTTTTTTTTCTTTTCCTTTGCAAAATATTTCTTTTTTGCCCAAAAGTTCTTTTATACGCTTTGCCACGCTTGCGGCCTCTGCTTTACTGTCGTTTTCACCTTTAGGTATTTCGATGAGTTCAACTTTGCCGGAAACCTCTCTTTTTGGATCAAATTTTTCATACCGGGTTTTCCACTTTGGCCCGGTTACACCGCGGGTCATTATCCGGGAAAAGACACTGTTTACAAAGTTAATTATCTCTTTACCGCATCTGTAATTCTCGCTGACCTGGTGAAAAAGAAATGAGTCCCCGTGCCACTTCCTCATATCTCTTGATGCCGCATCAAAAACCTCAACATTTGCGTTTCTAAAACCATATATTGATTGTTTTTCGTCTCCGACTATAAACATAGTTGGATTAATTCCGGAGTCCCGTTTACTTCCAAGGCCTGAATGCCATTCTTCGGTAAGCTTGTTAATAATTGACCACTGCAGGAAATTTGTATCCTGAAACTCATCAAGTAAAATATGGTCGGTCTGCTCATCAAACGCAAATAAAATATTATCCACCTCGGGATTGTTGTTCAACAGAGTATAGGTTATATATTCAAGATCATTAAAATCCAGCACATTAAGTTCTTCCTTCTTTGCAAAGTATAGTTCATTGCAAAAAATAAAAATGTCATAGAACATTATGAGTTCCCGGTTAAAAACCAGACGCTTGGCTTCTTTATAGAGTTTTAAAATACTTTCGTTTAGTATTTTATAAGTTTCTTTGTCTTTTGCGTCACTTTCTTTTGGAGGTTTCTTTCTTGCCGTGCCGGAGGTAGTAAGGAACAAGTATTTTTGAAAACCCAGGAGGCGGACAATTTTCTCCGGTTCGGGTTCGCCAAGAAGAGCCCCATAATGCTCCTTAAAATATTTCTGGTTGCTGATACCGGTTAGCGCGGCAGTTCTTGCTTTAGAAAAACCTGCCGTCCCCAGAAGCTCCGGTTTTCCGACAAGCGTGGAAGGCCTTAATTTAAATAGTCTTTCTACGGTTTCTTTCACCTGCCGCCAGCCGTATTTAGTGTTTAGCTCTGACATATTCTCACGAAGACCCGCCAGCCGGGTATTCTTTCCTTCTCCCGCTTCAATTATCGCAGTAAAGGAAGATGAGAGAACGGAATCTATTATGCCGGAATCCTTCGGGTCCACTATTTCAAAATTAGGATCAAGGTTAAGTTCAAAAGCAAATCTTTTTAACATAGAAAGACAGAAACTATGTATCGTGGAAATACGCATGAGGAATACTTTTTCTTTTATTTTATCATAGAGTTCAGGTTTTTCATTTTTAAGGATGCGCAATATGCGGTCTTTCATCTCTGCGGCCGCTTTTTCAGTAAATGTTATTGCCAGAATTCGCTCCGGGCTTACACCGGCAGATAGAAGAGCAATATAACGACGGGAGAGTTTCTCGGTCTTACCCGATCCGGCAGGAGCTGCGACGACGATGTTTTTAGTTATGTCGTAAATGACATTATCTGAAGGCATAGTATATTATACAATAATTAAAACACAAATTACTCGATTTAGTAAAATATATCTCTTTTCCCGTTCTTAATATCTTTAAGACCCGAGGTAACTTGTTCCAATGTAATCGGGTTTTTTATTTGTTTCCTGTAGTGTTCTATTACTTTATAGCCGTCTTTCTTTAATTCCGGGGAAGCAAAATCTTCCAAATACTCAGCAAATGTCAGCAGTCCATTTTGACGGCAGAATTTGTGAATTTCTCCGGGTTTTGACAGATACATAAAGTCCTCTCCTGTCCGGCCCAGCCTATAGCAAGCAGTACAGAAAGAAGGAAGAAAGCCGTCTTTCAGGGCATCTATAATTACCTCTTCAAGGCTTCTTGAATCATGAGAGGTAAACTGCACCGAGTCCGTTTGTTTGCCATAGCCCCCGGTGGAGGTAACTGAAGCTGCAGAGGTTTGAGAAATTCCTATTTTGAAGGCCTTTCTTCTTATCTCCGGGGTTTCACGGGTAGAAATTATCATTCCAGTATAGGGAACGGCAAGGCGGAGTATAGCAATTATTTTTAGAAAGTCTTCATCCGAAACAGGATATTCCGGGGAATATTTAACAGTCGGGGCTTCACAAAGACGGGGCACGGATATAGTATGCGGACCAACCCCTCCGACTTTATCAAGATGCTCGGCATGAGCGATAAGACCGAGAACTTCAAACTTCCAGTCATAGAGCCCGAAAAGAACCCCAAGCCCTCTATCGTCAATTCCCGCCTCAAGCGCCCGGTCATGGGCAGTCAACTGCCGGTCATAATCTCCCTTGGGCCCCTTGTGGAGTTTTTCATAAGTAGGCCTGTGGTAAGTTTCCTGAAATAGCTGGTAAGTTCCGATATTTGAAGACTTTATTTTTTTATAGTTTTCAACGGTAGTTGCGGCAATATTAATATTTACTCTGCGGATGCTTCCTTTTTCTGTCTTAACTTTATATATCTCGTTTATAACCTCTACCACATATTCTATCGGATTCTCTTTTTTATCTTCGCCGAACTCCAGGAGTACTCTTTTATGCCCCATGTTAATGAGAATCTTTACCTGCTCTCTTACCTGCTCCATTGTGAGCTTGCTTCTTTTTAAAGCTTTGTTGGTCTGATGAAAGTTACAATAAGCACAATCATTCACACAAAAGTCCGAAACATAAAGGGGGGCAAAAAAGACAAGCCTTTCACCGTAAATCTCTTCCTTTATTTTTGCGGCAGTATTAAACATTTCTTTAAGAAGTTTGGGATCCTTGAGATTAATAAGAATTCCAACCTCTTCCAGGTTCAAACCTTTCCGTTCTTTCGCTTTATTAATAACTTTTTGCACCGTCGCTGCATCTGATTCTTTTGTGTTTTCCAAAACTTTAAATATTCTTTTTTCATCAATGATACTCATTGTTTTTCCTTCCCGCATATTCTGCAGAGTGGATCTTTTTTAAATACGACTTTCCGGAATTCCTGTTTTAATCCGTCCCAGGTCAAAAGCTCGCTGTTTAAATTCTTTCCGGTGCCGGTCAGATATTTTACCGCTTCCATTGCCTGTAAGGCTCCGACAACGCCCGGAGTTGCCCCAAGTACAGGGAATATTCCTTTTGCCGGTAAACCTTCAAAAATACAAGCCAGACAAAATGTTTTTCCCGGTCTAATGAGCGCAAGTTGGCCGAAATAACCATAAATGGCACCAAAAATTAGAGGCTTTTTCTTCGTAAAAGCATAGGCATTAAGAAGAAATCTGGTTTCAAAGTTATCGAGGCAGTCAAGCAGGATATCAGCTTTTTTTGCGTATTTATCTATATTTAAGGCTGTTATTCTTTCTGTAACGGCTTCAACTTCAATATTACTGTTAAGCGCTTCCAGAGTAACTTTAGCCGAAAGAGCCTTGTTTTTCCCTAATCTTTTACTTCCATGTACTATCTGCCGGTTAAGATTTGAACGCTCTACTTTATCCGAGTCTGCAATAATTATACGCCCTATCCCGGCTGCTGCAAGATACAAAGCGGCAGAACTTCCAAGGCCTCCGGCTCCCACCATAAAAACTGTGGCTTTTTTAAGTCTTTTTTGTCCTGTTTCCCCGAAAAGCATTATTTGCCGTTTGTAGGTCTCTTTTTCAATTTTTGATAGATTCATCTTCATTTCTTATTATATAGATTTATGGGTAGATTTTTCAATGATAAATGTCATAGAAATAAAGGTCCATAAAAGTCTTTAAAGTCCACAATGTCCTATAATTGTAAAGGAAGGCAGGTATTTCTCCGGCCTTCCTTTTTTTACCCGCCATTTGAGATCAAAAGTCGAGGTAACAGGCTGTCCACCATTCGATAATCAAACGGTGAGATCTCGACCTAAAAAGGCGGACTTAATGTCCATTATTTTAGTTTTTCAGCAGTCTGTTAGAAGTTACTTATTGGTTATTTGGTTTTCTTTTCTTGTTTTCTGAATTTTTCCAGTATTGCCGGAATCTTTTCCGGAACCAATCTTACAAATACTTCTTCGTTAACCTGAATCACCGGAGAAAGCCCGCAACAACCAAGGCACCTTGTAATACTCAGACCAAACAATCCGTCAGGAGTAACATCACCGAGTTTTATCTTGAGTTCTTCCTCAACCCGTTCAAGCAACCTTGCTCCGCCGGCCACATAACAAGCCGTGCCTTTACAAACAGAAATCTGGTATTTTGCTTTGGGTTTAAGCGAGAAAAAATTATAAAATGTGGCCATACCATAAATATGCGCGGTAGGTACACCAAGACTCTCAGAAACAACATCCATGGCTTCCCTCGGTATATAACCGAAGATCTCCTGGACCTTATGCAAGACGGTCATAAGCGCTCCCTGTTTATCATGCAGCAACTTATGTTCTTTAATAAACTCTTTTAGCTCTTTAATGCCGTCCTGTTTTTCTTTTTCTTTTAACTCAGGAGCACATGTACATGTATTATTCATCTTCTCTCCTCCCCTATCCGATATTCACGGTATCTCTGAGTTCTGAAGGCACGCCTTTCGGACATGCCGCGTGATAATGTGTATGAAGAAGCTTATGTGAAAGTTCTCCAAGCGGCTTTATCAAAAACTCTTTATAGATAGCCGTGATGAGCGGATTCTCGTGAGATTTTCTTATTTTCTTTTCTTCGTCTATAGTGTAGAGTCCTGCAGACCTTTGAGAATAGAGATCCACATCCATAGCTTCCAGGTCTCCCTGCGGATAAATCTGCCCGCCGCCGCCGATACAGCCTCCGGGACAGGTCATTACTTCCACAAAATGATATTTTCGCTTACCTTCTTTTATTTCAGTAAGAAGTTTATGGACATTTGCGAGGCCATTGACTATAGCAACATTAACCTTGGTGCCGGCGACATCAACGACGGCTTCCTTTATCCCCTTCAAGCCTCTTACATCCTTAAAATCTACGGAAGGCAATGTCTTCTTGGTAATAACTTCATAAGCGGTACGAAGCGCTGCTTCCATAACTCCGCCGGTTACCCCAAAAATAGGCGCGGCCCCGGTAGATTCTCCCATGGGCCCGTCGAACTGCCCGGGTTTAAGTTCACTAAACTTAATGCCCGCCTGTTTTATCATCTTGGCAAGTTCCCTTGTGGTAAGTACGACATCAACATCCTGAAAGCCGCTCGATTTCATTTCCGGCCGGGCACATTCGTATTTTTTTGCCGTGCAGGGCATTATAGATACAGAAAATATTTTAGCCGGATCTATTCCCGCTTTCTTTGCGTAGAAAGTTTTTATAAGCGCTCCCATCATCTGCTGGGGAGATTTACAGGTAGAAACATTTTCTATGAACTCAGGATGGAAAGTTTCAAGATATTTTATCCAGCCCGGCGAGCAGGAGGTAAACATGGGCAGTTTTCCGCCTGTTGTCAGACGCTTTATAAACTCATGTCCTTCTTCAATAATTGTAAGGTCCGCCGAGAACTGGGTATCAAAAACGACTTTAAAGCCCAGCATTCTAAGAGCTGCAACCATCTCGAAAGTTTTATCGGTGCCGGGAGCAAAACCAAAGGCCTCCCCGACGGCAACCCTTACGGCCGGTGCAATCTGCACAATACATACTTTGTCGGGATTACTCAGGTTCTTGAAAGTTTCTTTTATTCCATCTTTTTCCGTAAGCGCCGCAGTCGGGCAAACCAGCGTACACTGGCCGCAATTAATGCATACACTGTCTTTCATCTCCATATTATAGGCCGGGCCGACATTTGTTTTATAACCCCGGGCAGAGATTGAAAGTGCATTAACACCCTGAATCTCTGCGCATACCCGGACGCATTTTCCGCAAAGTATACATTTGTCGGAATCCCTGACTATGGAGCAGGAAGAACTGTCTATGTCAAAGTGCTTTCTCTCTCCGGCATAAAGATATTCCTCAACCCCGAGAGTCGTCGCTAACTGTTGCAGTTCGCAGTTATTATTCCTCTCGCAAATCTGGCATTCCTTCGGATGATTGTCCAGAATCAGTTCGACTATATTCCTTCTCGCTTCCCTTATGGCAGGTGTATTAGTTTTTACATTCATACCTTCAAAGACTGTTGTGACACACGAGGCCGGGAAGTTTTTAGCACCGTCTATTTCAACAACGCAAACCCGGCAGGCCCCGACACTTGAGAGCCTTGGATGATAGCACAGTCTCGGAATATGTATTCCTATCGAATCTGCGGCCTGCATTACCGTAGAATCTTCGGAAACTTTTGCCGCAATCCCGTCTATTTTAAGGTTCACCATTTTCTTTTCCATGTTATTCCGCCTCCTTCTTATCACAGCGCAAACAACGATCGCATTCTTCCATCGCCTGGCTCTTAGTGTACCCGAGATCTACTTCGGTAAACGCCTGTAAACGCTTTTCCATGCTAAGTTTTATGTGTTTTATTCTATGCTTTTCTTTAACCTCTTTTGTCGGATCCAGATAAGGTACTGTTTTTCTCTCACCCTTTACAACATACCTGTCTTTAGCCAGCTCCTCGCCTCTTACGCCGCTCAAGTACCTGTCTATGGAGATGGCAGCTTTTTCGCCATCCGCGACAGATTCAATAACGGTACCACCGCCGGTCACAACATCGCCGCCGGCAAAAACCCAGGGAATATTTGTACTTAAAGTTCTTTTATCCACCGCAACGGTATCCCAATCCGTCATAATAAGTTTATCTTTAGAAAGTTCCGCGCAATTAGGTTTGCCTCCTATGGCACTGATAACAATATCCACAGGTAGGATAAACTTTTCATCGGTCGGCACCGGTTTTCTTCTGCCGGTAGAATCAAATTCCCCGGATTTAGTATGTAAGCATTCCAGTTCAACTATCTTGCCGTAAGAGCCTCTTATATTGTTGGGGACCAGGAGGAAATGGAGTTTTGCCCCTTCCTTCTCGCATTCTTCCACCTCTTCAGGTAGAGCAGGCATGTCCGCCCGGTGTCTTCTATATATTACATGTACTTCGGAAGCACCCAGTCTAAGACAGGTCCGGGCAACATCCATAGCCGCATTACCCCCGCCAATCACCGCAACCCGTTGGCCCGTTACAGGAAGATTATGTTCTGCATCTATCACTATAGAATAAACACCTTTTATTTTCTTTATCTTCTCTGTATTATAATTCTTCAGGAAAGACAAAGACCCCATAAAGCCTAAAAGATCTGTGCCATGTATTCTTAACGGCACTTCTTTCCAGGCGCCAATACCCAAAAACACTGCCTCAAAACCCTTATCTTTTAAATCTTTTAACGAGATATCCCGGCCAAAATACACGCCTGTTTTAATCTTAACACCGGCAGAGATAAGTCTCTTTATATCTCTTTCAACAATATCTTTTGGAAGACGATACTCAGGAATACCCAAAGAAAGCATACCGCCGGCAATTTTTTCAGATTCATAAACCGTCACTTGATAGCCTTTTTTTACAAGATGATACGCACAGGAAAGACCCGAAGGTCCGCTTCCAATAACCGCAACCAGGGACTTGTTGAGCTTTCCTTTGAACTTATCCATTCTAATATCTCTGTCTCCGGAGGTGTAATCTGCCGCAAATCTTTTCAGCATCATAATGGAAATTGGGTTTTCCATCTTGCCTCTCCTGCAATTAGTCTCACAGGGGTGATGACAGACGCGGCCGCAAACTGAAGGCAAAGGATTTCTCTTTAAAATAAGTTCAATACTTTCCTTAAACCTATTCTCATGAATGTGCCCGATGAAACCGGGGATATCAATATTTACCGGACAGGTGTGCTGACAGGGCGAAACGAAAAGCTCTCCACAAACAGCTGATTTACATTTTCGCTCTCTGATGTGGGATTCATATTCCTCGCGGAAATATTTTATTGTAGAAAGCACGGGATTAGGAGCTGTCTGACCCAAGCCACAAAGCGCGGTTTTCTTTATACTGTTGCCAAGTTTCTCCAGTTTCTCCAGGTCGCCTTCTTTTCCTTTTCCGCCGGAGATTCTTTCTAGTATCTCAAGCATCCGCTTCGTACCTTCGCGACAGGGAGTACACTTGCCGCAGGATTCATCCTGGGTAAATTCTAAAAAGAACTTCGCAACATCCACCATGCAGTCCTTTTCGTCCATAATTATTAAGCCACCCGAGCCCATGATAGAACCGGCGGAGATTAAGGAGTCATAATCTATGGGAGTGTTTAGAAACTGTGTGGGAAGACAGCCGCCGGAAGGGCCTCCCGTCTGAGCTGCCTTAAATTTTGCTTCGGTCTTGGTACCGCCGCCAATATCAAAAATTACCTCTCCAAGCGTTGTTCCCATAGGAACTTCTACCAACCCTGTATTCTTAATCTTACCGGCAAGCGCAAATACCTTAGTACCTTTAGATTTTTCCGTACCGATAGAGGAAAAGAATTCCCATCCGTCAAGAATGATTAGAGGAATATTGGCCCAGGTCTCAACATTATTAATAAGCGTCGGGCAGCCCCAAAGACCTTTCACTGAGGGATAAGGAGGCCTGGTAATAGGCATACCTCTCATTCCCTGGATAGAGTTAATCAAGGCAGTTTCCTCGCCGCAAACAAAAGCCCCGGCGCCAAGCACAATATCTATATCAAAAGAAAAATCGGTTCCTATAATATTCTTCCCGAGCAGGTTCTTTTTCCTGGCAATTTCAATAGCAATTTTCAACCTTTTAACAGCAAGAGGATACTCCGCACGGATATAGACTATACCAATATTTGACCCGACAGCATAACCGCCTATAGTCATGGCCTCTATCAGACTAAACGGATCACCTTCTATCATACTCCGGTCCATAAACGCACCCGGATCCCCTTCATCGGCGTTACAGATAACATATTTTACCGGAGCATTCTGTGCGGCAACGAAGCCCCACTTTGTACCTGTTTTAAAACCGCCGCCCCCGCGACCCCGGAGGCCGGACTTTGTAATATCTTCAATTACTGTCTCCGGCTTGTAAGCCGTCAGAACTTTTGCAAGAGCTTCATAACCCCTAACGCAAAGATAATCATCTAAAGATTCCGGATCTATGGCTCCGCAATTTCTCAAGGCCATCCGCTTCTGTTTGGAGAATTCTTCCAAATCCCCGAAAATATAGGAAGAACGGTTAGTTAAGAACTCATGGCCAAAATCCGCAGGCGCCGGAAGAATTTTACTTTCCCTTTCTACTTTTTTCTTGGCATACTCTGCTATTATTTTCTTTATTTTTTTCTCGTCAACATTTTCATATTTCATTGTTTTTTTGCCCGGCACAAATACTTCAAGAGTGGGCTCAACATGACACCTGCCGGCACAGCCCTTTTCACTGATATAGACACCCCTGAGTTTTCTTTTTTTTATCTCTTCCTGAAGGGCATTAAGGACCTTTTTCGACCCCGCGGCTATTTCGCAGGTTGACATGCCAACGCTAAATCTTATGTTCGCATTCCATTTTGGGATATTGCTCTTTATTGCTTTTTGTTTCATACTTTTTATCTTCTCAAGCGCACTGCTCATTTTCAGCTCCTTCTTCCGATTTTTTTGCGGAAAAGAAATATTTTATCTGATATTTATTTGTAAATTTCACTAACGATAGCGATAAAATAAACGGAAAATATTTTTCCGGGCACTCATGCACCATGCTCATTTTTCTGTTTTTCGCCGCGGTGCCTCGCATTAACATAATAGATAACATTCTCAAGTTCTATCGCCAGACTTACATTATTTACAACCACCTTTTCCGGCACTCTTAGAGTGACCGGAGCAAAATTAAGAATTCCTTTTATACCCGCAGAGACCAGAATCTCGCTTACCTCCTGGGCAACCGTCGCAGGGACCGCAAGTATGGCGACTTTAACCTTGTTGATCTTGACATACTCAAAGACATCTTTTATATTATGTATCTGGATATTGTTTACTTTGCCCTGCTTGGCCGGATCGGCATCAAATGCGGCAACGATATTTATATCTTCTTTCTCAAAACCACGGTATCTTGCAAGCGCGCTTCCAAGGTTACCGGCACCTACCATTATAACTTTCTGGATTTCGTCTTTACCAAGAATATAATTTATCTTCTCGATAAGATTATCGATGATATACCCGCCTTTCTTGTTCCCTGAGATTCCAAAGAGCGAAAAATCTTTCCTTACCTGGACCGCCGTAACAGCGGTTGCCTCGCCAAGATTGTCAGAAAATATCTTAACATAGCCAAGTTCCTTAAGATCTTTGAGCGTCCGTCTGTAACGACACAACCTTTGTATGCAGTTTCTAGATTCCGACATATTGCACCACCTTTCACATTATATGTGATTTTATATTGCGCGTCAATAATAATGTGTCATTTGGCATATAAAGGCTTTGACGCTATCCAGATTTTACATTGTTATTCAATGTTTATTTTAACATATTGCTCTATATGTCACAATATATATCTTTAGGCAAGGATATAATAAAAAAGGCGAACTATGTGTACTATATTTCACATAATATTCGCCTTTTCCTTTATTCCTATCTTATGTAAATCGGCCTTGCTTTATATTCGGTATGGCAGAGCTTGTGTGATTTTTCTCCCAATGGTTTACCCAGGAAATCCTTATAAAGTTTTTTCACATAAGGATTTTTGTGTGAACATCGAAGTTCTTTATCCTTATCATCCTGATAAATTGCTGAGCTCCTCTTTAAACGAAGCGCATCCGTGACATTATACGGCTGACCACCGCCGCCTACACACCCGCCGGGACAAGCCATAACTTCAATAAAATGATAGGGTAGTTCTTTCCCCTCTTTTTTTGCCTGCCTGACCCTGTTAAGGACCTCTTCTACATGAGAGAGCCCGTGAGCTACCGCTATTCTTATCTTTGTTCCTTTAATATCTATCTCTGCTTCTTTAATACTTTCAAGACCTCTTGTTTTTATAAAATTAACATCTTCAAGTTCCTTCCCGGTTACTATATTGTAGGCTGTTCTAAGCGCAGCTTCCATGACTCCGCCGGTTGCTCCAAAAATAACGCCGGCGCCAGAGTATTCTCCAAGCAGGCCATCAGCTTCCTCATCAGGAAGATTCAAAAAATCTATCCCTGCTTGTTTTATCATGCGTGAAAGTTCGCGGGTGGTAATGGTAACATCGATGTCCTGAAAGCCCGAAGCAAACATTTCACCCGATCTCGTTATTTCATATTTCTTGGCAGTGCAGGGCATGATTGAGACCATGTAGATCTTGGCCGGATCTATACCGTTCTTTTCGGCGTAATAGGTCTTTGAAAGCGTTCCAACAATTTCATGCGGAGACTTGCAGGTAGAAAAGTGATTGATCATATCCGAATGGAATTTCTCCATAAAGTCAACCCAGGCAGGACAACAGGAGGTTATAAGCGGCAGTTCCCCTTTGTTATGCAACAACCGTTCAACAAATTCTCCGGCTTCCTCCATTATAGTGACATCCGCACCGAAGTTAGTATCAAAGACGGCTTTGAAACCCATTCTTCTAAATAGAGCGTAAAGTTTCTTTGTTAGATTTTTACCCACTACACCAAAAGCCTCGCCTATAGCCACCCGGACTGCGGGTGCGATTTGAATAACGCAGTATTTATCCGCGTTTTTAAGCGCCTCCCAAACCAGGCGGGTATCATCTTTTTCAAATATTGCACCGGTAGGACAATGCGCAGAACATTGGCCGCATTTCACGCAGGGAGATTCCGAAAGTTTAATGTCTCCGGCCGGCGAGATCCTGGTATCCATCCCGCGCTGAAGGAAGGACAGCGCCCAAACATCCTGGCCTTTTTGGCAAACTTCTATGCATCTTCCGCATAATATACATTTTGTAGGATCAAGAACTATAGTCCCGGTGGTGGAATCCTGAGGAATATCTCTTAAAAATTTCTTAAAAACATCTTCCCTGATACCAAAATCCGAAGCCATACTCTGCAGTTCGCAATTACTATTCCTGCCGCATTTAAGACAATCATTCGGATGATTGGAAAGTATCAGTTCAAGAACCGTTTTTCTTACTTCTACAATATCCGGGTCATTGGTGGTTATTTCCATCTTGTCTTCTATCGGTGTACAGCAGGCCCGGAACATCTTGTTGGAACCTTTTACTTTTACAATGCAAAGACCACAGGCCGCCGAAGGCGGCAGGTCTGGATGCTTGCAAAGTGTCGGTATTTTAATCTGAACCTTTTTGGCTGCCTCCATAACGGTGGTCCCTTCTTTTACTTCCACCGTGATACCATTAATTTTAGCTTCTATCATTTTATACATTTGTCCTACTCCTTAGTTACAGCTTTAAATTTACAAACATCAAAGCAAAGGCCGCATTTTACACACTTAATCGGATCTATAACATACCCGGCTTCACGGCTTCCCAGAATGGCAGCCGACGGGCAATTTTTAAAACAGAGCCCGCATTTCTTGCACTTTGGAGGAAGTATCTTGAAATAGATAAGGGCTTTACACTTCCCGGCCGGACACTTTTTTTCAATAATGTGCTTTTTGTATTCCTCTTCAAAATACCTGATGGTTGAAAACACCGGATTGGAAGCCGATTGCCCGAGACCGCAGAGCGAAGCTTTCTGCATAGCATAGGAGATCTTTTTTAATTTATCCAGATCTTCCATCTCCCCTTTTCCCTCTGAAATTTTTTCAAGGAGATGAAGAAGCTGGTAGCCGCCTAAACGACAGGGCGCGCATTTTCCGCATGACTCATCAACACAGAACTTAAGGTAAAACTTTGCAAGGTCGACGAGACAGTCAGTTTCATCAATAGCGATCATTCCACCTGAACCCATAATAGATCCAAGTTTGCCGAGATTTTCATAGTCTACCGGAGTATCCAGAAATTCCTGAGGAATAACCCCGCCGGAAGGCCCGCCTGTTTGGACAGCTTTGATTGATCTGTTATTAAGTATTCCACCGCCTATATCAAAAATAATTTCCCGGATAGTTATCCCCATAGGGACTTCAACCAGGCCGGAATTTTTTACTTTTCCGGTAAGAGCAAATACTTTTGTACCTTTGCTTTTTTCAGTACCGATAGAAGCAAATTTTGCGCCCCCGCCAAAAATCAGCTGTGGAATGTTGGCAAGCGTCTCAACATTATTAATGATAGTTGGTTTTTCCCACAAACCCTTTACCGAGGGATAGGGCGGCCTTGGATGAGGTGTACCTCTTTTACCTTCTATGGAAGCAATCAGCGCCGTTTCCTCCCCGCAGACAAAAGCTCCGGCTCCAAGCCTGATTTCAAGTTCAAAACTATAATTGCTGCCGAGTATATTATTTCCGAGAAGTCCTGCTTCTACAGCCTGATCTATGGCTTTCTGGACCCTTTCAACAGCAAGAGGATATTCAGCTCTTATATAAAAATACCCTTTCGATGAGCCTATAGTATAGCCCGCAATTATCATTCCTTCCAAAACGGAATGCGGATCACCTTCCAGAACGCTTCGATCCATGTAGGCCCCGGGATCACCTTCGTCACCATTACAGATAACATATTTTTCCGGGGAATTCATACCGCGGGCGAAATTCCATTTCATCCAGGTAGGATAACCAGCGCCGCCCCTGCCGCGAAGCCCGCTTTTTTTGAGTTCTTCTACCACCTGCTCCGGTTTCATTTCTAAAAGAACCTTAGCCAGGGCTTTATACCCTCCGGCGGCCAAATAATCCTCAAGGCTTTCCGGATCAATATACCCGCAGTTTTTAAGAACTGCCCTCATTTGTTTGGATTTTTTCTCATAAAGCGATTCTTTTATTACTTTATTGCCTTTTATGGTTTCTTCTATTATTTTTTTTACATCGGTGTTCTTCAGGCCGGTGTAAACTATATTTTCCGGCAAAATCTTCACCGCCACGCCTTTCTCATATAAACCCATGTCGGCAATTCTTACAACCGAGGCTTGCTCAATTAGATTGGTGTCTCTCAACTCATTTGAGAAGAGAGTGTAAAAATCATTAACGCGATCCTGCTGGGTAGAATCGGTATCCTTAAGATATATTATTTTCTTTTGCATGGCCTATGTCCTTTTTAGTTAATTTCGAAGATATAATCATGGAGAAGTTTTTTATTCCTCACATGACGCTCAAGAATAGTAATAGCGACATCTTTGTTAACCCGCCCATAGAGAACTTTTGGCAGGCCTTCCACATTCACTTCCACCAGCGGTTCAACAGAACAGGCACCCTGACAACCGCATTTTCTGATATCAATTTCAATATTCCGTTTTTTAGCTTCTTCTATAAGAGTGGCGTATACTTCATCGGCTCCGGCGGCAACACCGCAGGTGCTCATTCCAACCTTGATCCAGCTTTTCCCCAGATCCTTCTTTAAAGGATCTATTTTCTCTATATCTTCTTTTGTTATTTTTTTCATATATTATTCCTCTTCCTTGACATACTTGGATAAAATATCCGCGACCTCATTCTTCTTAACTTTTCCATAGACTTTTTCGTCTATCATCATTACCGGCGCCAACCCGCAGCAGCCCAGACACCGGACAACATCGAAATGAAACATCGAGTCCTTTGTGGTCTGCCCTTCTTTGATATGCAAAATTTTCTCTACCTCTTCAATTAATGAGGAAGCATCTCTTAAATAACAAGCTGTTCCCATACACACAGAGACATTGTGTTTTCCCGGTGGTTCAAGTTTAAAATAATTGTAAAAGGTAATTACTTCATAGATCCTTGCCAGAGGCACATCAAGAAGCCGGGAAAGTTTAAGAGAGGTGTCTCTGGGTACATAGCCATAAATGTTCTCTATGCTATGAAGAATCATTATCAGGTTACCTTTCTTACTTTTCCACTTCTTGACAAGCCCTTCTAAATCTGCCTGCAGCCTATCTTTTTTCATTTTCTTTGCCCATCCTTTATGTGACGATTTTCACAAATATAGCACAATTATGCGTCAATTGCAAGTATAATGTTTTTATCGCTTGATTTATCTTTGTGTTTGGGTGGCTTAATGTGACTAATATCACATTTTGTATTTTATATCAACCTCTACGATGCCGCAAACAGAATTTACCAGCAATATCCGGTCGGCTTCTTTAAGGTCTTTTAATTTAAGCACGCACTCCGTTGCTTTTTTTTCTTTGAGCAGGTACTCCCGAAAAACGCCCGGTAAAAGCCCCGAATTTAACGCCGGAGTATAATACTTTCCTTCCTTCATAATAAAAATATTTGTTATGGCGCCTTCCGTAATTTCTTCTCTTTCATTCAAAAATATTACATCAAAAATACTCTTACCGTCTATTTTTCTTCTTTCTTCTTCATAGAGGATTCTCCTGGTAGTTTTATGGAATAAAAACCTGTCTTTACTGTTAACCCTTTTTACGGAAAGCACGGCCTGCCATTTAGCAGAGTTTTTGAGGAAATATTCGCTTTTTGAGAGCTCAATACTTCCGTTTTTTGATAAAAGGAGTCTGAGCTTGTATTTTTTATTTTTTTGAAATCTTTTTTCTAAACTCCGGAGCTTCTTGCAAATTGTGTTGACATCCAATCTGAAGTCAAAATATTTTGCGGACCTTTCCAGCCGCCTAAGGTGCCCGTTCAATAAAAAATATTTTTTATCCCAAAGCATGGTTTCAATTATTCTAAATTCTTCAGTCTTTTCCGTGAGAAATCTTGCTTTTAAAAGAGCTTCTTCATATTCTTCTTTTACTTTTGAATCAAAGACAATCCCGCTGCCTATCCCCAGCTCCCCTGTTTTGCCTTTTAAGAGAATTGTTCTGATCGGGATAGAGAATACGGCATTCCGGTTTGGCGAAATAAAACCAAGTGCCCCGCAGTATAATTTACGGTTTTCTTTCTCAAGTTCTCTTATAATTTGCATAGCTCTGATCTTCGGTGTTCCGGTTATGGATCCTCCGGGAAAGATGTTTTTAAATATCTCCAGCCAGGATATTTTGTTTTTTAACCGGCCCCTGACAGTACTTATCATTTGAAGCAGTGTGTTATATTTTATTACCTCATATATTTTTGAGGTAGAGATACTTCCGGTTCTGCAGATTCTGCCGAGATCATTCCTGATCAAGTCAGTTATCATGATATTTTCTGCCCGGTTCTTGCTGCTTCTTGAAAGCTCCTTCATTTTAGCGGCATCTTCTAAAAAATTCCTGCCGCGCTCCATTGTCCCTTTCATGGGTTTTGATTCTATCAGGCCTTTTTTCACGGAAAAAAAGAGTTCAGGTGAGAGCGAGAGTACGGTCTTGTTTTTTAAATTTAAAAATGCGGAGTAGGGCACCGCCTGTTTTTCCGTTAAACTGCGATAAAACGCGAACGAATCCCCGGAAAAAGCAAAATTCAACTTGCCGGTATAGTTAATCTGATAAACATCCCCGTTTATAATATATTTTTTTATCTTTTCAAGGTTGTCTTTGTATTGCTGAAAAGGAACATTAAATTTAAGATTGCTGACCTTAAAAGAGTTGCCTTGCCTATTAAGACGGTATTTAGAAGACTTTAGTATTGCGGGTTTTTTAAAAGCATAAAGTTCCAGCAAAGGAAATTTATATTTTTTTGCAAAGAGCGCCGGGAAAGAATCTTTTTCAAAACTGTAGCCCAGCTCATAAGACAAATAACCTGCGATCCAGTAACCTTTACCAAGAAATTTTTCAATCTCTTCAAGCGCTTTTTCGGCGCCGGGACCATCATAAGCTATAAGAGTTTTAACCGGTTCTTTAAAAAGGTAGGAGTGTTTGTTCTGTTTGTCCTGACGACAACTTTCAAAAAGCATTTTAATCTGATATTTTTTGGGTTTAATTTTAACCATCTTTTTCATTGTCATATAAGTGTTCCCATAAGGGAGTTTTTTGGGATAACAGAGCGCCTTTTTGCCTTGATCTTAACTATTAGTAAAATGCAAATCAACTTTCTCGAATAATTCAAGCCAAAAAAAGACAAAAGTGCTCGACGGACCATTATAACCATATTCGCTGAAAATTTCAAGCTTTTGACACTTTTCGAACTTTTCAGAACGAGGGCAAGAATAAAGCCCTGAAAGATAAAAAGGCACCGAAAGTTTTCGGTGCCCTGAATTTGCTGGTTGCGGGGGACCGATTCGAACGGTCGACCTTCGGGTTATGAGCCCGACGAGCTTCCAGCTGCTCCACCCCGCGATATTTAATTGTTTTCTAATGAATTTTGATTATACAGGGTATTTTTGCGTTTTTCAATACAAATCTGACATACAAATCTGAATAGAAGAACAGAAGGGCAGCAAAAACTAAAAGCAAGAGATTTTACGCGCTCATTATTTAAAATTGTTTCAAGCTTTTGAAACACGCTACTCGCAATCCGTGACCCGCAACATTTATTAAAACCTATACCTTACCACCGGTTTACCCTTGATTCCAAATTTAGAAAGCATATCTGCTAAAAGTTCCGTAGGCAGTCCAACAATATTAGTTCTGGATCCGTTAAGCACGGTTAAATATTTATCATCTTCCTGTATTCCATACCCGCCCGCTTTATCCAGATTTTTTTTCGCCAAATATTCTATTTCCCCGGCAGACAATTTCTTCATTCTAATTTTTGAGACACAGGCCCGGACCAGGGCTCTTCCCGAAGGAAGCTCCAATACCGCAACAGCGGTCCAAACGGATTGATTTGTACCGCTTAAGGTTCTCAGCATTTTTTTGGCTCTGGTAATACTAACCGGCTTTCCATATATCACACCTTTTACAACAACAACCGTATCGGCAGAAACAATTATGGCTGAACCGAGCTGTTTTGAAACTGCCAGAGCTTTTTGAAGCGCTACTCTTTTAAGAACTTTAACAAGAAATTTCTTGCCCATGCTTTCGTCAATTTCCGGAGGTATTACCGTGAAATTCTTCAAACCCATTCTTTTTAGAAGCTCTTTCCTTCTAGGAGACGCTGAAGCAAGGATAATGGTTTTTTTCATGGTGGTATTCTACCATATTATATATTAAAAAGTAATTGAGAATTCCGCATATATTATGCTAAAATCATCACAGGCTATTTTTCGGCTCGAAATATTTACTCAAGGAAACTTATGCTAAAAAAATCAATATTTTACTTTTTGATGGACCTTCTCCTGGTAAATCTCTCTCTTTTTCTTGCTTTTATCATTAGATTTGAAAACGGAATACCTAAAGAATACACTGTCCACCTCTTCTTAATTTTTATTTTTGCTGCTTTAGCCCGACTTGCCGTACTCATTGGTTTTCGGGTTTACAATATTATCTGGAAGTACTCCGGCTTAACGGATATACTCCATTTAATAGGCGCAATCTTTTTTGGCTCCGCCATTTTTGTTACCGCTGTTTTCTTTAACCGTAACCTTTCCTTTCCCAGAGCCGTTCTTTTAATAGATTTTTTCCTGTGTATATTTTTTCTTCTCGGGTACAGGATTTTTCCGGCCATAAGGCCGCATTTAAGCCTTTTAAATCAGGCAAGGAAGGGGAAAAAAACTCTGATTATAGGTGCGGGTGAGGCCGGGACGCTGGTCGTCCGGGATATGAAAAAAAATAACAATTCCGGCTATGCGCCTGTCGGTTTTATTGATGATGATAAAGCAAAAATAGGCAGCAAGATTAACGGGCTTGAGGTGCTTGGCGGAATTACCGAAATAAAGGAATTAGTTAAAGAGTTAAAAATAGAACAAATAGTTATCGCCATCCCTTCCGCTTCACCTGCTATCATTAAGAATCTTGTAACTATATGCTCTTCTCTTACTTCACAGGGAGTTCGTTATAAGATAATTCCCGGCTTCAAAGAAATTATTGACGGCGATGTTTCCATAAATCATATCCGGGAGGTGGAATTAGAGGATCTCCTCGGACGCGAACCGGCAATTCAAGACACTGAGAGTATTTCTCATTATATAAAAGGAAAAACAGTCCTGATAACCGGCGCAGGCGGGTCCATTGGGTCAGAACTTACCCGGCAAACTCTTCTTTTTAAACCAAAAACTGTTGTTCTGGTCGGGCAGGGAGAAAACTCCATTTACCTGATGGAGATGGAGCTCAACAAACTTCATCCCAACAGAAAACCTTTTAAAATAATCCCTATTATTGCGGATGTTAAAGAAAAAAACAAGATGGAATATATTTTCAAGCTCTACTCGCCAAATGTGGTTTTCCATGCCGCTGCCTACAAACATGTGCCGTTAATGGAGCACAATCCTGAAGAGGCCATAAAAAACAATATCGGCGGAACAACTAATATGGCCGAACTCTCCATAAAATATGGTGTTGAAAAATTTGTTATGGTCTCTACCGATAAAGCCGTAAATCCCACAAGTATAATGGGGGCAACAAAAAGAATTGCGGAACTGGCTATACAGGGTTTTTCCACCAAGCAAAACAAAACAAAATTTTTAACTGTCCGGTTTGGTAATGTCCTGGGCAGCCGGGGCAGTGTCGTCCCGCTTTTTAAAAAACAAATTGCCGCGGGCGGTCCGGTTACGGTTACGCATCCTGATGTAGTCCGCTTCTTTATGACCATAGAAGAAGCAGCTCAACTGGTTGTTCAAGCCGGAAGTATGGGTACGCGCGGCGAGGTATTTGTTCTGGACATGGGCAAACCTGTCAAAATAGTAGATTTGGCAAGAGACTTAATACAGCTTTCAGGCTATACCCCGGAGATCGATATTAAAATAGAGTTTGTAGGCTTGCGGCCCGGGGAAAAACTTTACGAGGAAATTATGACCAGAGAAGAAGGAATTACTTCTTCGTCTCATAGAAAAATATTTATCGCCAAGCCGGAGGTTTTTAACCCCAAAAAGCTCAATGCGGTTATAAAAACCCTTTTAAATATTGCAGAATCGCAGAATTTTAATAGAAAAACAGCAGAAAAACTTATAAATACACTAGTGCCTTCCTTCAAACCGGCTGGAGGTAAAAAATGAAAGCACGATCCTCATTTTTACCCTTTGCTCTGCCCTTTATAACAAAAGATGAAATCAATAGTGTGGTCGAGACACTAAAGAGCGGCTGGCTGACAACCGGGCCCAAGACCAAACTTTTTGAAAAAAAATTTGCCGGATATGTCGGAAGCAAACAGGCGGTGGCTTTAAATTCGGCAACCGGGGGCCTCTTTCTTTCCCTGGCAGCTGCCGATATAAAAAAAGGCGACAATATAATTACTTCTCCCTACACCTTCTGTGCCACTTACAATGTAATACTCGAGAATAATGCTAATCTGATATTTGCAGATATAAAGGAAGAGGATTACAATATTGACCCCGTAGAGATAGAAAAGAAATCAAAAAATAGAAAGATAAAAGTTCTCCTGCCGGTTCATTTTGGCGGCCTGCCCTGTGATATGGAAGAGATTCTCTTCCTGGCAAAAAAGAAAAAAGCGCTGGTCATAGAAGATGCAGCGCACGCGCTCTCGGCCAGATACAAAGGCAAACAGATAGGCGATATTTCAGGCTGTGCCGGCGATGCTACGGTCTTCTCTTTTTATGCCACTAAGAATATTACAACAGGAGAAGGCGGTATGGTTACCACAAGGTCCAAAAAACTCCGGGACCTTATAGCTATTCTTTCTCTGCATGGCATCAGCAAAGATGCCTGGAAAAGATACACGGCAGCGGGAAACTGGCATTACGATGTAATTCATGCCGGATATAAATATAACATGATGGATTTGCAGGCTGCACTGGGGCTGGAGCAGCTAAAAAAAGCGGAATACCTGCTAAAATTGCGGGAAAATATTGCCGCCGCATATTCAAGAGAGCTTAAAAATATTGACGGAATTTCTATTCCCTTCACCTTTAAAGATAAAAAGAGTGCCTGGCACCTTTATGTTATCCGCGTTGATGATAAAATTTTAAAAATTAACAGAGATGTCTTCATAGAAAAACTAAGAGAAGCCAACATCGGAACCAGTGTGCATTTTATCCCGGCGCATCTTCATCCTTACTATAAAAAGAGGTTTGGCTTTAAGCCGTCTGACTTTCCCGTAGCCACGAAACTTTACAACCAGAGCTTATCACTTCCTATTTATCCAAAAATGCAGCTTAGAGATGTGCGCTATGTCTCCGATAAAGTTAAAGAAATAGCAAATAAATATAAAAGGTAAAATGCTAAAACGAATTTTCGATATTCACTTTTCACTGCTCCTGCTTTTTATTTTTCTGCCTTTACTTATCCTGATAAGTCTGTTAATAAAATTTACTTCCCGGGGGCCGGTAATATTCAGGCATAAAAGAGTCGGCAGGAACGGCACAGAAATTTATATTTACAAGTTCAGAACTATGGTAGAAAACGCCGAAAAAATCGGGGCCGGGCTTACCGAAAAAAACGATAAAAGAATAACTCCTTTGGGTGCCTTTTTGAGAAGAACCAGTCTGGATGAGTTCCCTCAATTTATCAATATATTAAAAGGAGAAATGAGTATCGTCGGTCCGAGGCCGGAAATACACGAAATTGTCAAAAACTATACTTCGTTCCAAAAACAGGTGCTAACGGCAAGGCCCGGACTCTCCGGCTTCCCCCAAATAAACGGCAGGGCCGAACTGGCTATACCAAAGAAGTTAAGGCTTGATGTCTATTATGTTAAACATATGAGTTTTTGCTTTGACATTTATATTATATTTAAAACAATTTTCGTTATTTTATCGGGAAAAGGTGCTTTTTAATGCAAATTAAATTCGGAACCGACGGCTGGAGGGCAAAAATAGCGGAAGATTTCACGTTTTCAAATTTAAAAGTAGTCGCCCAGGCCACAGCCGATTACTTTAAGACAGTTGCGGGGAGAAATAAAAAGGCCATAGTAGGTTATGATCTTAGATTTTTCTCGGAAAAATATGCCTCTCTCGTTGCGGATATACTGGCTTCGAACGGATTTTCTGTTATCCTTGCCAAAAAAGCGGTAACCACGCCGACCGTTTCTTTTACCGTCGTAAAAGAAAAGGCTTTTTTTGGCGTAATGATCACTTCTTCTCATAACCCTTACGAATATAACGGTTTTAAAATTAAGACCTTCAACGGAGCCTCGGCGGCAAAAAAAGAGACAAGCGGGGTTGAGGCGATGCTCTTTAAAAATCCCGTAAAAGAGGGACTCCGATCCTATAAAACAAGAGACCTGATCGACCCCTATCTTTCCTTTATAAAAACTTTTGTAAATATGAAGAGGATTAATAAATGCAGCTTCAAGGTCGTTATAGAGCCTATGTACGGATCTTCCCAGGGCCTCCTGCTCAAAATATTAAAAGATTCAAAACTAAAACTATTTCCGCTGCACCACTTTCGAGATGCAATGTTCGGCGGAATAAAGCCCGAACCTCTTGACTTCCTTTTAACGGAAGCAAAGATTGCGATAAAAAAAGAAAGAGCCGCCATCGCTTTGGTTACAGACGGAGACGGAGACAGGTTTGCGATAATTGACGATAAAAGCATATTTTATTCGACCCAGCATCTAATGCCTTTACTTTTAGAGCATTTGCTTTTCAATAAACACCTGCGGGGCGGCGTGGTGATAACTACCGCTACCACTTCGTGCGCGGAAATTATAGCCAGGCGCAACGGTTTAAAAAGGTTTTATACACCTATAGGTTTTAAAAATATAGCAAACCTGATGTTGAAAAATGATATTCTGATTGGTGCAGAAGAAAGCGGCGGAATGGGGATAAAAGGCTATCTACCTGAACGGGACGGGATACTCCTTGGTTTGATGCTTCTGGAGATGCTGGCGGAAACGGGCAAAAAACCCAGCGAGCTTTTGAAAGAACTTGAAAATAAATACGGCAGGTTCTGCTATGACCGTATTGATGTTAAATATCCACCCGAACAAAAAAACATCATATTTAACCGTATCGAAGCATTTAATCCTGAAAAACTCTTTGGGAAAACAGTACGGTCCATAAGCAGGGACGATGGAATAAAATACACAATGGAAGATGCTTCCTGGCTGGTACTCAGGCAATCCGGAACCGAACCGATACTTAGAATCTACGCTGAGGCCTCTAAGCCGGAGACCGTTACAAAGTATCTTAATTTTGGAAGAGATCTGGCCTTAAAGGACTAAATAACATTAATGTCCTTTTTTTCCTTATCTTCAATAATTTTCTTAAGAAGTTTTGCCGTAGCAATCACATCACTAAGTGCTCTGTGTTCGTTTTTTGCTTCCATTTTAAAATGCCGCCTTAAATCTGTCAGTTTAAAAGAAGGCAAAGACAAATGCTTATACATTTCTCTGGCAAGGTGAAGAGTATCCCGTGTGTGGTTTGCCGGAGCAGGTTTTCCCATTTTTTTTACTTTTTCCCTTAAAAAACCCATATCAAAAGCGAGATTATGCCCGACAATTACCCCGTCGGCTATGAAATCAATGAATTCCGCATAGATTTGTTCAAATTTTGACTTATCTTTAACCATTTCATCAGTTATATTGTTGACCGCAGAAGCTCCGGGGGAAATAGACCGGCAGGGATTTACAAGTTTATTGTAATGCTTTTCAACATCAATATAGCCGTTTAGAAGTTTAACTGCAGCCACTTCACAGATCTCATCACCATACCTTGCGCTTAAACCTGTTGTTTCAAAGTCAATAATAACAAAGGTGGTGTCCTTAATAGGTATGAGGTTTTTTTCAGTTTTTTTAATATTTCTTTTCCTGTTTTTATATTATTTTTTGATAATTTCAGTCAGAGATATTTATTTTTTCCGACCGGCTATGCTTCTTATTTGAGTTTAACTTTTTTTCCCGTAAAATATTTTCTTTTGCTCTTCTGTTTCTTCTCTTTTTTTGTTTTCTAATTTTGTAAGCCAATTTTGATTCTTCAGAAAGTTTGCCGAGTATTTTTGCCTCAATTTTACTTACAAGTATTTTTCTCGCAAAATATCTGTTCTTTATCTGAGACCTTTCTTTCTGACATTTTACTTCAATCCCTGTCGGCAGGTGCTTCAAATAGACGCAGGTCTCGACCTTATTAACATTTTGCCCGCCGGGCCCGCCGGAACGGAGAAATTTCTCTATAAGCTCATTCTCCTTAATCCCGTACTTTGCCATCCTGGCTTCCAGCGCCGACCGCTTCTCTATGCTTACACCAAAATCATTCATTTTTTATAGGTAGTTTTAAGAACTATGTTGTATTATACAGATTTGCGAATATTTTACCATTAATATTTGCTTTTTTTTATTGCAGGCTTATCCCTTCTGCCTTCGCTTTCGACCTAAAAAATTCGGCCGCTTTTAAATATTCCCGCTCGTTTGGCAGATGTTCCAATAGAACCGGAAGATTCCGGTCAGAAAGCCCGTCAATCTCTTTGAGGTAAACCCGGTAATCAAGGTTTCCCAGCCCGGGTCTCACTTCATCAAGATGTGTCGTTAGATTCTCCTGGAGTTTAATGTCCTTTGCATGACAACTTTTAATATATTTACCGAGCTTTTTTACAAATGTTTTTATTATTTCCGCGTTTTTAAAGTATTTTTCCGGGCTGTTTATCATATTTACCGGATCAAAATGTACCGCAAACTGCTTTCTATCTATTGCCTTTATCAGGTCCAAATAAACCTCCGGAGAATTCGGGTACATCCAGGGCATCGTTTCCAAAGCATAAAAAGTTCTTTTCGGCTTAACCGCATCTATAATACAACGGACCTTAGCAACAATCATTTCAAAAGTTTCAGTAGTAAGATCCAGGCTGCTTGGACCGTCCCATTTGACCCCTCTTGAGCCGGCAATATTCACACAGCACCTCGCGCCCACGGCCTCGGCAAGGGCAAGTGATTTTTTACAGTGAAGAAGCGCGGTCTTAGCCGTTTTTTTATCCGGACTCAAGGGATTTGACCAGGCTCCAACTTCCGCTATCACTACATCGTTTTTCAAAGAGGCTTGTTCGTAAGATTGAATTGTCTTGGAATCTGTGTCAGTTTTCAAAGGACAGAAGGCAGCTGAATAGCCGGAGGCTTTTACAGCCGCAACCCACTCTTTTGCATCGTTACATTTTTTAAAAACCGGACCGCCAAAGCGCATAAATTCTCTCCGTTTAACTTAAATGTATTTATCTTTTGGACTATTTAATTTTTATAATATTTTAAGTAAATTTGAATAAATAATGTGCGCGCGCCGCTCGTATTCTACTTTATTTTTATATGATTCCAGTATTATATTCTTACTTTCGGCAGCACCCAGTTCCCCTTTTAGCCAGTTTTCTATCATAGCCGGAGTTGCTTCAATATGGAACTGTAAACCGTAGGCGTTTTTTCCGTACTTGAAGGCCTGATTAATAGTATTAGTTGAATCGGAAAGGAGTATTCCATTATTCGGTACTGTAAACATATCTTCGTGCCATTGAAAAACAGAATATGTTTTTGGCACATTCCGGAAAAGTATATCTTCCTGCCCTCTCTCTGTAAGCCTTACCTCATGCCATCCTATCTCTTTAACCGGAGCTTTTATAACTTTTGCACCAAGGGCTTTTGCCAGAAGCTGCGCTCCCAGGCAAACCCCGAGATAGGGGATTTCTTCATTCAGTATTTCTTTGATAAAGGTATTTTCTGCTTTCAAGAATGTATATTTTTCTTCATCATAAACACTCATCGGCCCGCCCATTATAACTACCAGCTTAAATTCTTTAATATTTGCGGGAAAACGACGGGTTTTTTCCAACTCAAGAACTACAGGCACATACCCCCGACCCTTATAGAAGGTTTCCAGCGTACCTGCTCCCTCACTTTCTATATGTTTTACTATTAAGATTTTATTATACATAATTTACTCTGTTATTTTTTTTATTGCCTCTTCTGCGGCTTCAGCCACGCGGGAATCGGAATCCTTAAGGCCTTCATAAAGAACTGTCAGGAATATTTTATTATTTAAGCGCTCAAAAGCTTCCATTGCCGCCTTGCGAATTAAAGGGTTTTGGTCTTTAGCTGCGGAGAAAATGACGGGAACAACCGCTTTTTCTTTCATTTTACTCAGAGCCGAAACTTCTATAGCGCTCAGCATGAACCTGAAATCCTGTTTGTTGATAACTTTTAGTATCTCCTCTAAGGTTTCTTTCAAAAATTTATTTCCGTCTTTTGCCGACACCTCATAAACTTTTTGTTTAAGGGCAGGAGTTGCTCCCAGAGCTCTGGAATATGCTATCAAGGCCGCAACTTTAGACAGACGCTCTGGATCATCTATAGATTTTAAAAGCAACTCTATCTGCTTATCGCGGTCCGCCCTGTAATATCCGGGAAGCAGATAACCGAGAGCCCGTATAGCAGGAAACCTGAGCTCTTTATTCCCCGGTTGAGAAAGAAGGGCGGTTATCTCCGGTACGGCTTCGGAGAAATTAATATTAACCAGCGTCTGAATAACTCTTTTTCGGATATTGTCATCCCTGTCTTTCAGCAAAGACAATAAAGCCGGAAATGTTTTTGGGTTTTTTATCCTTTCCAGAGCGAGAATGGCATACCATTTCACATTATTGTCGGGATTCGCGAGGTTTTTAGAAATATTCTCGGAAACCGAAAAATTGCCTATTTTTCTTGCAAGTTTTAAAGCGTTAATTCTGGCATTCAGGTCGGTACTGTCAAGCTCTTTTAAAAGTTCCGGCAGGCCTGAGACTTGCTCTCCGAGGCTCTGTAAAGCCAGCGCGACATTTATTCTTACTTCAACATCTTTATCTTCCCGCATCCATTTAAGACGGTCCCGAGCTTCCATTGCTTTTAATTTTCCGAGATCTAGGACTGCTTCAGCCCGTACAAACTTATCTTTATCCCGTAAGATTTTGACCAAAGGTTTTATAGCTTCTTTACCAAAAGCGCAAAGTGCGGCGGCGGCTTCCATTCTTACGCGCGGGTCCAAATCCTCAAGCATCGAACTAACATTCTGCATATCCTGTTTGCCTCTTAATTCAAAAATCGTTCTTATGGCCTGGATTCTAACCTGGTTTTCCTGATTTTTAAGCGCCTCAGTTATACCGAGCGTTGTCATAAACTTGCTATTTTGAGAGACAATTGCAATGTTCCCTTTGGTAATAAGTGCTTTTTCTGTTTTTCCTTTTACCGCAACACTGCCTTCTACAACACTCACCAGGGTGTTTAGTTTGTTTGCTGACACAAAAAGAACCGTACCCAGAATACCTATCTCTGCATTGGCCGTCTTAATTTTAAATTCCTGGCCGGGATACTTCCGGATTTCCGCTTTTAAATCACCTTCAAGAAAACAGGACTTATCTTTCTCTTTAAAAGCCTCAATTCTCAGTTTTGCTCTTTTAGAAACGGTGAATTTGCTTCCATCGTTCAACAGCACCTCAACTTCTGCTTCCCCCGCAGAAATAATATCTCCCGTCTTTACTTCCACAGCGCGGCCTTCCTCGTCACCCGCTTCTTTTGCAGATCCAATAATTACCGGCAAGGAAAAATAATATACCAAAAGAGCTAGGCCTAGAACTATAATAAAGGTTAAACCCGTGGCGGCAGGATTTAAAAAAGAAGGAATAAATGACGGGCCTGTTTTTTTTCCGCTATTTTTGACGGTGTTTATAACATTTTCTTCAAATGAAGATGAAGAGCCTGGTATTTTCCACTTCGAGAGAATCTCGTTCATCTTTTCATATTCCCTGAAAAACCAGACGCAATCCGGGCATTCTTTCAGATGGGTCTCAACATTTTCCCTGGCTTGATTTGAAAGTACTTCTTCAAAATAGCCTTCCGCAATATCTCTTATTTTTTCACAATGCTTTTCCATGATCCTCTTTAAGATAGGGCCAAAGAAGGTCTTTTAGCTTTACCTTGGCCTTATTGAATTTATTTTTAACATCGCTTACCGGAAGATTTAGAAACGCGCCCGCTTCTTCGTAGGAAAAGCCCTCGAAGTCTTTTAAAATAATTATTATTCTCTGGTCATCCGGCAGGGTCTCTATACATTTCTCAAATCTCTGCAACAACTCTCCGGCAAGAGCGTCATTTTCAATATCTTCGACCTGTTCGAAACTGGTATAGTCCCTATCATGGTCTGCTTCCAGCCTCTTAATTCTCAACTCGTTAAAACAATAATTTCTGACAATTGTGTGAACACAAATTGAGAATTTTGCGCCCTTGTCGGGATCATAGGACCTTATAAAATTAAATATTTTAACAAAAATATCAGTTGCCATATTTTCCAGTTCTTCGGGATATTTGCCTGCAAGGAACCTGAAAAGCAAAGAGAAGACAAATTTCTGATAACACCCCACAACAACCCTGAACGACTCGGCATCGCCCCTTTTTATTCTAATCAATATGTCTTTGCTTATTTCTTCCATATTTTTTGGCCGTTTTTACAAAAAAACTCTATTTCCTGCATATTTCATTCTACCAGATAGATGAAGTCTTTATCAACACTCGATTTATGATACAACAAAAAAGCCCTGCGCAATTATGCGCAAGGCTTCAGTGCTTTTTAATAACCTTAATCTTCTACTTCCTCAGCATTATCTTTGCATTATTTTCTCCGCCGTTAATAATATAGAGAAGCGGAACCGGTCTGTCTGTTCCTTCAATAAACGAAGGGCGCGCCATCCAGGGCGCTCCTGAGAGCACATTGTTTAAATCCATCCAGTACTGGAGCCGGGCAGGCTTTAAACCCCAGGTCATGTGGAAATGATTTGCCGGAGCATATTGTTTATACTCGATCATTGAAGCGTACTTCGGCACCACAAAGGTGTGAGGCCAGGTGGCATTGGAGGTACTTGCGACCGCTTTCGCGACCTTCTCCGGCAATTCCGCCGTTGTTGCTTCATCCCAAACCATGGTGAACATATTTGAAAGGGAAGAGTAGGCAAGCCGCCCGGCAATCCCCTCTATCCCGCCGGGGCTGGTAAAGGTTACAGAATTTCCCATTCCCGGGAAATACCCCTCATCCGCAAGCGGGAAGGTTACCTTGGACATTATTTCTTTTACGGAAGAGCCGGGCTTTGCCGCCCAGTCAAAAGATGCGCTTCCGGAATTATCACCATCGACAAAACCTTTCTTAATCCAGGTCTCGTTCTCTTTTACTCCCTTAATCCCAAGCTTCTTAAGCAAGGCCTTGACTTCCCAGGCTTCCCAAACTTTTCTAAAATCCATGAAAAGCGGCGGGTTGCCCCCAGAAAGATGGGTGAAAAACAGCATGGTAAGAAGCCCCTGTCCGTCAGCTTCGGTTGCAAAAGGCAGCGGTTGCTTTTTCCCGTTGTGGTCAAAGGTGGAATTAAAAAGGGATTCCATTATATCGGCAACGGGCAAGGGGATGCCTCTCTTGTCTGACCCCCACTCAAGTTGACTCATAAAACCGCCCCCTACCGCATTAAGGTCCTTTAGGAGATCCCGGGTGATGAGATACATCGCCAGCGATTTTTCAAAGCGCTCCTCGTCCATCTTCCCTTTTAATTCTATTCTTTTCTCACAGTAGGACATGAGCCAGGCTTTAAGTTCTTTAAGCTCTTTTTTATTATAGGCTTCCTTTCTCAGCATGTCGGCAAGAAGTTTCATATCCAGCCTGGTAAGTTCTATCCCGAAAATATTTCTGGTAGGAAGAATGTGGGCAAGGGCTGTTTCCATCCCCATGGAATCATGACCTAATAGAACGGCGCGTTTTCCTTTCAATAACTGGGTCGTAACCGCAGCATAACACCAGTCCACAAGGTCTTCGGCGGTCTTTTCGGTCATTTCCGGCATAAGCCCCGTATCCGGCCAGGTGCCGACTACAAGATGAACCAGCCTTCCAAATTGAGAGATAGCGCCGGATGCGGCATGCGCGAAAACTACTCCCGGCTTCGGCCCGGAATTTCCGCAGACCAGACAAAGAGGTGTATCTTTAGGAAACTGCTGAAGAAGTGAAATAAGAGATAATTGAGGGAAGGCCCAGGTATCCGGCGCGCAGACAAGAATGTTTACCCCCTTTGACTTAAGTTGTTTTGCCACTATATCCGCCTGTTTTTCCCCATCCACAAGAATATCAGAATATACAACATCCGCCGCTTCCCCTCTAGCAAGTTTTACTCCGGCGGTAATTCTTTCTGCTACCAGGCCAATAATATTCTTGGCTCTTTCTCTTGAAGCCGCGTCAATTCTCGGATCCCCGGTTGCAAAGACTCCTATCACAGGATTTACCGGGTACGAAATTTCAGCATTTATCTTTACTGGCTTTTTCATATAGCACTCCTTGTGTCTAACTAAAAATTTTAATATTTTCTCCGGCGTTTATTATTACCGGTTTTTTGAAAATAAGTCCGTCTCTATTTGAAACTTTATACCTTTTCTTCCCTTCAGCAACAGTAACCTCCTTTTGTTTTAAGCGTCCTAATCTTAGCAGTTTTAATTCCAGTTTCCCGCCAAGAACCGTAAGTTCTGCAGCACTTTTTTTAATTTTTACTGTCCCCCAGGCACCCTCTACGGACCAGAAACATTTAAAGCAGCCTTTGACTTTAATTTTCGGGGCAAAGCCCAGCATCCCGTTGCGCATATCATATTCAAAGCCTGAAAGTGCAGGCAATAGAGAGTAGGAGGCCATCGAACGGGCATAATTAGAACCGCATTCAAATTCGTTCCAGGGATTCCTCTTTTTTCCATCATACCTGTCGCGGAGAGCCTTCGTTATCTCCAGGCCTTCTTTTACGAGTCCTTCCTGTATCATATGAGAAGCGACGGCATATTCACAACCGTGAAAGGTCTCTTCGGCATAGGGCGCCGGCACAAACGGTTTTCTTTTACCTTTTGGATATTCAGCTATTACCGTGCCGGCTTCGTCATTTAAGCAGTATAAACGGCAAGGGTTAACAAAATCTCTCATGGACTTCTTAAAGTTATATTTATAAATAGAAGCGAGAGCTTTTTTTACCTGTTCTTTGTCAAATATACTGCCGAGTCCGCAAAGGTTCGCATGCCACTCTGCCGCCACCTGATCAATACCGCAGCCTTCCCCTATCTGATACTTTATTTCCTTGTGCTCGTCATCCCAGTAGGCTTTGAGCGTGCCCGTTCCTATTAAAGTTTTTTCTTTACCCGAAAACTTATCCAGTATCTTTCTGTCGTTAAGATTAATATTTTGCTGATAATACTCTCCGTTAAAAAGATATTTATCGGCATAAGCCCTGCCTTTCTCAAAAAGCCCAAGATATTCTGCCGCCGCGCGATAATCACCGAAGTACGCCGCCATTTCAGAGCCGGCTTTTAACGCCGCGAGGTAAAATCCCGAAAGCCAGGAATTAGGTCCGAAGAGTTCCATATCCAGAGTATGATGCTGCCTGCCCTCCAGTATTCCGTCCTTGTCTTCGTCCCATTTGTCTTCGTTTGTTTTTGCCCAGGCAAATTCAATAGCTTTTTTTATTGCCGGCCAGTGACCCTTCAACCATTTATCATCACCGGATATCTTCCAATCGCGGTATATCTTAATAACATCGCCAAACTGTCCGTCGGCACAAGGCCGAAAAAGCCCTCTTTTACTTCCGAGCGGGAGCTTTATGCGAAAGACCAGACCGCCGTCCTCTCTTTGATTATATTTGAAGTTAAGGTCCCGCATCGACCTTTCCAGTCCGGGAAACAGAAAGGGAAGTGCATAAGCATAGTTCCATACATGCGTGCAGGAACCCTCACAGCAGCCCTCAGACGCATGACAGCCTTCAAAACTGTAGAAAGAGCCGTCCGGCAGACGGAGACAGGTCGCCGATTTCAGTATAGATATATTGGCTGAAACAGCATCAAGAACCGGTCCGGGAAGAGTTGAAGAAAAGAGAGCTTCTTTATATATCTTAGTTTGACCAGAAAGCCGTTTCCACTCCTTCAGAGAGTAAAGCGCAGAAGCTTTAGCGTCTTTAAAGATTGAGGCATAATAATTCTTCCAGATTATAGGTTTTGCCGGTTTACAATTTCCTTTGCAAGCACAGTCCGGCTTGTCCCAGTAGTTCTCACGGTTAGGGTAGTTCCAGCTGATGATAAATTTTATAGTTTTCTTTTCTCCGGATTTAATACTTACCTTTCCTGCCAAAGTCGCATGATCTTCGGCTTTACACTTTTTTTCAACAGGATATATTCTGTTTTTTAACGGCCCAAAACTTGAAAAATCTTTCCAGAAAATTGTCAGATTGTCGAACCAGGTGCCCCGGTACCAATATTCCTGCCGGGAGACTTTCTTCGCGTCCGACGCAATACAAAGCTCACCAAAATTAACATCTGTTTTTTTTAGTCCGTTTGAGCCGGCAGTTACAGTTGAAAACCCGTTTGTTTTTGAAAATCTATTTTGCGCGGCGCCGTATTTTGACTGAGGATTCTTTATGGTTCCGGCAATTGTATAAGATATAGTATTTCCGGTATTATTCGTAATTTCAAACTCAAAAAAAGCAGAAGGAATTGAAGAATCTTTGCTGTTTGAGGGGATAAGCGGATTAAAGGCCGTTAGTTTTAATTTCCCGGGAAATTTAGAGCCAAAATATTCCAGAGTTGCAAAAGGATATTCACCGTTAAAAATGAGTTCCTCGAAATGAGGCAGGCCCGCCATAGTCATTCTTGCAGGGCCAAAACCTATACCCTGAAAATTTGTGCTGCCTTCGCCCTGGTACGGAGCGCTTAGATCGCTGTTTAGAACCCTTGCATCTAAAACCTTGCCGCGGGCCTCCGCTTTGACGGCAAAGTGGCTGAAACCATTCATACTTCCTCTTGCGGGCCTGTTAAATATTTCCCAATCAAGGAGCCGCCCGTTTCCGGCCAAGCCAATAGATCCCGAACCTATCCCGCCAAGCGGAAAAGATATCTGTGAAAGATATTCCTTTTTATACAACGCCATGAAAATCCCGCCCCCTTAATATTTTTTCCCGAATAAAGCCGGAAAGCTGTATATCAATGTTTTATATTTTATATAATATACCATGCGCAGAGCATTACAAACATTACAAACTTTAAGAACCTTATAAACTATCTTATATTATTTCTAATTCATCCTTCTTTGGCAGCGGCTCAAGTTTCGCCGAAGGCAGCGTCTGATACCAGAACGCAACCGAAGAAATATCGTCCTGTAACGGCAGATACCGCCCGTCATTTCTCCAGCCCAGAGCCTGGATGGTAATCTTTAATTCTTTTTCAAAACGGATAGGGTCCATAATATGCCAGCGGTACATAGAAAATCTCTCCACAACTTGATTAAGCTTATCGGGTTTGTGCAGGGCCACTCCGGAATAAGGCGTTGTGAATTCGACATATTCCTTCTTCTCGTCGTGCACAAAACCATAGGAACCGCAGAAGTAATCCTCTGTCCCGGTCCCGCAGATAGTCGGAAACTCTTTATCTCCGTCCAGGAAAAACTTTATCTCACCCTCGCCCCACCAGCCGTTATTGTTAAGACCCCAGAACATATAGGTGCCGACATAATGGCCTTTGCCTTTTACCCCGTCAAGAATGGTATAAACATCTTTATAGGGCAGGGGATTGGCCCGCCGGAACTGCGCATGAAAATATCCGGCATCCTCAGGAACCGCTGTAAGAGTATAATCTATCTGATAGTAAAGTGTAAACCCGCCCTCATTGCCCCCTTCCTTATATATCTTTTTTCTATCAACATCGGTATTTTCCACGGTTATCCTGCAACTCTTTTTAAATGGCATCTCCCAGTAAGAGTTAAGCCCGCTTGTCGGATTGACGCAAACAGGAAGAGAGGAGATTTGCCTGTATTTGCCCATAGGATTACAAAAAAAATCTCCGATGGGACACTCAACAGAAGGGTTTTTCTGCCCGTCCCAGTATATTCGAAGTATCGCAAACCGCCAGTGATTAAGCACCGGCGTGAGCCAGATATGCTGCACTGCTCCCGGTCCTTTAATATCTGCCAGGGTTACAGTCTCCCCTGCTTTAATCCTTATATAAGGAGAGACTTTCCAGCCCTGCCCGAGCCCTCTCGCCGCCAGCTTCGCCGTTCCTTCCGTTGACATTCCGCCTTTTCCCTTTGCGCCGTCAAAATTTTCCGGACTTATTGACCTGGTCTTGGCATCCGAAAGCCTTGAAAGATTTCCCAGGTTCATACCCAAGCCGTTGAATTTCTCCATTTTAACTCCTCCTATTCTTTCACTGAAAGTATTTGTATGGAACTTCTTTCTACCATTTTTACGGGAATTATTACTTTCTCTTCTTTTCCGCCGCCGATTATTTTCAAGATAATTTCCGCCGCTTTTTCACCGATATTTTTGGCATTCTGGTTTACACTGGTTATGGCGGGTTCTCCGTACCTGGAGAGGTCGGTCTCATCAAACTCAAGCAGAGAGATATCCGCGGGGATATTAAGCCCATTTTTTCTTATAGAAAGAACCGCTCCCAAACCTAAAAAATTATTAGCCGCAAATACCGCAGTAGGCTTGTTTTTTAGTTTCAAAAATAATTCCATACCCTTTTCCCCTGACTCCCGGTCAAATCCCAGATTTAACTCCAGCTCCGGGAAATATTTAATCTTATTTTCGCTCAAAGCATCATAATAACCTTTTTTGCGGTCCCGGTTACTGCTTGAATCTTCCCGCCCTCCGAGAAAGCCTATCCGTCTGTGCCCTCTTTCAATAAAATATTGGACGGCCTGTTTTGCGCCGTTATAATTATCGCTCACTACATAACTGCAATTAAGGCCCCGCACATACCTGTCAATAAATACAAAAGGAAATTCTTTTTTGTTCAACCTCGCAAAATTGCCGTCTTCAAACCCCGAAGGACAAATAATCATCCCTTCCACTCTTTTGGCAAGCAGAAGATTTATGCATTTAGCTTCAGTGTCCAGTTGTTCGTCGGTATTGCATAATATCATGAGATAATTTTTCGCATCAAGATACTTTTCTGCGCTTCTTGCGATTTCCGCAAAAAACGGGTTGGTAATATCCGGAACAATTACTCCTATGGTTTTGGTCTTTCTTGATTGGAGGCTCTTTGCCAGGTCATCCGGCTGAAAATCTTGGGCACGGGAAATACGCAATACTTTTTCGGCGGTTTTTGAGCTTATCCGTATTTTCTTATAATTGCCGGATAAGACCCGCGAGACCGTAGTCCTGGAAACCCCGGCCAGTTCAGCTATATCTTTCATTGTAGTTTTCATAATTATTGCTCACTCGCATGAGCATTAGTATTTTATAACAGAATTCCAAAATAGTCAATCTTCTTTGTTCTGCTTTTCAAATACTATGAAATACCTTAAAGATAAAGCCTGTTTGATGACATCCGCAGCATACAATCCTGCTTATCCCTGTTTTTTTCATACTTAAAGCGTAGAAATATGGTAAAATGTTTCTGCTTTAATAGTAAAAGTAAATACTACACGGAGCTACCATGAAAGGCAGATTTCTCGGCAGAATAGAGTTCGAAAAAGAAGAATCCGGATTTTTGGCATCCTATGCGATGAAAAGCAAGGACTCTGCCGGCAGGGAGAACCTCGAAGAGGAGCATAATTTAAGGTCCTGCTTTCAAAGGGATAGGGATAGAATTGTTCACTGCAATGCTTTTCGGCGCATGGAATACAAAACACAGGTATTTGTTATACATGAGGGAGATTATTACAGGACCCGGCTTACCCATACAATGGAAGTCGCTCAAATCGCCAGGTCTTTGGCAAGAAACTTACGGTTAAATGAAGATCTTACCGAAGCCATAGCTCTTGCCCACGATTTAGGTCATACACCTTTTGGCCATTCCGGCGAAGAAGTTTTAAACAGGCTAATGAAAAACCATGGCGGGTTTGAGCATAACCAGCAGAGTCTAAGAATTGTACGCAAACTTGAAAAACGTTACCCGGGATTTAGCGGTTTAAATCTCACGGCTGAAGTCCTGGAAGGCCTGGACAAGCATAATACCGAATATGACAAATCCTCTTCCACCGGTTCGTTCGGTACGCTTGAAGCGCAGATTGTAAATCTCTCTGACGAAATAGCTTACCATACTCATGATCTGGATGACGGAATTAAATCAAAATTAATCAGTCTGGAGGATTTGACAGACATAAAAATCTGCAGGGAAGTGCTCGAACGCATCGGTAACGGCAACAAGGACGAGGTTGAAGTTAAAAGATATCAGATGGTCAAATTTCTTATCAACGGCTTCTGCAAGGACTTGATAGAGCAAGCGCTTATTAATATAGACAAAATAAATATAAAGAGCGTAGGAGATGTAAGAAAGGCAAAATCAAAAATAATTACCTTCACAAAAAAAATGGAAGCAAAAAAAACCGAGTTGAGAAATTTCTTATATGCCCGTCTCTACAAACATTTCAAAGTCGTTAGAATGGAAGTTAAATACCAGACTATTCTTGAGCAATTATTTGATAAATATACAAAATATTTTGAACATAATCCTGCTAAGAAAAAATACAGTATGCTGCCGCAGGACATTAGAAGCAAAGTTGACAAACAGGATGATATGTATAGAGTGGTCTGCGACCATATTGCCAGTATGACCGACAGTTACGCTCTGGAAGAATATAAAAAATTGTTTGACCCTGATGAAAAAGTCTAAGGGAATCCGGGAGAGTTGAGCGAAGTCTAAATATCTATCCATATCCTTCGCGAAATCCGCCTGGGCGGAAAGGAGAAATATGCTAACAGTGGTAACCGCGGAAATAACGGCTGAAACAGGAGTCAGCACAGGACTGATAGGAAAAATAATAGGTATTCTTGCAGGATTTATTGTTTCGGCAATCTCCACTATGGGCTACTCGGGAATAGTCCTTATGATGGCAATAGAATCTGCCTGCATACCGCTTCCATCAGAAATAATAATGCCCTTTTCCGGCTACCTTGTAGCAAAAGGTCAATTTACCCTCTTTTGGGTTTCTTTTGCAGGCGCACTCGGCTGCCTGGTCGGCTCCATTCCCACCTATTATGTCGGGCTTTTCGGAGGCCGGCCGCTCCTTGAAAAATACGGGAAATATGTACTTATTTCAAAACACGATATGGAGGTTGCCGACAAGTTTTTTGCAAAATACGGCGACCTGGCAACCTTTATAAGCAGGCTTCTTCCTGTTGTTCGAACCTTCATCTCTCTTCCTTCCGGAATTGCCAAAACCAACTTCCCGAAGTTCTGCCTCTATACTTTCCTGGGCTCCTTTGTCTGGTGCTGGTTCTTAGCCTGGGTAGGCTTAAAAATGGGCGAAAACTGGAACACCCTGGGAGTCTATTTTCATAAGTTTGACGCAGTAATCGGTATCTTACTTCTTGCCGGAGCAATTTGGTACATCCGCAGGCATCTTAAACAGAAATAGCAAGTATTTACAAATGACAAAGTACAATATATGATAAGCAGTTATAAGCTATCGCTGATATATATTAAATACATTTTTGGAAGGCGGAGTATTTTCCGCCAACATTATTTTGTACTTTGTCCTTCGTACTTTGTACTTATCTTTTAGGAGGGTTTTGTGGTTACAGTAAGATTTGCGCCTTCCCCTACGGGAAATCTTCATATAGGCGGGGCAAGGACAGCTCTTTTTAATTATCTTTTCGCAAAAAATCAAAAAGGCAAGCTTATCCTGAGAATTGAGGATACCGATAAAGAAAGATCAAAAAAAGAATACGAAGAAAATATTTTTGCCTCTATGAAGTGGCTGGGGTTGGAATGGGATGAAGTGTACAGACAGTCAGAACGGATGGAGATTTACAAAGAATACGCAAAAAAAATGGAAACCTCCGGCCACACCTACAGATGCTACTGCACCAAAGAAGAATTGGACCAAAAAAGAAAAATCTACGAAAAATTGAAAAAGCCTTATAAATATGACGGCACCTGCAGAAAGCTGCCCGCAGAAGATCTTTCAAAAAAAGAAAATGAAGGCAGGCCCTATGTAGTCCGCTTTAAGATGCCGCTTACCGGTCAAACCATCTTAAATGATCTGGTAAGAGGGAAAATAACCTTTGAAAACACCGAACTTGACGATATTATTATCTCGCGCACCGACGGCATACCCACCTATAATTTTTGTGTGGTTGTAGATGACGCCTTAATGCAAGTCACCCACATTATACGCGGGGAAGACCATATCAGCAACACCCCGAGACAGATTCAGCTCTATACGGCTATGGGTTTTAAACTCCCTGAGTTTGCGCACATTCCCTTAATTCTCGCAAGCGATAAATCCCGGCTCTCCAAACGCGCAGGAGCAGCAGCGGTTACGGAATACAAGGAGGAAGGCTACCTGCCTATAGCCATAGTAAATTTTCTTGCCTTACTGGGCTGTTCTTACAGCGCTACCGAAGAAATATTTCCTTTAAGTGAGATTATTAACCGCTTTGCTTTAAAGAATGTTAACAAAAGCCCTGCCATCTTTGATTTTACAAAACTTGATTACTTAAACGGCTATTACATCCGGCAAAAAACCGAAGCGGAGATTGCCGTCCTGGTGAGGCCCTTCCTTCTTAATGCCGGAATAACTCCGGATGAGTCACTGCTGTTAAAAGTGGTTAAACTCGAGAAGGAACGCCTTAAAAAGCTAACGGATATTACGGATGCAAAGTATTTCTTTACAGAGGTCACCGAATACGACACCGCCGGCATGGAAAAGCATTTTAAAGACCCCTTAAAGATTGAACTCTTTAAGAAGTTCCGAGGGGAAATTGCAGGGATAGATTTTAAAACGGTAGAACTGGAAGCCTTTACAAGAAGCTTTGCCGAAAAAAACGGGAAAAAACTCGGAGAACTCGTCCATCCGGTCCGGCTTGCACTGACGGGAAAACTTATCTCACCGGGACTCTTTGAAGTAATGGAAGTGCTCGGGAAGGATGTTTGTCTGAAAAGATTGGGAAAAATAGTGTAATTTTGGGTTTTTTACCAGGCTTATGCCGGTGTTAAAATTATATATTGTTTTACGCTTTGGTTGTCTTCACCCGACTTCGTCGGTGCTAACATTATTATAGTCTTACACTAAGGTCGTTAGAAAAAGAAAAGCCCGGCTGAAATTAATCAACCGGGCTTTAAGTTTTTGAAGTTTAGAGTTTCACTACTTTAGTAGCTTGCTCGCCTTTAGGGCCGTTTTCGATCTCGAATTCGACTTCCTGGCCTTCACTTAAGGTTTTGAATCCATCTCCCTGAATCGCAGTGTGATGTACGAATACATCCTTACCGGACTCCGGGGTAATGAAACCATAACCCTTCTGGTCGTTAAACCATTTCACTTTTCCCTTCGCCATTTCCTATATCACTTCCTTTTGTGTTAGATTGTACAAACAAGAAAACCGCCCGGAGAAAATTTTCTCCTTGCGGTCGAAAATTGTTCTTTGCTGTACTAAGTTATTATACACTATATATTCTAATTTTGCAACCCCCCTCAATTATTTTTAGCCCTATAAACGCTGAAAATTCATCAAAAACACCATTAGTAGTGCTATTTTAATGCCATATATCAAGCGGTGGTATGACGATTTATTTGATTATTTTCAGATAAAACACACTTTTCGCCATTTAATTTTAAAAAGTTAAAGGCGCGGGACTTTTTTTCCCGCGCCTGAAAACTTTTCTTTCACGCGCATAAGAATTACTTAAGTCTTTTTAGTTAACGCTTCCTGAATATTGCTCACAAAGGGCTTAAGCATTGAGGTAAACTCCATCGGAAAAATATACTTCGTCGAAGGCGAAGCCCCGAGGGCCTTTAGTGTCTCCAGATACTGCAAACCCATAGTCTTTTCATCAATATGTTTAGCGGCCCCAAAGATACTCTCAAGTGCCTTGGCGTAACCTTCGGCTTTCAGAATCTGCGACTGTCTTTCACCTTCAGCCCGAAGTATTGCAGACTGCTTTTCACCCTCGGCGATAGTAACCGCGGCTGATTTTGTTCCATCCGCTTCGGTTACTACTGCTCTTCTGTGCCTTTCTGCTGCCATCTGCTTGGTCATGGCCGACTGCACCTCTGTCGGAGGTAGAATTTCGCGAATTTCTACGGAAGTTACTTTTCCTCCCCATCTGCCGGTAACTTCATCTAATTTAGTTCTAAGAATGACATTTATTTGCTCTCTTTTGGAAAGAACTTCATCAAGCGCCATATCACCCACGACCGCTCTTAAGGTTGTTGTGGCTATACCTTGCAGGGCTCCCGCAAAATTCCGCACCTGAATAACAGAAAGCGCCGGATCAACAACCTTCCAGTAAATTAAGAAGTCCACGGAAACCGGGGCATTATCCTTGGTTATGCAGGTCTGCTCTGGGATTTCAAGGAAGGATTCCCTAAGATCCACCCAGACAATCTGGTCAATAATCGGCCAGACAAAAGTGATCCCGGGGCCCAGTACGCCCTCGTGCGCATTGTGTTTTCCAAGCCGGAAACGCACCAGCCTTTGATACTCTCTTACTATCTTTATTGCATTAAATACAACTATTGCGAAAAATATTAACACTCCCGCAAAAACTATTCCTATACCTGAGCCCGTACCCATATTGTTCCTCCTTTTAGAGCATTAAAACCTTTTAAGTAATTTTTTCTACAACTAATTTTGCGCTGTCAACAGCAATAACTTTAACTTTGGCACCTTCTTCAATTACGGATTCATCTTTACTTTTGGCCGTGTAGTCTTCATGATTAACATAGACAATTCCTTCAGGCTCGAGTCTTTTTGTCACTTTACCGGTCAGGCCAATAAGCCCTTCCGCCCCGCTTACAACTTTGTCTTTCATAGCCCGGATACCAAGAATAAAAAGAAATATAACAACAACCAGACTACCTATCACAGTTATCGCAATTGTAAGATTCATTCAGGTTCACCTCTGTTTTATTTATCAAAACTACACCACAATTTTAACATATTCATCTTTGAAAACGATATTTAATTTTAGCGGCAAATATCTTCAAACCCTTTTTTTCTAAGCAAGCAGGACTCGCAAATACCGCAAGGGGTTTTCCCTCCCTGATAACAAGACCAGGTAAAATGATAAGGCACTCCAAGCTTTTTGCCAAGCCTGATAATCTTTGCCTTGGTCAGCTTAATCAAAGGCGTTTCTATTTTTAGTTTTTTTCCTGAGACCCCGCTCTTTGTTCCAAGATTTACGGCCTTTTCATAGGCTTTTATGTAGTCGGGCCGGCAGTCCGGATAACCGCTGTAGTCTAAAGCGTTTGCGCCGATAAATATCTTTCTTGCCCCAATGGACTCCGCATATGAGGCGGCAAAACTTAAAAATATTGTATTTCTCGCGGGTACATAAGTTGCCGGAATTTTTTTTCCGATATTACGGGTATTTGCCGGAATTTTAACCGTCGTATCGGTTAAAGCACTCTTAGACCAGGGTAATAAAATCTTTACCGTTGTATACTCACATTTATTAAGTTTAGCCAGTTTAGCCGCGGCTTTTAATTCTTTCTTATGCCGCTGGCCATAATCAAACAGCAGGCAATAGCAGTCGTACCCTTTTGCTTTTGCGTAGTAGAGGGTAGTTGTGGAATCCAAACCGCCGGAAAGAAGTATTACCGCTTTTTTAGCCGCCATAATTTCTGATACTCTCCATGACTTTTAAACTTTTTAACTTAAGCTCAAAGTTATACTCAAGAAAATGCTCCACTATCTTTTCTATCTCCATATGTGAATTATCCTCTATCTTAAGGTTCGTCAGTGCGTCAAAATTCTTTCTTTGCATCAGGTCCATCAGCTTCAAGGTGTTATTATAGACTTCCACCGTTGAAATTCCGTTGGAACAGTCCTCGCAGACCACACCGCCGTGTTTGGGGCTGACAGCCATTCTTCGGTTTTGAACCAGTCCATTGCCGCAGGAGGCACACAAATTAAGCGCGATTTTAAAACCGGTCTGGGTAAGGAACTTTACCATAAACATTGAGAATATCCTGCTCTCATTTTCTTCCGAATTTATTTTAGAAAGGGTATTAAAAAAAAGTTCATAAAGAGAGCGGCTCTTTTCCCCGAACGGGACAAAAGTATTAATAAAATCGGAGACGGCGGAAGCATAAGTATATTTTTTGACATTCTTTGAAATATTTTTAAAATGGGTTTCAATTTCTGTTTGCGTAAGAAGATAAAGGTCTTTGTTTTGCTGTTTATATAAAAAGAGTTTTGTTTCTGTAAAAAGCTCTATCGTCGAGCCAAACCGGCTCTTAATTTTACTGGCGCCCTTAGCAACCGCGTGAATTTTACCGAAACCCCGGGTATAAACGGTAAGATGCTTATTGCCCTCACCGTAACTCCTCACCTTAATAATTATGCCGGTCGTCTTGTGATATGGGATCATAGATTATTGACTATTATACCTTATACACAATTAATTCGGTATTATTTCGTTATACCGAAAATATCCCGCCCCTAAGGACGCAAAAGTTTACTTTATAGGTTCAGCCGGAGTGGTAGGCAACTCCAAAGGAAGTTTACCGGGTTTTAACTCCGGGGAGGCTTGAGCAGGCGAAATATTGAAGTTATAACACAGCGAAAATACGAGATACGGGGAAAAAGTCGAGGGGAAACGGTAATAAAAATAATCAGTATTAGCAAAATCATAGAAAATATAATTTTTATAAGGATAAGTAGTGAAGCCTGCGCCCAGGTCCACCCACCAGCCGGAGGCAATATTAGCTCTTACACCTGCTGCAATACCGTTATGGATTTGGCCTATAAAACTCATAGTTTCCGAGAGTTTGGTTTCAAGGCTGGCAAATACAAAATACGGGAAGGGATTTATTCCGATAGTGAGTTCGCCCGGCTCTATTTTTTTGGTCCAAACCGCGTAAGGATAGAGACCGTAAACAAAAGAAGCCCCCAGCGAGAGTTTGCCGCCCTCGAAGTCCTTTGAGAGCTGGTATTTAATGCCGTGCACGCCGATCTCAAGCTCCTCCGTAATACTCAGGTCCAGATAGATTATTCCGGCAGAAAGTGTATTTTTAGGAAGGACATTTGCGGTAGGCACCGAAAGAAGCCAGGTAGGTTCGTTCCCTTCCGCAAATACCATTCCGGTTAAGAGCATACAAAAAAGGATAGTTTTTTTCATTATTTTGCCTTGTTTTTTCACCGTATCACAATAATCTTGCCTTAAGGTAGCTTTCACACGGCTGCGCCGGTGTTAATCTCGCTATGTCAACCACTGTTGACATCTATATATAATTCCTCTCGAGAAAAGCTTCGCTTACAACATCATCATTTTACACTATGGTCGTCTTCACCCGGCTACGCCGGTGCTAACATTATCATAATTTTACACTTTGGTCGTTAGAAAAAAGGGCGCCCGCTTTTTAAGCGGGCGCCCAGCTATTCAACTTACTTTTTCCTTGTCTCTACCACTACCCGGGCAGTAGACAACCTGGCTATTGGCACTCTGAAAGGAGAGCAGGAAACATAATTCATGCCCTTCTTGTAACAGAATGCTATAGAATCAGGATCGCCGCCGTGTTCACCGCATATACCTATCTTGAGTTTTTTGTTGGTCTTTCTGCCTCTTTCTATACCTATAGAAATCAGCTCTCCAACGCCTTCCTCATCAATAGATTGGAACGGGTCGCAGGGAAGGATCTTCTTTTCCAGATAATCCGGGAGGAAACCGCCGATATCATCTCTGGAGAAGCCAAAGCTCATCTGGGTTAAATCGTTGGTTCCGAAGGAGAAGAACTCCGCCGTCTGGGCAATCTTGCCTGCAACCAGCGCGGCTCTCGGTATTTCTATCATAGTACCGATTAATAGCGGTACTTTCTTCCCAAACTTTTTGTTAATTTCTTCGTGCACTTTTCTGATAATCACTATCTGGTCATTTATTTCTTCGACCGTGCAGACCACAGGAATCATGATTTCGGGAGACGCTTTTTTGCCTTCCTTAATCAATTCTGCGGCTGCTTCGATTATCGCTCTTGCCTGCATCTCCGTGACTTCAGGATAGGTAACACCCAAACGGACACCTCTGTGTCCCATCATAGGATTACTTTCCCGAAGCGCGCTGGCGCGTTTTGCAAGATTGTTCATGTCTATCTTAAGCGAATCCGCAAGTTCTTTAAGTTTACTTTCTTCGTGCGGCACAAACTCATGAAGCGGCGGATCAATAAGCCTGATAGTTACCGGCAGGCCGTCCATCGCATTCAAAGTCGCTTTGATATCTGACTTCATATAAGGGAAGAGCTCGCTCAAGGCGGTCTTTCTTTCCTCAAGAGTATTGGACATAATCATCTTGCGGAGCAAAAAGAGCGACTGATCCGAACCTTCGCCGTAGAACATATGCTCGATTCTGAATAAACCTATGCCTTCGGCGCCAAAGAATCTGGCTTTTGCCGCGTCTTTGGGTGTATCGGCATTGGTTCTGATTCCCATAGTCCTTACTTTATCGCAAATCTTAAGGAAGTCCGCCAGAACGGTGCCCTCTTCACTGGCATCAACCATTCCGAGTTTACCTTCATAGATTGCGCCCTTAGTCCCGTTGAGCGTTATCCAGTCGCCTTCTTTAAGTTCTTTTCCGCCGATTACAACAGTCTTCTTGGAAAGCTCAATGTGTACATCAGCGCAGCCGACGATACAGCATTTGCCCCAACCACGCGCCACAAGCGCCGCATGTGAGGTCATTCCGCCTCGGGCTGTAAGTATGGCTTCTGCCGCTCTCATACCTTCAATATCTTCGGGATTGGTTTCTTCCCTGACAAGAATTACTTTTTTGCCTTTATTGAACCATTCCACGGCGTCGTTTGCCGTGAATACGATCTGGCCGGTTGCTCCGCCCGGACCTGCAGGCAGACCCTTGGCAAGGGGTTTGGTTATTTTTTCTGCTTTAGGATCGACTATCGGATGCAGGAGTTCATCTAACTGCGCAGGAGTAACCCGCATAACTGCTTCATCCGTGGTAATAAGTTTTTCCTTATACATATCCGTCGCCATTCTTACCGCGGCAGGGCCGTTTCTCTTACCGATACGGCACTGAAGCATATACAGAGTGCCTTTCTCGATAGTAAATTCTATATCCTGCATATCTCTGTAATGTTTTTCCAAACGAGCCTGGAAGGAGAAAAGCTCCTTGTAAATTTTAGGCATACACTTTTCGAGTGTTACCAGTTCCATATTGTGTTCTGATTGCGAGGCCGCGCTAATAGGCGCAGGAGTTCTGGTTCCCGCAACAACATCTTCGCCCTGGGCGTTTACGAGATATTCGCCGTAGAAGCGGGGATCCCCGTTGCCCGGGTTTCTTGTAAAGGCCACGCCCGTCGCCGAGTCGTCACCCATATTTCCGAATACCATGGTCTGAACATTAACTGCCGTTCCCCATTCGTCCGGAATTTTTTCTATTCTTCTGTAAGAAATAGCGCGCTTCCCGTTCCAGGAAGAAAATACGGCGCTGATTCCGCCCCACATCTGTTCCATATGCTCATCCGGGAAAGGTTTGCCGAGTACTTCTTTTACCTTGGCCCTAAAGGTTTCGCAAAGTTCTTTTAAATCTGCCGCATCAAGCTCCGTATCAAGTTTAACGCCTTTCTTTTTCTTCATAGCCGCCATAATGTGTTCAAGCTGCTTTCTTATACCCTGGTCTTCTTTGGGTTCGATGCCTGCGGCTTTTTCCATAACCACATCCGAGTACATCATAATAAGACGCCTGTAGGCATCATAGACGAATCTTTCATTACCGCCGGTCTGCTTGATCATACCGGGGATGGTTTTGCTGGTAAGACCGACATTAAGCACCGTCTCCATCATGCCGGGCATGGATTTCCTGGCGCCGGACCTGACGGAAAAGAGCAGGGGATCTTTCGGATCGCCGAACTTTTTGCGCATAATCTTTTCAACTTTTTTTATTGCCGCATCTACCTGAAGCCCGACTTCTTTCGGGTATTTCTTTTTATTCGCGTAGAAAACCGAGCAGACTTCTGTAGTCAGCGTAAAGCCCGGGGGTACCGGAAGCTTTAACCTGGGATGCCCCGCCATTTCGGCAAGGTTAGCACCTTTGCCGCCGAGAAGATTTTTCATCTTCTCATTTCCGTCGGCTTTTCCGCCGCCGAATGAGTACACAAACTTCTTAGCCATAATAACTCCTCCTTATAAAATAATTACTTTTTCCTGTTTTTACCCGGGAATAATAAGAGAAAAACAACAGAGCAATAATACCATAAAAAAGGTGGGTTTTTCAATTAAAAAGAAAGGTAGATCCAAGCAACTAAATGTTAATACGCATTACAAAATAAGGCTTTCGTAGCTTTACAGACCCAAGTTATCGGGTGTTTTTGGCTCCTCTGCCTTTGCCTGCCCGGAAGGATTTTGCGCCACCGATTCCAGGGAAGGTATGGAATCACAAACAGGCCCATCTTCGCTAATAGGGCTATCGGTGTTTACTTTGTGTTCATTGTCGTAATCGTTTAGCAGTTTTCTATATATATGGATAACCGCAAAAGAAAGTACTATTCCTGCCGGAATAATACCAATACAACAGCAGAGAAAACCTAAGATTACTACGCCTAAAGAAACAAACCAGAATAGAAAGAGATTCATTTTATGCCCATAGGTAATTTTGCCGCTTTTTCTTATGGCTTCCATCGGCTTCATATTTTTATCAATAACCAGATACGGCGCGTATTGATATTTAAGACCCCAAACTATACCCGGAACTATAAAAAGTATTAATCCGCCGATCGTTATCAAAGCCACGAGGCCACTACAGGCGAGGTAATTAAAGTAGCGGTCATAGTTTGTAAACAGTTCCGAGATTTCAGCTGTTTCCCCGTCGTAGAGTTTAAGAAATATTTTTATCAGGCCTATTACCAGAAGGAAAGACAATAAGTAACTTATAATCATTATATTAAAACTTAATACCCCGTTCTCTATGCCATTCTCAAGAAATCCTATCCCGAAGGTGATACCAAAATAAACAGCATAGACAATTACGGCAAAGCCCAGGTGCTTTTTCATTAACTCCCACCCGGTATTTATGGCTTCTTTTTTGGAGAAGATATGCATTGGCTCTACCTCCCGAGGACTTAATAAAAGGATTATAACACACTGTTTCATAAATACCAATAGGAATAGGCTGCATGAAGGAACAATATCCCTGGTAAGGAAAAATAAGTTAGGCGAGAACTATCTTAAATTCTAAGATCAAAATTCTAAGCACTAAACAAGAACTTAATATAAGCACAACGCTTTTGTTTAGAATTAAGTGCTTTGACCTTAGGTATTATTTTTGGTATTCCTTTAATAGTGCCTCATATTCCTGTTTCAATTCTGCCGGCATCTTACTACCGAAAGTTTTATAATGTTCTTCGATACTTTTTAATTCTTCGCCCCATTCCTTTATATTCACGCCGAAGAGTTTTTCCATATCAGAAGCAGGAACATCTTTCAAGCCGGCGGTATCAAAACCTTTAACCGTAGGGACATTGCCTATCGGGGTTTCCACCGCTTCGCCTTTCCAGATTACTCTTTCCATAATCCATTTAATAACCCGGATATTCTCGCCAAAACCGGGCCACATGAACTTCCCCTCTTCGTTAACTCTAAACCAGTTAACAAAAAATATATTTGGCGCGTTTTTCATCTTCTTGCCGATATTTAGCCAGTGTCTGAAGTAATCGCCCATATTATAGCCGCAGAAAGGAAGCATCGCCATAGGATCGCGTCTGAGGACACCCGAAGCATGAATAGCCGCGGCAGTAGTTTCCGAACCCATAATCGAACCGGAAAACACGCCGTGCTGCCAGGATTTGCTTTCATAAACCAGAGGCAGAAGCGAACTTCTCCTGCCGCCAAATATAATAGCCGAAATAGGCACGCCTTTTGGACTATCAAATTCTTTAGAGAGGGTTTCGCAGTTATTAATAGAAACGGTAAACCGGGAATTAGCGTGGGCGGCTTTTTCTTTGCCGTCATAAGTTTTGCCCTGCCAGTCTTTCATATTTTTAGGAGCCTCGCTCATGCCCTCCCACCACGGTTCATTTTTATCGGTGTCAAGGCCCACATTGGTATAAAGGGTGGGATAAAACTTATTGGCTTTTAAAGTTTTCATCATATTAGGATTGGTATTCATTGAAGTACCTGAAGCAACACCGAAGAAGCCGAATTCCGGATTGATAGCGTAGAGCCGGCCGTCCTCGCCTATATTCATCCAGGCAATATCATCGCCCAGAGTCCAGATTTTGTAGCCCGGGATAGTCGGCTGCATCATCGCCAGGTTCGTCTTACCGCAAGCCGAAGGCAGCGCCGCTGCGACATAAATAATTTTCCCCTTGGGATCTTCAATACCCATAATTATCATATGCTCTGCAAGCCAGCCCTCTTTAAGGCCGAGACAGGAAGCTATCCTGAGAGAAAAACATTTCTTGCCCAAAAGTGCGTTGCCGCCGTAGCCCGAACCAAAAGACATTACCAGGCCCTCGTCAGGAAAGTGCATAACAAATCTTCTTGCGGGATCTAATTCCCCGACAGAGTGAATGCCTTTAACAAATTTATCGGTGTTACCTATTTTTTTTATAACAATATTTGAAAGCCGGGTCATAATTCTCATGCTGACCGCGACATAAGTGGAGTCGGTTATTTGAACACACGCTTTCGCGTAGGGTGAGTCGGGATGCCCCATCATATAGGGAAGGACATACATCGTCCGGCCCTTCATACAGCCCGAATACAGGGTATTCATTTTGGCTTTTGCTTCTTTAGGGTCCATCCAGTTATTATTCGGCCCCGCCGTTTCTTTATCGGCATGACAGACAAAGGTAAGGTTCTCGGAACGGGCGACATCATTGGGATGGCTTCTGTGCAGGTAACTGTCGGGATAAGTGCTTTTATTTAGTTCGTGAAAAACCGGATTACCGTTAAGTTTTTCTTTTTCTATGCCGATTTTAATAAGCTCTCTGGCCTCTTTTTCCGAACCGTCGCACCAGTGAATTTTATCGGGTTTTGTAAGTAATGCTATCTCTTCCACCCATTTTTCAAGAAATGTCGCCAAGGTATTTTCCTCCATTTTATAATGAAAACCGGCACTTTTTCTTATCGGTAAAGTATTTTACAGGCTATTGCTCTTATTGTCAACATTTTGTTAAACCGGCTCAATAGTGATGCAGCTGGGTCTTTGCGGTCTTGATTTTTTTTCCTTTATACGCCTTAATAAGGTATTTATTTACCTTAACAATTTGTTTGGAAAACTTTTTCTCTTTAATATTGGTCCGGGCAAGAATCAACGCCGCATTTTTAAAATCCATATTACTGCAAGCCGGGACAGTGCGCCCGCCGGGAATATTCACGCCTTCGATGTGGCACATATTTTTAACTACTGCCTTACTGCCGATATTTGAATCAAAGATAATGGACCTGAAGCCCACAAAAACATCACTGCCGATAACGCTGGGGCCGTGAATTATACAGCCGTGAGTAAGGGAAGTATTCCGCCCTACTTTGACTTTGGTGTTTGTAAGCGCATGAATAATTACCCCATCCTGAATATTACAGCCCTTTTCAATGATAACCTTACTGCCGGGCTCGTCCGCTCTTAAGACCGTATGCGGGCCGACAAAAACATTCTCGCCGATAATGACATTTCCCATTACATGCGCCGTCGGGCTCAAATAGGCTGATTTTGCCACTTTTGGTGAACTAATCTTTGCCCCGGTTTTCATAACTCCTCCCATAAAAAGAAAAACCAACTTCACTCTTTTTGAGTAAAATTGGCTTATCGTCCGGCTGCGCTATGTTGCGCTTCCGTCAAATCTTCCGTCGGTAATTATACACAATCACCCGCAATATGTCAATTATTTCATTCATACTTTTTTTTCAAGGTAAAAACTATCACTCTTTCACCGGTCTTCGTTGAAACATCGGTATGGAGACTCAATATTTTTATTCCGGTTATCTCAAATATCATATTCGCAAGCAGAGTTTTTCCTTCCTCTATAAGCAGAGCCCTGGTTTTTTTAATAAGCTCGGCGCCGTCTTTAGTTTTGGTAAGCTGTTCTTCAGCAGGCGTCAAAACACCTTTTAAGCGCACGACAACAAGGTCTTCAATAATAAAAGTCCTGGTTTCGACTGGCCCGCGCCCCATATAATCCTTTTCAAATTTAATTATAGCTTCCGATATTTTTGCTTCTATCTGTCCTTTTGTCATTATTGTTTTACCCCCTATTTATTCAGGTATTCTTTCTTTCAGCCAGGAAAAAAACCGGTCAGCGTGTTTAAAGAGCTCCAGCGCCTGTTTTTCCGTAACAAGCACATCAAGATACTCTACGGCGGTCTTTTCACTTAAGACCGCGTCGGCGTGTTTTATGGCTTGTTTTGAATCCGTTCCGCCGGCCTGGGAAAGAAGCCTGACAGCATCGCTGTGCCTTTCAGAGGAACTTCTCTCGCCAAGTTTAAAGACTAAAAAAGCATCTACTCCGGAGATGACGCAATGTATAGAAGCCAAAGCAGAAGCTTCGTAGTTCAATTCTTTAATACTGCTTCCTGCGGCTTTATAAAAACTTTCTGCCTTTTTAAAATAATTGCGGTATAGTTTCCGTTCGACCTTCTTTGTTTTTGTCTTTTCTGCCGTCATTTATGAATTACACTCCCTATGGGTTTTCCCGACAATAACTTGCCGTCTTCTATTGCTTTAACTATGCCCTTAGAACTGCTTTTTTCCTTTTTGTATTCTGAAACGGTCAAAATAAGCGGATCCAGGCGGTTGCCTGTTGAGACCGCAAAATCTTCCGCAAGATCTGAAAGTTTTTCCTTTAACTCTGCCTTTGTCTGTGCATCTTTTGTAAGAAAAAAGACATCTACATCGCTATCCGGTCTTTCTGTCCCTCCCTTTACGCTTCCATATAAGACAACCGAAAGCGCCTTCTTTGCCGCAGTTTCTAATTTTCCTGTAATTATCTTTTTAGCCAGGTCTTTTTCCTCAAGGACAAGAGGTTTTAATATCCTTTTCACCAGCTCATGTTTCTGGTTTATCTTAAAAAGATTGGCTCTGCCCGCCTGTCTTCTTATTACGATGCCCTGCTTTACCAGCCCCTCAAGTATCCTGTGCGCCTGCATTAAGGATATTCCGGTATTCTTTGATGTTTCCCTGCCGGTCTGCTCAGTTTCATATAATATCATATACCGTATCAGCTTAATGGAAAGAGGGGTTTTTATTATTTCATAAACTGCATTATTGTATATCATATTCTCCTATGTATCATATATGGTACATATGTACCTTATAGTATACACATTGCGGGGTGTTTTGTCAAGGAAAACAGGCCGCCAGCCTATAATATCCATAAGGTTTATAAGGTTTTTAAAGTAAAGCCGTGATTTAACAATATTTTGAGGGAGTTTTATAACTTTCATCCTATCAATATTTTATCTTTATCAAACATAGCCCTTTTGCGGGAGCTACTACCGGGCTTATGCCTGTGGTGCCTTTAAATATTTCTTTGGTTATTTTTGGATCCAGGCGGCCGCCGCCTATACGGATAAGAAAGCCCGAAAGCATCCGGACCTGCCTTCTAAGAAAGGACCTGGCAGTAAAATCAAGATAGACCATATCTTTCTTCTTCGTAATTTTAATTGACTTAAGAGTCCGTATGGTTTTGACCCGTTCTTCGTCGGCGGAGAAGACCCTGAAGTCTTTCGTTCCGGTGAGATATTTTACGGCTTCTCTCATTTTCTTTATATCAAGTTTAAAACTGCAATTTGTATTATAATTATTAAGAAAAACATCCCTTTCTTTATTTTGTCTCACGGTATAACGGTAGGTCTTTTGTTTGGCCGAGAACCTGGCGCTAAAAGTTTTCCCTGCCTTCTCAAGTTTACTTATGTAAATATCTTCCGGGAGAAGCGAATTTAAAGAGTTTTTTAACCGTGGAAGCGGCAGCCGGCCGGAGTAATCAAAATTTGCAACCTGGCCCTTCGCATGCACCCCCGCATCCGTTCGGGAAGCCCCGCTGATTAAAATTTCCTTGTCAGCAATCCGGGAGAGAGCTTTCTCTATTTCCCCCTGCACCGTCTTCTTGTCAGGAAGTCTCTGCCAGCCCGAATAATTCGTCCCGTCATATGCAATGGTAAGTTTGATATTCATAGTTCATTTTAGCACATTAAAATATTACAGTCCATAAAACTTGTAGAACAAGGCGCTTTTTGCGCCATAAACCCTGCTTATTAGAAAACTCCCCGCCTCAAAACTTCGACCGACATGATTAAAGACAACTGAAAATGAAAACGGCGGGATTTTTTCTCCCGCCGTTAACCTAAATCTATTTTCCATTGTCTATTGTTCTATTTTCTACTCAGGTATCCTTCCGCTTTTAATAACTCGGCAATTAATACCGCTCCACCTGCCGCGCCTCTTACGGTATTGTGGGAGAGAGAAACAAACTTGTAATCATAAATATGATCTTCTCTCAAGCGCCCCACGGTCACACCCATGCCGTTCTCGATATCTCTTTCTGATTTGGTCTGCGGCCGGTTATCTTCCTCAAAGTATTTGATAAACTGTTTTGGCGCGCTCGGAAGATTAAGTTTCTGGGGTTTCCCTTTAAACTCTTTCCAGCGGGCAAGTATGACTTCCTTTGACGGTTTCTTCTCAAAGCTCACAAAAGCTGCGGCCATATGCCCGTCGGTCACCGGTACTCTGATACACTGAGCTGTAATAGCCGGTTTAACCGCCGGAATTATTTTTCCGCCTTCTACTTTTCCCCAGACTTTTAGCGGTTCTTTCTCGCTCTTCTCTTCCTCGCCGCCGATGTACGGAATAACATTATCTACCATCTCAGGCCAGGTCTCAAAGGTCTTGCCGGCGCCTGAAATAGCCTGATAGGTGCAGACCACCAGCTCTTTGGGTCCAAAATCAAGCAGCGGATGCAAAGCAGGAACATAACTTTGTATCGAACAGTTTGGTTTCACTACAATAAACCCGGTTTTTGTACCGAGGCGTTTTTTCTGGCTTGCAAGCACCTGCAAATGCAGATCGTTTAATTCGGGAAGGAGCATCGGCACATCTTCCGTCCACCTGTGCGCGGAATTATTTGAAACTACAGGAAGCTCCGCTTTAGCATAGGTTTCTTCAAGCGCTTTTATCTCGTCCTTTTTCATATCAACGGCCGAGAAGATAAAATCAACAGTCGCCGCAACCTCTGCTACTGCCGAGGCGTTTAAAACTTTCAATTTTGCTATTTTTTCCGGAATAGGCGTTTTCATTGCCCATCTTCCCGCTACCGACTCGGCATAAGTTTTACCCGCGCTTCTTTCACTCGCGGCAACCGTCACCACTTCAAACCAGGGATGATTGGCAAGGAGAGAAACAAATCTCTGCCCCACCATCCCGGTCGCTCCGACTATTCCAACTCTAAGTTTATCGCCCATCTTGTACTTTCTCCTGTCATAAGTATTTTAATTCTAATATGCAGCTACTAAATATACAAAATATTGGATGTATTTACAATAATTATTTTTACCGGAGAAGGTTCTTTACTTGCGGTTAAGAAAAGCCTGGCCGGCTTTCAGCCTAATTGCTTTTGCTTCGGCTTTTAGCGCCAGTTCTGAAGCCAGAAAACAATGCGCCTGAGGCATTGCGGTCTCAGTGCGGTCGAAAATGTCCTTAAGAAAACTTCTTCCAAAAGTAAGTTTTTCTTTGGAACAGTCATAATATTTTACGCCTTTTTTATTTACGAGTAAGAGGTGGCTGGCCCCTTTCCGCCCGGCAATATCAATGTATTTACGGCATTCGATATAACCTTCCGTCCCCAAAATAGTAAGGCGCCCGTCGCCCCAGGTCGGCAGCCCGTTTGGAGTATACCAGTCGACTCTGATATAGCCCGTACCGCGGTTACCTCTTACCATACATTCACCAAAATCCTCCAGGCCGGGATACTCAGGAAATTTGTAATTTGCGACCGCAGAGGAGACGATTTCGGCTTTTGTGGAACCGGTATAAAAGAGGAACTGATCCATCTGATGGGAGGCAAGATCCGCAAGAATACCTCCGTACTTTTCTTTTTTAAAAAACCAGGAAGGCCGCCCCGAAACAGAAATCCGGTGCGGGCCCAGACCCGTGGTGCTGACTACGCGGCCTATGGCGCCGGCTTTAATAAGCGCCCCGGCTTTGGCGGAGGTGCCGTTCTCAAGCCTTTCGCTGAAAAAAACAGAATAGATGCGGCGTGTTTTGGCTTGAACCCGGCGGCACTCTTCCAATTGTTTCAGACTCGTAAAACCCGGCTTATCGACAAGATAATCCTTACCGTGCTGCATAGCGCGAATTCCGAGGGAGGCGCGCTCCGACGGAATACCGGCGCTGACTACCAGCAAAATGGAAGCGTCTTCCAGAATAATATTTTCGTTTTCCACCTGCCGCGCTTTTGGAAAATGTTCTGAATATTTTAGCGCCAGGTCTTTTTCCGGGGCATAAAAATCCACAAGCACCCCGCCGGCCTTAAGGAGCGTGTGGGTCAAAGAATAAATATGCCCGTGATTAAGGCCTATGACCGAAAACCGTACAGGGGCAGAATTTTTCATTTTGTAAGTCTCTTCTTTCCTGATCTACTTCGGCGTATCCACGATAACACAGGTCATTTCGGCTTCGGCTCGTACTTCCTTATTTACAAAGGCCTGCGCTTTTAACTTGCAGACTTTTCCGCCAAATCTCACGCACTCAACATGCATTTCGAGCTGGTCTCCGGGAACCACGGGATTTCTGAATTTTACATCATTGATAAAGGCAAAAAGAGGGGTTTTTCCCTTTAGCGCGGGCAGGCGGAGCATCATAACTCCGGCCGTCTGGGCCATGGCTTCTATTATCAAGACGCCCGGCATTACGGGATTATTTGGGAAATGCCCGTTAAACATATCTTCATTCATAGTTACATTTTTTAAACCTATCGCTTTTTTGCCTTCTTCCAAAATGGTGACCCGGTCAACCAGAAGCATGGGAAACCTGTGGGGTATGGTCGCCATAATGCCCCTTATATCTACTACAACATTTTCACTCATAATATCCTCCTATCTTTTTTATCATTTTTATATCAATATTGTGACCGCTTTTAAAAGCGGTAAAACAGCCTTTAACTTCAAAAGGCAAAAGCGCAACTGCTGCAATTAAATCCAAAATTTTATGCCGGACTACTTCATCTTTAAAACGCAAGCCGCCTTTATTTTCCACGCCTTTCTTACCAAAGAGCAGGGCATTTTTTAGGCTCCCGCCTTTTATTAGGCCTAATTTCTTTTGCGCTTTGATCTGCTCTGCCCAGCCAAAGGTGCGGGCGGCTGAAATTTCTTTAATAAAAGCACCAGGCTTTTGTGTATACTCCCGGTATAAAGCACCGATAGCAGGATGATCATAGGAAACATAGTATTTTATTTTCAAGGTATCAGCCGGCTCCGCTTTCAGGAAACGGGTTGTGCCCGAAACAAGCTCTGTAACCAAAAAATCTTCGTTGAATATAAGCTGCCGTCTTTTCTCTTTATATTCTGTTACTCCTGCTTTTGCAAGAGCTCTTGAAAAAAGAAGGCTGCTGCCGTCAAGAAGCGGTATCTCACTAGAACCAAAAAGCTCACAGACGGCATTATTCACTCCTGCTCCGTATAACGCCGCCAGAAGATGTTCGCAGGTTTGAACTTTTGCGCCCCGGTCCGCCAGCGTCAAAGCATAAGTACCGTCAACCGCATTTTTGTAAGTAGCCCGGACCGGTCCTTTTTCGGTTAAAAATAAAATCCCGGTGCCTGCTTTGGCCGGTCTTAACTCTACTGTCGTCTTAAGCCCGGTATGAAGACCGATACCGGTAAATTCCAATTCTTTTTTTAAAGTTGTTTGAGGAGTTCCGGTCTTCCCCGGAGTATTTTGAAAGGATTTCATCCGCACTACTTCTTGACCTGGCCGTTAAGATATTCGTCAATTTCTTTGAGGCGTTGCTCAAGAAGCTTTACTTTTAAGGAAATCTCGGAAAGTCTTTTCACTTCTGCCATTGTCTTCCAGGCCTGTCTGGCTTCTTCGGCGGGGGAACCAACATAGATTTTATTGCCTTCAAGGTCTTTCGAAACACCGGATTGAGATAAAATGAAAGCGTTTTCGCCGACCGTTACATGATCGGCAACCCCTGCCTGCCCCGCAAGAATAACGCCTTTAGCTAGTTTTGCGCTTCCGGCAACACCGGACTGCGCGGCAAGTATGCAATTCTCCCCGATACAGGTATTGTGCGCAATCTGCACCAGATTGTCTATCTTGGTCCCCTGTTTTATGCGGGTCTCAAACAGCATCGCGCGGTCTATACAGGCATTGGCCCCTATCTCAACATAATCTTCGATAACAACCTTGCCTACCTGGGGAATTTTGTAGAAGGTGTGATCTTCTTTCTTCGTATAACCGAAACCATCACTACCTATAACAGCACCGGCGTGTATTATTACATGATTGCCCACTGTAACATCTTCCCTGATAACAACATTCGGATAGATTATCGAAGACTGTCCTATTTTTGTATTTTTGCCTATATAGACAAAAGAATAGATTACAGTATTCTCTCCGATCTCAGCGCCGCTCTCTATAATAACATAGGGCATTATGGAAACATTGGCGCCCACTTTTGCTTTTTCCGAGACAAGCGAAGCAGGATGTACCCCTTTAATAGTTTCTTCTTTCAGGTAAAGTTTTTCCATAACCTTAGCCACGGAATAATGAGGATTAGAAACAGTTATCGTGTTCCGGCCTGCTATCACGATTCCTGTTTTGACAATAAAAGCGGAGGCCTTGGAAGCTTCGGCTTGTTTGACATATTTTTCTTCGCAAACAAAAGAAATATCGCCTTCTTTTGCTTCCTCCAGGTCCGAGACCCGGTAAATATAAATTCCGGGTTCGCCGCTGAGCTGCCCCGCAGTTATGTCTGCTACCTCAGAAAGCTTAAGCATTATTTTTTATTTACCCTTTTGACTATCTTATCGGTAATATCATCGCCCCCGAAAACCAGCGCTTTTTTATCAAAAAGAAGGTCGTATTTAAGCTCTTTTGCAACCGCTTCTGCCGCAACGGAGATATCCACAACCAGCGCGTCGGTCTTGAGTTTTTCCTGTTTGGAAAACTCCTGTATTATATCCTGAGATTTCTTTTGATAATCCTGAGTTTTCTCTTCAATATCTTTCTGTTTGGCTTTTTTGGCTTCATCGGAAAGCAGTCCCGACTGGGCATAAAATGACTTCATAAGATCTTCTATTTCTTTTTTCTTTTTTTCCACCTCTGCTTTCTTGGTGTTACCCCATTCTTCCAGGTCTTTTGTAAATTGCTTTGTCTTCTCATATTCATCAAAAACCTTTTTCATATCAAATACCGCAATCTTTTTTTCTTCGGCCTTGACATATCCTGCAAAAACAAAAGCCAGTGTTACCACCAAAAGCATTACCTTTTTCATATTACCTCCATATGCGCAAAGCGCCATTATTTTACTTTACAAACATTACAAACCACAACATTCAATGTGGAAGTGCAACGCCCGCATTGAAGATTTTTAATGGTGTTTCGTAACCAAGTTTTTTACGAGGGGTATTGTTCATGATTCTTTCAACCCTCTTTATAGCTTTGCTGGGTACTTTGTTAAAATCAGTTTTCTTTGGATAGAACCTTCTAAACCGGGATAAGGTATTTTCCACAGTTGCCTTTTTCCAGCTATGATAAGGTTCGCAAAAAAATGTCTTGATGTCAAGTGTCTTTGCTATCAGCTCGTGCTCTATGTTTTCTTTACCGTTATCAAGTGTTAGCGTATTGAGCATATGAGTTGGATATCTGCACAACATTTTGTTTATTGCTACACGAAAAGTTTTACTGGTTCGTTTTTTGATCTTAAGCAGTTTTACCAGCAAGCTTTTCTTTTCAACGGCAATTACTACTTTGGCTCCTTTGCCAGTTATACCGGCAGTGTCTGCTTCCCACTGCCCAAATGGTTTGAGCCATTTTGGATAAACTGGTCGTTCTTTGATAGAAACTCTATTTGGTATTAGCAGTTTTCTATGCTTGCGAGTATGCCACCTCGGGTATCTTATCCTGTGGCGCCTTGCCAGACACGGAACCAGATTGAATTGTTTTCTCGTGTCTTTGTCATAGATAAACTGGTATATTGCTTCCGGACTAATTACATTTTTACCGGACTTTTTACGCAATGTACCTGATATCTGCTCAGGCGTTAGACCTTTTCTCAATGAACGGATTACTTTTTCTTTGATCATCCGGGTCTTTAATCTTGGACGAATTCCGGCTTTTCGCTTTCGTGCTTTGGCTTTGTTATGAGCTGTATTTGCCAAATAGCATCTCCATTTGGGAGAGCCATTGCGCTTTAACTCTCTCGATATGGAGGATTTGTTTCGCCCCAGGAGCCTTCCGATTTCTGCGTTACTTAGGCCCTGGCTATGATATTTACATAGTAGATCACGTTCTTCGATACTAAAGTGCTTGTAAGTATTTTTCATACGCTTAGGTTATCATACCTCCCTAAGCGTTGCACTTCCTTATTGAACTCGTG
>CAIYPD010000013.1 GCA_903928075.1 Candidatus Firestoneibacteriota bacterium
ACATAGGTACAAAAAAAATTATTTACTGCGTAAAAGATTTACATTTGGAAAAACTTTTAAAATTGAAGCCGGTAGGAACCGTGCCGTCCTGGGATGATTTTGAGCGGTATTTTCAAAGAGTCTGGCTTGATCATGCAACTACTGACAGCTGGACCTTTGATGCGGTGACTCCCACAGAAAATCAAACACAATACAGCCGGGAGGGTTCCCGTCTGGTCTCCATGGCAAGTTTGATGCTAAATCTTGATGTTCCTGACGAGAAGAAGAAAACACTGCTTATTGAATTTGTCCAGCTGGGAATAGATCTTCGCGGTTTATGCGAAGAGGGCGTGAAGTGGCAGGCCGAAGGCGGTTTTGGCTATGCCCGAAAATGGCCTATTCTTTTTGCGGGAATAATGCTGGGGAGCGAGGAGATGCAGAAACTTCCAGAATCAGCTATATTTGGAGAAGACCAAACCACCTATTATGGCAAAGGTTGTTATGGTCAGCAGGTGTTATGGCAGATGGTTTGGTGGGGCGGTCCGAGACCTCCACACGAGGAGAAAACCCCGGAACAATGGACAACAGGACAAAAATATACGGATAAACAATCCGAAAGCTATCGCCTCTGCTGTTCAGGGTCTGCCTGGATTGGCACGGCGCTTGCGGCAAGGCTTATGAGGGCGATGAAGGTTTGGGGTCACGATGCTTTCTTTGATTACTGCGACCGCTGGATGGCAAAAGAGGATTCGTACAAAAGCGCCAGGGGAAAAAACCCAAGACCGCCACAAGAAGGAAAATCAATGGATGCGTGGGTTAGTGCAATGTGGGATGCGCATCGAAACACTGCGCCTAAGCAGGAAGGCGCCGAAAAAAATATGAAGTGGGTCTGGGAAGCCGGAGCTACTTTTACCAAAGCAAAAGGTGAATGGGTCCCGAATAAAAAGTAAAATTAAAGAGAGAACTTGCCGGGGAGAAAATAACGGAGGAATAGTGAAAATAATGGCTTTGCCAAAAGAAAAAATAGCCCGGAGTTCTTCCGGCGGGGCAGCAGAAAACGGAAAGGCTATTGATTTAAAAATAGCCTATATCGGCGGCGGGAGTCGCGGCTGGGCGCATAGTTTAATGAATGATCTGGCGCAAACACTTCATTTTAACGGGGAAGTGCGGCTTTACGATATTGACCATAAATCGGCGGAGTTTAATGCTAAATATGGTAATTGGCTTCAGACTCATCCGCAGGCGGTCTCTTCCTGGAAATATAGAGCAGTAAAGGACATTAAAGAATGCCTTAAAGATGCGGATTTTGTCTTTCTCTCGATACAGCCGGGAAAAATCGAGGAGATGGGGGTGGATCTCTTAGAACCGGAGAAATACGGTATCTACCAGTCGGTCGGCGATACGGTGGGCCCGGGCGGGCAGATCCGTTCTTTAAGAGCAATACGGGAATATATTTCCGTTGCCGAAGCAATAAAGCAATATGCGCCTGAAGCCTGGTGTCTTAATTTTACAAATCCTATGACGGTTTGCACAAGAACTCTTTACCGGATATTCCCAAAAATAAAAGCCTGGGGCTGCTGTCATGAGGTCTTTGGTACGCAGAGCCATCTTGCGGATATTTACAGTAAAATAACCAAAGAAGCAAAACCTGCCCGGAAAGAAATAAAAATAAAAGTGCTCGGGCTCAATCATTTTACCTGGATAACCGGCGCCGAGTGCAGAGGCAATGATCTATTCAAAATGTTTACAGAATATGTGAATAGCCCAAAAGTTGCAGGGAAACTCGGGAAGTCAAAAGGCCTCGCTAAAAATAATTATTTTGGCAGCCAGAACCAGGTCTGCCAGGAATTGACGAGAAGATTTGGCGCTATTGCGGCGGCCGGGGACCGGCATCTGGCCGAATTTGTCCCCTGGTTTTTAACGGACAAAAACTCCTGCAAGAGATGGGGCTTTAGTCTTACTCCGTACTCTTACCGTATTAAAAGATTCCATGAACTCCCGAGAAAATTTGCAAAAATATTAAAAGCCGGAAAACATCAGGAATTTAAAAGCAGCGGGGAAGAATATATTAATCAGATGACGGCGCTTCTTCGAAAGAGAAAAT
>CAIYPD010000014.1 GCA_903928075.1 Candidatus Firestoneibacteriota bacterium
CCGGTTTCTCCCCTTTAGCTGTAATTGTCAAATCTCCCCGATATATGCCCGGTTTGGCTGCTTTGGGAACATGTACGGTTACCCATACCGGACAGACGGCTCCAAAAACAGGGGATTGGTTCGTTAAATTAAAACCTTTCGCCAAAGTTTTCTGATAAACCGGAATATCTTTAGGCGGTGTTTCAACCAACGCACCAAGAAGATCCGCCTTTGCAGAGTAGGGATTCGGGAGTCCTCTATTTGGCTGTACAATTTCCTCTTCACCCCATGGGAGGCTGTAACGAATATGTACATCACCGGCAGGGATGCTCCCACTCTCTCCAATAAGGTCGGAGACCGTCGCCTTCAACTCTTGAATGGTACTTGTAGAACCGACCACCACCTTGCCGGAATAAGAACCGTTCCGCGCTCCCGATAGTTTGACCGGACGAACGGGCTCGCAAGGGTCGCCCCAGTCGAGATCAAAATCACTTCCCATGGCATCGCTGTTCCAGATTTGAAATCCCTTTGGGCGCGTTGTATTGGAAATAATTTCGGTGTTTGCTGTCACAAGTTGTACCTTAGAAAGGAAACAGGTACTCCACTGCAGATCGGGATCAACTGATGGTGCTTTAGGCAGCAGCACCTTGTTATATGGTGCGCGCACAAGCTCAATAGCCAGCACATTTATACCTGCACGCAGATGTTTAATGGGGATTTTGATTTCGGAAAGTTTCCGAAGAAGGAGTGGATTGGTATTACCTTTGTTATTTATTCCCGCAAAGGCCTCTGCCGGGTAGGAATCAGCAAGTTCATTCTGAATCACAGACACATTTCCTCTCACCACTTCTTTACCATTCAGATAAATAACAGCTCCGCCGAAGTATTCAAGTGATAGCCGGAGATCACTGACTCTGGCAAGGTTTACTACCTGAAATTTGCCGCGCAAACAGAGCCGTGACAGGCTTGGAACACTGCATTCACGCCGCGCCGGTAATCTTCCCCACAAGCTGTCGTCAAAATCAGGTTCAATCCAGGTTTTGGGCGGCTCAGGCGTTTCCATGTCCTTCCATTTGGCAGGATTTTTTTGGATTAATATAGGCGTGAGTCCATTTCCGGTTTCAATCACAGGCGGCTTGAGCGTGTTATGCATCCGCCAGAAACCCGCCGTGTCGAGAATAACTATTCCCGCATCCGGCTTGCTTTGACCGAAGCACTTAGCGAATGGAATCGCAGCTGTTAAGACGAAGATTACTGAAATGAAAACTGCCAGGCATATATATTTCTTACTTATAGAGTGGGTTAACCGGAAAACCATCTTACTGCCTCCTGTTTTCTGTCATGTCAAAACCAATTAACCTATTCCAATTCCCTGCTGAAACAATATCAATTTATAGCATTATATAAGGGTTAAGCACAAGTCCATTAGGCATAATTAACCGGATAAGACTACAATGTTTGAGGCAGGTCAGATTAATTAGTTTAGCGGCTGCAGCAAGAGTGCCTGTCATTTGGGCCAGGTCCAGACTGTTTCTGTCATGGCCTTAAATTGTTCAAAACAGTTATTTCCCTCTCCGTTGCTATAGGGGGTTGCAGTCGGAGCAACCATCAATCCCTGCCGGTCATCAAAACCCTGTTTGATAAGCAAAAGGGTCCGGGCGCGTATTTCGTCAGGAGTTTTTTCGTAAAAGTCGGCAAGCTGGATATTCCCGTGCATGCATATCTTTCCTCTTATAATTTCTTTAGCTTCGGCAACCGTCATAATATCCGTAGGTGCTCCTTCAATTGGATGTATCACATCGGCTCCCATTTCAACAAAATAATGCAAAACAGTTTTAAGCGCTCCATGACAATGGATGTGTATGCGCCCTCCGCCTTCGTGGATAAGATCGATGATGGGCTTGTCGTATTTGTAGTTAAAGTCATAGAAATCTTTGGGTCCGTGGAGCGGCGGCACTACCAATTCTTCACCTCCCATGGAAAAGAAAGGGCCAAGCTTTTGTTCGTGGACAAATTTGAGGCGGTTCAGGATTATTGTCATCCTGCGCTCGCATAACGCATGAATGATATCCCTATTGGTAACCGAAAACAGGGCGAACAATTCCGAGCCCATAAGACCGGATGTAAATCCTGCAGGGTTCTCACCTATACGGACATCCACTATGCCTCGGTCACCCATTGCCTTTTTATTGATATAATAAGGTGTAATATCCCCGCCGGGTTTTGGTATGGGCAAAGAAAGATATTTTTCCGCATCCTGAATGCTCTTGATAAAATAGGTCTCCGGCAAGGCCGGCTGGCCGGGTAGATTCACCACTCCTGTAGCGGTCAAATTCCCCATAGGCGTATGAAGAGTATCTATTATCCGTTCATAGCCTTCCGGAGTTTTTTCAGTTACGGTGTCGACTAAATATTGTGTCTCGAGATTATTCGAATTAATGCCCCGGCGCGACAAATCCCAGTTGCTTTCAATGTAGTTAGCAAGTTTGTCATAAGAGGAGTCCTTTGGCATAAGCTCCAGACTGAGCATAGTAACAGCCGGCCTATCCATCTCCTCATGAAAAAAAGCTCTCCTCAAACGCTCATAAGATGTGATCATTTTTCCCCTAGGGTATTTTTTACCCGTGCCGGCTGCTTATATATTCGCCTTTGATCCTTTTTATTGTAATTCCTCTTTTACGACTTCGGCAAAGCCCGGGACCTCTATCATGGAATGATAGAAAGCCAGCATAATATTTTTGCTTCCGGAAGCTCCAATTATTCTTATCTCATTTCTTAACCTTTCAGGCGTTTTAACATCCTTACCTTGTTTCATTCCCAGAAAAGGGGTGAACATATTATTCTTCTCATATTTGCCTTCTTCAGATTTATACATCATGAGCTTTTGGCTTATTTTTCCGTAAGACCAGAACGGTTCATAGAACCAGGCCACGGTCTGCGCGCAATAATCTACGTCCAGTTTGGTGCCATACACCGGATCAAGATCAAAATCCGGATAAATATGTATCCCTATTTTAAGGCCCGGTTTTACGCTGTTTAAAATTTTTCTTACCTGTTTTGCATAATTTATCAGGGAATTTTCCGAGAATTGAGTCAATATCTCTTTCTCGGTCAATTTTGGGTTTGCCCGGGCAAATTCTTCTCTTTTCTTGTTTGAGTATTCGCAGAAGCAGGCATAATAATTTTTATAACCCATGAAATCTATCAAAATACCGTCCACCTCGTAATTCTTAACTTCATCTTCTGTCATTTTTATCTCGCGTTCAGAAAGGCCCCTATCGGGACAGAGCCAATTTTTGTCATAAATATTAGTTCTGTCAGGATTGGATCTAGGTTTGTTTATTTGTTCGCTTTCATAAGGCCTGATCACCTGCAGCAGATCCTGCCCTCCCTTTTTTCCCTCGGAATCGTAACAATAAGTAAGCCAGGAAAATACTTTAACATCCAGTTTTTTTGCTTCAATGATAATTTCTTCCATTATTTTTCCGGCTGCTCCGGGGATTATTGTATTAAAGCCCGAAGCTTTGGCAAACCGCACCATTTCAATTGCTTCTTTGGTTTTAACATCTTTAGGCAGCCAGACACAGAGCGCTTTCCAGTCAAATTTAGCCTTAGGAAGAGTAAGCGGATTAACCGTTTCCGGCGGTTTATATACAGCGGTTGTCTTATTTCCGGAAATCGGATCTTTTTGAATGGAAGAGTTGATTTTTTCTTTAAAAATAACATCGCCCCATTTATGAGGGTTGTGACAGTCTTTTTCAAAGAGCACGGGCCAGGTCCAATAGTTTACTTCGGCCGCTTCAAGGCTGTTTCTGTGCCTTCTCCCCAGCAGCATTCTCCAGGAATCCCCGTCTTTAGGAGGATAGCCGGCTTTATTCCCGCAAACTTCTTTAATTGAAGACATCGGTATGGCCATTTCCACGGTCCAGCCTTTATCAATATCAAACGGGTCGTTTAAGGTACCGTTGACTGCCACTGCAGTTTTAAGCCCGGGACAATTCCACTCAACATGCGGAGCTGCCGGAGTGTCAGCCGGAATACCGGAGCTTAAGCGTGCTTCTTTTCCCCAGGGAGCGCCCTGCCATTTGTCGCAGATCTTGTTTGCCGGGTTCACATGCATTTCTATATAATTCCTGCCGTCTTTGTCGGGATCGATATAGAGTTTTGCAAAATTTTCTTCGTACCCGTCCCACCCGCTTTCTTTTATACCTGCTTTTATTCCGCTTATGTATCCGATATTGGCATAACACATTGGTATATCTCTTATCGTTTCTTTATACCAAATATTCGGGTCATCAAACTCATAAGCGATATATAAGAACTTGTCATCCCACATCATTTTTGCCTTGGTGGACAGAAAAATATCGCTGCCATTCACCATATCTTTAAAATAAGGAAGATATGGAATATCTTTCCAGGAATTTTCATCAAGTTTACCGTCTATATTTACCGGTTCTGTGGTCTTAAAACAAAAATAATTATCGTTGGCAGTTAGAGATGCCGTTAAAAAAATAGTTATTAGCATTAATAAAGTGTTTTTCACGCTGCTCCCGTGCCGGTTGCTTTTCATAACCGCTAAATATTTATTTAAGTTTCCTGTTCAACTATACTATTTTATAGCATTATTCAAGGTTTAAGGGCAAGTCCATTAACCGTTAGCACCCGGGATAAGGTAGAGTATTCGAATCAGATTATTCTTTATAAAAGGATTAACCTAATGGAATAAATAAAGGCTTTTTTCATCTCTGTTAACCTTTGTTCACGCGTGGGCACGGATGCGGGACAAGGTTTTGGGGCAGGTCACTCTTTGTTATTTTTCTTCCTAAATTTTCAATTTGATATAACGGATACAGAATAATAGTAGTTACCAATAGGTTTTGTCAATTTAAATGAAAAGGGCAGCTATTAACTGCCCTTTAATACTATTTACTTCTGGTCGGTTGTTTTACTCCGTAATCTCCACCGGGAATTCGCGGTAGCCGTCAGAGACGGTCCAGCGAACACGGTAACTACCTTTGTCAAGTTCTGTGCCGTTTATAGTTCCGTCCCAATTAAATGCCTTTATACCAACTAATCCGTCGGTACCTCCGGCCAATTTTCCGTTAAAAAGAACGCCTTTTTTCTCTTTGCCTTCGGCAGAGTAAACAGTAATTTCAAGGTCTACATCTCTCCGGGCTTTGCAGAGAACTACCGAGGGCTTTGATTTGGAAACGCTATGCGGCATAACAGCCGCCACCGTAAGGCTTTGGACTGAACTAAAGGGACGCTCAAAAACCGTGACCGGCAGGTCGGCATATTTTCTCGCAAAACTTGGGGGGGTTTTTTGTGTCACCTTTTCAAAATAATCCTTGGCATAACCGCCCCTGCCATTTTTCAACTGCGCGGCATAAATATCCCGGATGGTCTGGTCAAACGGGCAAAGAGCCTCCCAGAGGCAGCCCGCGAACTGTGTTCCGCCTTTTGAGTAAACATTTGTTTTAGCCCTTTCTTCGGCGTCTTTCTTTTCTTCGGGTGTTACGTGATTGGCGGGAAGTTTGGAATTAGAATTAATGAACTTCGATGACACTCTATCGCCGTTCCACATTGTTTTCAGATTGGTATTGAGAATCCTTTCAATATCCTTTTTATCAAAGACCACACCGGTGTTATAGGCTTCCACTATCTGGTGAATCTCGCCACTCTGGTAGTTACGGTAAGGATGAACACTCATCCAGAGGCGGGTAAGCTGCTTATCGGTGTCCACATCCCACGGCCCGAAGGCTTCCCAGTAATTCCATACATAATAGTCACCCGCCAGCTGTATGCGGCTTTTCAAAAAAGAAAATATCTTCTGTGCCCGTTCGCGGTAAACGGTCTCGCCGCTTATGCGGTAAAGTTTAAGAAAGCAGACCCCCGCATCGCCCTGTTTATTAAAAGGGAGTGAAAGCAGCGGATTCGCGTCCGGATTAGGATATTTCTTCCAGGTCGCCGTATCGCCTTTTTTGCAAAAATAGTCCCAAACGGAATAAGCGGCATACGGACCGTCTTCATGCCAGGCCCCGCGCGTGTTCCATTTTTCAAAATAATCCTTTTTAAAAATAGAAATGTATTTTTCTGCAGCGGTTCCATAAATTTCCTTAAGCGCTTTGTCCTTCAGTACCACCTCGGCAAAATCCAGCATATGCGCGTAAAGAATGGCGTCACCCACATTGGAGTCTTCCCAGAATTCGGCCTCACCACCGACCCAGCCTTTATAACCGTCCGGCCCCGCCATACGAAGACTGAGCAGAAAGTCAAAAGCCTTTACCGCGCTGTCTAGCCAGGCTTTATCCCTTGAAGCATAGTAGGCGGGCAACCATTCATTCAAAGCAGAGGAAGCTCGCCAGGCAAAATTCTCCCCACAGCCGCCATTTTTTGCCGAGAAAGCGGCATTATTTACAATCTCTTTATAAAAGGGCTTATCCGCCGCGCTCGTGTTCAAACAAAAGGCCGTCAAAAGCACAAAACAAATTTTAATCCTGTCCTTTATTTTTTTTCTCACACATATTCTCCTTGTGCTTTTGCACAAAATCAATTTACTGCCGCAGGTGTCATTTGCTCTTGTAAAATCATCTATGTCAATAACACAAATGGTAATATTTTTAATATTACGCGTGCCGGTTACTTTTCATATCCGCCTATATTTATCAAAGTTCCCTGCAAAACTATATCAGTTTATAGCATTACTAAAGGTTTAAAAGCAAGTCCATTAGCCCAACTAATTTGATAAATCAAAAATTCGACTCTGTCAATTTCTTGCTATAAAAGGCATCAAAACAACTTAAACGGCGAAAATTGGTGCGATGTTTTAAGGCAGGTCATAAAAACCGGACTTTTACTTTGCTCCTTGTCTCCTATTTTACTTCTACTTTCGTAAAGTAAACAGTTCTCTTCTGCACTACATGTGTTTCCCCAACTACATTAAACGCAGTTTTCAGTTTTATGTCCGCGGAAGAACTTCCCAGCATCACCAGGAATTTCCCGGGTTCTACCACAAGCTCCATGTCTTTATTATAAAAAGCAAGTTGCTCCGCATGGAGTTCAAAAGTTATTTTCTTCTTCTGTTTTGGCCGGAGTGTCAACCGTTTGAAACCTTTAAGTTCTTTTACAGGACGCGCCAGGCTCGCATATTCATCCCGTATATATAACTGAACCACCTCGTCACCGCTAACCTTACCGGTATTCCTGACCGTGCAGGATATTTTCACCCTACCGCAAGGAGCCACTTTCTTTCTGTCCAACTTAAGCCCGCCAAATTCAAATTTTGTGTATGAGAGGCCATAACCGAACGGGTAGAGTGGCTCAGCTTTTATGTCCATGTAATTAATAAAACCGGACGGTTTACGGTTATAATTGATAGGAAGCTGGCCCGCGTTATGCGGCAGGGAAACGCAAAGTTTTCCTCCGGGATTATAAGCACCAAACAGCACCTCAGAGACGGCGTTTCCTCCCTCCTCTCCCGGCTTCCAGGCTTCAAGGATAGCATCGGCATTCTCCGCCACCCAGGGAATGGCGTGGGGCCTGGCGTTAACCATGACGACAATCAAAGGCTTGCCGGTTGCCTTAAGGGCCTTTAAAAGTTCAAGCTGTGAGTCCGTAAGGTCCATATTGCTCTTGTCGCAACCTTCACCGGATGTGGCATTTAGAAATATCCCGGCGAGGTCGCCGACACATGTTACAATAACATCCGATCGTTTTGCGGCGGAGACTGCCTCCGGGATACCGGAAAGATTTTTTAGTTTGGCGTCACAGCCCCTGGCATAATTTATAATCATCTTCTCTCCGGCTTTGTTCTTTATTCCTTCAAGTATGCTTACAAACTTAACCGGTGTTTTTTTCGTGTTAAAATGCGTGGAATAATGATAGTCACCCATCAAAGCAATCGCACTATCCGCGTTTGGGCCTATAACAGCAATAGAACCGGCTTTTTTAAGCGGCAAAACTCTGTTGTTATTTTTCAAAAGGACCAATGATTCCCTGGCCAGTTGCAGCGCGGTCTTTCTGTCTTTTGGAGTGTCCATAAATTTTTCAGGCTTAATACCCTTTGTATAAGGCTTTTCCATTGCGCCAAGATCGAACTTGGCCCTAAGCACCCGTCTAACCGCGTTATCAAGGGTCTCTCCGGTCACCAGGCCTTCTTTAACCGCAGCCATCAGAGGTTTATAGTAGGCATTAGGCTGCGGAAGTTCAAGGTCGAGCCCCGCATTAAGGCAGAGAGCGGCAGCCTCCTTATAATCCCGGGCAATACCATGGTCTCTTTTCACCCTTAAAATAGCGCCATAATCCGAGACTACATACCCTTTAAAACCCCATTCGCCGCGGAGTATTTCGGTTAGCAATTTCCTGTTCATCGCGCAAGGCATTCCGTCAATTTCGTGATACGCATTCATTACGGAATACGCCCCGGCAGCCCGGATGGCAGTTTCAAACGGGAAAAGGTCCTTCTCACGATACTCCCTTTCATTTAAATGTACGGGCCCGATATTCCGCCCCCCTTCGTTGACGCCCTGCCCGGCAAAGTGCTTAAGGGTCACTGCAATACCTTCTGACAAATTATGCCCCTGGAGCCCTTTTGTGTAAGCTGTTATGCAGCAGGCAATGAGGTAGGGATCCTCCCCGTAAGTTTCTTCTATCCTTCCATAGCGAAAATCTCTTGCAATATCGGCAACCGGCGCAAGCCCCTGGTGAGAGCCTAAAGCGCGCATTTGCCGCCTGATAATGCCGGTCATTTTTTCTATACTTTCCGGCTTAAAGGTACAACCCAAACCTATGGACTGGGGAAACTGCGTGGCATTCATACCGAGGACCCCGGATAGGCATTCCTCATGTATGATCGCGGGGATTTTTGAATTTGTTTTTGTAAGGAGATATTTTTGAATCTTGTTGCTGCACATCCGCGCTTCTGACGGCGACACCGACTTTCCATTTCTATCAGGAGGTACACCGTGAACACGGGTAACATGTCCGATACCGTTCTTCATAACCTTCAGAAATTTCTTCCAGTTAATTTTACCGTTCTTATAATACAAAGAGGTCCATACCGAAGTAAGCTGCGCACACTTCTCGCGAAGCGAAAGCCGTGCCAGGAGTGAATCTATTTTTGCTTCTCGCTGTGTTTCTGTTAGTTTTGACATTTTCTCTCCATTCAGTGGGAAAGTACAAGGTATCCGCCTTTAGGCGAGATCTCTCCAAAGAGTATCATTTGGAGGACAGAGTGCAAGAAAAAAATAAGATAAATATATTTCTTTTAATCTCTTACTTGTCGTTTGTCCCAATTTTTCACTTTGTACTTCGTACTTTAAAACAGTATTCCCGCATAGCCGGCAAACGACCAGCCTGTGCCGGGCAGAACAGCGTAACTGGTTTTGTGACCTGCCTCCACAAAACTAATCCAGTCCTTAATGCTGGCATATAAAATATAGAAAACTATACCAGTTTATATCATTATTTAAGGTTTAAGCGCAAGGTCTTCCGGAGGGCAAAACAGACATATCGGATAATTATTGCATCTAGCGAGCGATCTATTTTAATATTAGTCCAAGCAGGGGGTATTTTGTGAGCTCATATCATTATTTAAGATTTAAACGCAAGTCCATAAGGCAGATTTCCGGGATAAGGTGCAATCTTTTGGACAGGTCACTCGTTCCAACGATGTTCGTTATTATTAAATTCAATACACTTCAAATATTTTAAGACCTTTGACTTTAAGACTTTTTTTATGTGGTTGGTATCCACACCCTCATCATTCCCGGTTTTCTGTTTGCCCAGGCAAAGTAAGGTATTGCCGTGAATTTGATCTTCTTGTAGTTTTCTTGTCCGGCCGTAGAATAAAGGCCTTGCTTTCCTTTCTTTAACAGGGCATTTCCTTTTATGACCGTTACGCCTTTAAGCATGGAAGGCCTGTATTCTGTAGTGAATTTTGCATTTTTGGGCAGGACTACATCAAAAAGATTAATATTTTCGAAGTCAGCGGATTCTATACAATAAACCAGCGGGCCCCTTTTCAACGCGGCACATCCGGCATTAGAAGTGACCAATTCATTTGACTTTATTCTTTCGACAGGCATGGGGAATAAAAGCTCTATCTTGTCATCTTTTTTCCATTCTTTATTAAGTGACAGATAGATTCCCGCACGCGCTTTTATCAGCTTGCCGTTTACCGAGCATTTTGCGTTCTTTACCCAGCCCGGTATCCTGACGCTTACCGTGAACTTTGAAGGTATAACCGGATTTACACTGATAACAATCTTTTCTTCCCAGGGGTAATTTGTTTTCTGTGTTACTTCAACCGGAGTTCCAGCTATATTGAGTTTTGAAGTTCCTGCGGCATAAAAGTTAATAAATAACCCGGGTTTTGTCTTTGCCCGCGAGTAAATACTACCGCGGAAGTAGCCGAAAAACCTGGCGGCATTCGGCGGACAACAGGCAGTCCCGTCCCAGTGTTTCGAAGTTCTTTGATTTCCTCCTACGGCTTGGACGGTCGCTGCCTTAAGCGGGCCTTTTGCTTTGTGTTCAAGGGGATTTGCATAAAAATATCGTTTACCGTTCAGGCTCATGCCGCTCAGAATTCCGTTATACATCACGGTTTCCATAAGGTCCGTATATTTTGCGTTTGCCTCGAGAAGGAACATTCTCCAGTTCCACATGAACGAAGCAATTGAAGCGCAGGTCTCGGCGTACGCCCTATTGGGCAGTTGGTATGCTTCTTCGAAAGATTCGTGGCTGTAATTGGAACCGGCTCCTCCGGTCAAATACATCTTGGAGTTGACGAAATTGTCCCATTGTCTTTTTAGGGCTGCAAGCATTTTTTTATCACCGGTTTCCGCACAGTAGTCCGCTTCTCCCGAGCAAAGATATAACTGCCTTACCGCGTGCCCCACCATTGTTTTTTGTTCTCTTATCGGGAGATGGTCCTGCAAATCCGTATCGCCGTTAAAAAGAAATGGTTTTTTTCCGCGTTCTTCAAGAAAGAATTTTGCAAGGTTGAAATATTTTTTATCGCCGGTTTCCCTGTAAAGTTCGATCAACGCCATCTCGGCCTCCGGATGGCCGCAAGTCCCGCGGTGCTTGCCCGGCCCGAAATATTCAGAGGCCCCATCGGCCCACTTCCTTGCAATGTTAAGATAATTGTCTTTGCCTGTGACCCTGTGATGAGCCACCGCGGCCTGTATCATATGGCCTGCCGTATAGATCTCATGCCCCCATACCAGGTGTTTCCATATTTTTTCCTTATTTATCATGAAATAAGTATTGAGGTAACCGCTTGTTTGCTGGGTTTTGGCGGCAAGAGAAATAAAATCCTCAAGTAATTTTCTTATGGGACTGTCTTTGACAGCAAGATCAAGAGAAACACCTTCCATGAGTTTATGCACATCGGAATCATTAAAGTAGATGCCTTTAAATTTACCTTTTTTAATCCCGGCGGCGACCCTGAAATTATCCACCCTGCCGGTGCGTTCGCATTCACGGTACTGATGGGGAAGGGAAATACGGCGGTTAACCTCGATCTTTGGCGCCCAGAAATTATCGGCTATTCCTATCTTGTTTATTCCAAAGCCCTCGAGTTTCGCGTACCTGCTTTTTGATGTATCAACTATTTTCATAAACTCCTCCACATTTGTATCTGAGTGAAGTATATTGGGGAAAGTTAAGAATAACTGGCCTGCGCCAAAATATTGTACCAATTTTATAGCTGAAATTAAAACAAAAGTTTGCCCTACTAAAACCATATAATTTTCATGCGGCAGGTTTGTGGCAGAACCAGGAGCAATCAGGTAAATGAGAGCAAATTTATATCTTATAAAAGATTGCAGTATATAATAGCCCCGACCAATCCCTATGATGCCCGTGATATGCTACTGTAGAGAAACAGTAAAACTGCTATCTAAACGGCATTATGATGCAAGGTTTTCCGGTGGCTAAAAACTACATATTGCATAATTATCGCACCTAACGAGCAATCCTATCTTAATAGTAGTTCCAAGTAGGGGGTATTTTGTGAGTTATACAAGGGGTTATTGAATATTTTCGCGCGCGTTGATTTAATAAGGCGTTTTGAAAGGTTTTAACGGAAAAATGAAGGAAAATTGATGTGCTTTTCACAGCCTCTAAGCATCTATAATAAAAAGAGGGTAATCCGAGTACTCTAACTACCGCTTCACTGCAAGTGATTAACTTACTGTTACTCTGCACAACGGCGCAGCCCTTACTCGGTTACCCTCTACTAGAAGTATAACACTTGTTTTTTCTTTGTCAAGACGCAAAAACCCGGTATGAAATATTTATAGGGCTGCCAGTCTTTAAAAGCATACAGTGTTTCACCATAGTAAAATATATCTGAACACAGATACGGGTAATTAAAATCGATGGTCTTAATAGCTTATTATGTAGCGGCGTTTTTCTTACTTGCTTACCACATAGATGTGGGGCTCGAATTCTTTGTATTTATCGGAGAATTTGCCACCGGCCATTTTTAGCTTTCTATTCTCGTCGTAAACGTCAACCTCGACCGCCTTCGCGCCTTCCACCGTAAAATCGGCTTGGCCTTTTTCGTATTTTGTATTTGAAGTAAAAATATAGAGTTGTTCCGGGGTTTCCCTCACCATAGTTGAAACGTCGATGTTGGAATCCTTCGCGGCTTCAAATTTGACATTGGCCTTAGATTCATCACCGAGTATCACCGTGGTCAGGTCGGTAATAGTTTTGTTTAAGACCTTCATTTCCGCCTGCAGGTCCGGCGGTACCCTGGCACCGTCATAGGACGGGGTCCAGCTATGAGTAAAATAACATATATACTTTGCACCGTGCACTATCGCCATCCATACTTCCGCCCTAAGTTCATAAGCGTTGGGAGACCTGGTACCTTCCGTCTTTCTACCGCCTTCGGCGCCTAAAAAAGAAGCTTCCACGGCTATGCCGGTCGGCATCCCGCCTTTGGTGGCCTTGGCCAGCTGGCTCATCCCTTTTTTATAGACATTGAGCTTTTTCGGTCCAAGTTCAGCCCTGTTACAGGGATAGATATCGGTTATCGCAAAATCGGCGCCTTTAACATACTCTGGGTAGAACCTGTTGGGGGACTGTGGGTTTCCTCCGGCAAAGCCGGAGCCAAAACAGATCCCGACGGGATGGTTCGGGTCCGCAGCTTTAATTTTTTTATATATAGCCTGGATATCCTCCGGTTTATGTTTGGTGCCCTTGTCGTCATTATTATCCGGTTCATCGGGCTGCCACCAGGTGAAAAGCGCGGGGTGATCTTTGAACTGCTTTACCATATCATATTTATCAGCAGGGACGGACCATTCAGTAAGCAGCCCTTTCGACGCGCACTGATCCATGCAATACTTAATATCCCCTTTTTTTGAGTTATCATAAAGGTCTCCGACCACATTTATACCCAGGCTCTTGTGAAAATCAAGGTTTGTGACGGACTGTCCCGTGGCTTCCAGAGGAAAGAACGGCTTGCCGTTAACGATAAATTCCATGTTTTTTCCAATCCTGACATCTGCCGAAAAAACGATACTGCTCAGGAGCAAAAGAAGAATCGCGGGTCTTAGCGGCTTAGGCATCTGTTTTCTCCTCTTGGAGTTTAATGACTTATATAATTCTATTACTTACCCAATTTTCTTCTGCACTTCACCCGCCAGTTCATAGAGTTTTTCTGAGCGCTCCTGCCAGGTGCTGGGAGCCAAAAACCAGGAGTGGTAATCCGCAGGATATCCCCACGGCATTAAGGGAGCGGAACAATGAAAATTAGTGCATCCTTTCCACATGCAGGAAATCCGCTCGTCGAGAATATTTTTAGCACGGTCCGCCAGTTCTGTGCCAAGTTTGGCCTTAAGTGTCTCATTTATCAGCGCTTTCTCAATAAAAATACGGGCCTCACATTCCTGCACGCCCTCGCGGACGGCTTCAAAACTGTTTGTACCCACCGGCCCGTCGGGTCCCGCTGCCATGAAAAAATTTAAGATCTCAAGATTTCTCCAGGTGCTTCCCGGGTATCTTCCGTTAATAGTTCCGGTCCGCTTTCCCTCTTTATCCTTGAGAGCAAACCAAAAGTCCGCGCCCATGCGCCCGATGCCGCGCTGCCCTCCCGTGATGTTAGCTTCGGCACAATAGCGCCAGCGTGCTGCCGGATCCTTTATCGGCCATATTAAACGCTGGAATTGCGCAACAAGCAGGGGGTTCTTCCAACCAAACATACCGGTGTCCTGGGAAAACACAGGGCCCCATACCCATGTGGCATATCCCACCTTTTCAATGCCATAAAGATTTTTAGCCAAAGGATGGCCATGAGATACCCAGGGCAGTCCACCTGAGGCCTCGTGTAAAAATTGTACATCCGCTTTGTTAGGTTGCACATCCGTAACGAAGCCTATTGTTGTTACACTATCTAGATCGCGTTTCTTCATCCGTTCCTTGACTTGTGAAAAGAAGGGTTTCCAGAGATCCATACTGGCCGATTCGGTTAGGCGCGGCAGTTTAACATCTTCCAATTTCCCGGACACAGGGTCGAGCATTGTCACCAACGGTCCTGCATTAGAACTTTTGACGGCATCAAAACGATCTTTCAAGGTCTTGGGACTACAGGAAATGTAACCCCAGGCGGGTACTGGTTTTTTAGAATCGTAAGGCTCTCTCATATACTCACAGATTTCATGAGCGAGCTTCCGATCTTTCTCCGTCATTCGAGCCGGATCGTAATCATACTTTCTCATCTCTGGCTTCAGAGCCAGCCATCCGTACCGTCCAGAAAGCTTCAAGATTTCCTGATCATTCAGGTTTTCCGCATATCTATTCCCCATATAAACATCCCAGACGACGAAGCAAACCAACTTGGGTTTGCCCATATATTTTTCAGCATAATCAAGATACTTGTCCATGATAGAGAAATCGTACTTATACTTATTCTCTCCATCCTTGATCCAGTAGACCATTCCATGCTCGTTACCAAGATTACTCTGAGCAATTACCGGCACATAAATTACCCGGCTGCCTACTTCATTCAGGAGACTGAATGTTTTGGCAATCATCTCCCAGTGCTTTTCCGACCACGGTTTTATTCCATACTCCACGGTAAGAGTGTCCGGTGACTGGACGAATTCAGTCCATGTGGTGTAATCCTGCGGGTCCGGAAGCGTCCAATCTAAAACGCGCACTTCCACAGGTGCCATTACCGGTTTCTCCCCTTTAGCTGTAATTGTCAAATCTCCCCGATATATGCCCGGTTTGGCTGCTTTGGGAACATGTACGGTTACCCATACCGGACAGACGGCTCCAAAAACAGGGGATTGGTTCGTTAAATTAAAACCTTTCG
>CAIYPD010000015.1 GCA_903928075.1 Candidatus Firestoneibacteriota bacterium
CACCTGTTATTAACAGCCCTGAAGCCGGCGGCCTGACCGTTTCTTCCGGCAGAAATGAACCTTTTATAAAAACAAGCATTAAGAAATTTAAAGGTGACACCTATATTTTTGCCGTGCCAACGCGAAGCGGAAAAACGGCCGCGAAATTTGAATTAACCGGTATATCAAGAGAAACTATTGCCGAGGTGCTCGGTGAAGCCCGCTCTGTTATAATTTCTGATAAAGGTATTTTTAAAGACATTTTTGAACCCTGGCAGGTTCATGTTTATAAGATAGCAAAATAGTATTACTGTTGAAGTAATAATACTCCTCTGCTAATATACGGACAGTAGCTAAAAGAGCGCCCGCATTTAAACGGAGGCCACAAAATGATGAAGTTTATCGTACCCGCCTTGCTGCTGCTTGCCTGCAATCTCAACGCCGCGACCTACTATGTAAATAGCCGCCAAGCCGGAGCTAAGGATATAAACCCGGGAACAAAGGATTTACCCTGGCTTACTATTCAACATGGAGCTGAAACTGCGAAGCAGGGTGATACGGTTATTGTTATGCCGGGGAATTACGGCCGGACCGCCATCAGCGCCAAAGGGACAAAGGATAATTTAGTAACCATAAAAGGTTTTTCTGTACCGGACCAGAAGCATGTCGACAAAATTAAACTATTTGACCCGCTTAAACCTTTTGCTTTCCCAGGAAATCCGGAAAAAAATAGCGTTACAAAAGGTTTCGATTTTAACGGTGCTGCTTTTATCAGAATAGAGAATTTTGAAATAACCGCTATTACCGGTACTGCCGGAGTATTCTTAAGAAAATCCGATTCTGTGGAAATAATAAATAACTTTATGCATGATTTAAATCCGGGCAAGGGCAGGTACGGCGGAATCAGGAGTGACAGCCAGGACAGCAAAAATGTTCTGATAAAAGGAAATACACTCTTCCGGTGTCCCGGAACGGCGATAAATATTATGGGCGAGAACTGGCTTGTTGAAGGCAATGATGTGAGCCGCGGCACAAATTGCAATACGGAAACCGGCGAGAATGTTGGCGGGGAAGACGCAGTCAGGCTATTCGGGGCCGGTCATATCATAAGATACAATTTTCTGCATGACTTTCTTGACCCGGAGCAATTTCCTAAAAGTAATCCGCACCTGGATGCTTTTCAGACTTTTTCTGTCAGTCCGAGTGTCCAATACGCTTCGGATATTCTTATAGAAAAAAATTATTGCTTGAATATCGGCCAGATGTTTATGGGCTCCGACACCGGCAAGAACGGCAAAAACAACATTCATCATTTAACTTTTAAAAATAATGTTTTCAGAGGCGCGCATGCTTACGCCATAATACCCGGACGGGGTACCGATTATGTTACTTTTGTGAATAATGTCGTTGCTGAATCTTTTTATGGCGGGATAATAATTACCGGGGGCTCAGATCACGCCACCGTGTTAAACAATATATTTTATAACAATGGTAACTCCAAAGGGAAAAAAAGCGGCGGAAGCGGCCAGATAGGCATAGATGAGTCCAGTAAGCCGGGTTCGGTTATAGATTACAATATTCAGAATTTTGATTATACTTATCCTAAGAAAGATCCGGCGTTTGATAAAAACAGCCTCTTTATTGACCCTAAATTTGTAAACCCTGAAGCCGGTGATTACCGCCTTAAAGAAGGCAGTCCCGCAATTGACAAAGGTGACCCGTCTTTTCCAGTCCCGGAAGGCGGAGGCAAAAGAATAGATATCGGGGCGTTTGAATATGGAGGCAAAGACAACGACTGGTTTCTAAAATTTATCCAAAAGTAATACCCTCTATATCACTAATTGATAAAATTCCTGATTATTAACCTTATGGACTTAACCATATTTTCATGTTAAAATACAATCCGAGGTAAAAACTATGCTTAGAAAACCTATTTTACAAATTGCTTTAGATTTTGTTGATATGCACAGGGCTCTTAAAGCAGCAAAAGAAGCTGCTGCAGGCGGTGCAGACTGGCTTGAAGCAGGAACTCCGCTTATCAAGGCTGAGGGCTTAAATTGTATCCGCGCATTAAAAAAGGAATTTCCCGAAAAAACCATTGTTGCTGATATGAAGACTATGGACGCTGGCAGAGCAGAAGTAGAAATTGCCGCTAAGTCCGGCGCTAAAATAGTTGATGTATTAGGCGCGGCCTCCGATTCTACTATTTCAGAGTGTGTTGAAGCGGCTAAAAATTACGGCTGTGAAATTATTGTTGATATGATAGATGTAAAAGATCCGGTAAAAAGAGCCCTCGAAGTTGAAAAACTCGGAGTTAATTATATCGGGATTCACACTTCGATAGATATGCAAATGCGTGGAAAATCACCTTTTGAGATACTGAAAAAGGTAGTGGCGGCGGTTAAGATACCTGTAGCAGTTGCCGGTGGTATAAATTCGGAAAATATTGTTGACGCTGTAAAAGCGGGTGCCAGTATTGTCATTGTCGGCGGGGCTGTTACAAAAGCGCAAGACGCCAGGAAAGCTGCCTCAGATATGAAAAAAGCCCTTACTTCTTTGAAAAAGGTGAGCACCCGGCTCTTTAAAAGAGGCGGCGAAGAGGATATTTCCGGGATACTTAAGCAGGTTTCTACGGCGAATCTTTCTGATGCTTTGCACAGAATGCCCTCTTTAGAGGGGCTAAAACCCGTCCTAAACGGCCTTAAACTCGCAGGAAGAGCCGTAACCGTCCGCACTTACCCGGGCGACTGGGCAAAGCCTGTGGAGGCTATAGATATAGCAGAAGCAGGTGATGTTATTGTCATAGATGCCGCAGGGGTAGGGCCTGCTGTCTGGGGCGGACTGGCCACTACAAGTTGTGTCAGGAAGAAAATTGCAGGAGTGGTAATAAACGGCGCTATAAGAGACACAGAAGAGATAAAAAAATTCAAATTTCCGGCTTTTTCGAAACTTATTATGTCAAATGCGGGCGAGCCCAAAGGATTCGGTGAAATAAATGTCCCGGTAATCATAGCCGGAGTCAAAATATTCCCCGGCGACTGGATTTTGGGCGATGATGACGGCATTATGGTAATCCCGAAAGAAAAAGCGGTCGAATATGCCAACCGGGCGATGGATGTTCTGGAAAAAGAAAACCGGCTTACAAAAGAAATACTTGAGGACAGTACGCTTTCTTCCGTTATGGACCTGTTAAAATGGGAAAAGAAGTAGAATTCCCACTATCGAAGAGTATGATAAGACGCAGCAGTCAAAGTTAAAAAGTAAAACTTATAGTCTCTTTTAAGAAGGTCTCTTGAAGAAAGCTAGTATTCTTGCCTGTGCACTCTTTCTTTTTTTTGCTATTATTTCCCGGCTCAATGGCAGTGAAGAGGGACTTTTTCCTTTTTCGGTTAAATGGGACGATGCTTCTGTGACTTTTACCGATATTAGCGGCCGGCAGGATAAACCTGCAGGAAAAGCAGGTTTTGTTACGGTGGGAAAGGACGGGCATTTTTACTCAGGCAAGGAAAGAATCAGATTTTTCGGTGTTAATTTTTGTTTTGGGGCGTCTTTTCCTGAAAAAGAGTCCGCGGAAAAAATAGCCAAGCGCATGGCTAAATTTGGCATAAACAGCGTGCGGTTTCACCATATGGACAACCAAACCTTCCCGAACGGGATACGAAGCCGAACCGGAAAGAATACCCGGGAACTGGATCCGGAAGCGCTGGACCGGCTGGATTATTTTCTCTCGAAATTAAAGGAAAACGGAATTTATTATAATATAAATCTGCTGGTCTCCAGGCCTTTTAATTCTAACGACGGCCTGCCCAAAGAAATAGATAAGTTAGACTGGAAAAAAAACCATATTTTGGGTTTCTTTTATGAAAAGGAGACAGAGTTACAGCGGGAATACGCCTTAAAACTTTTGACCCATAAGAATACTTATACGGGACTTTCCTACGGCGAAGATCCTGCGACTGCTTTTGTGGAAATAAATAACGAGAACGGCCTCCTGTCTTCTTGGCTGACCGGCGCGATTGATGAACTACCTGAAGTTTTTTTAAAGGAGCTCGGGAAAAAATGGAACTACTGGCTTAAGGAAAAATACCGCGATACTGGTAAATTACGCAATGCCTGGGGCACTTCGACAGAAAAGTTAAGCGAAGAACTCTTAATTAACGGTGATTTTAGCGACAGCAGAAGCGGCTGGACTTTGGAACAACACGAAGGCGCGGCCGCTAAAACGGTTTTTAGTCAGGTTCCAACCGGAAAATTTGATAATAGTAAAGCTATAGCAATCAAAGTAGAACGGCCGGGAAAGGCAGAGTGGCATATACAATTTAATCAGCCGGGTCTCATAGTGCATCCCGGAAGGCTTTATACGCTCTCTTTTTTGGCTAAATCGGAAAAACCCTGTGAAATATTTGCGGAGCTCGGGATGGGTCACTCTCCCTGGAATAATCTTGGCTTCAGAAAAAAAGCCGTGCTTTCCGCTGAGTGGAAAAAGTTCGAGTATAGATTTACCGCAGAGAAAGAAGACCTGAATGCGCGAATAAATTTTGGCGCGCTGGGAAGACAGCTAAACGAATATTCCTTTGCGGCTGTTTCGCTTAAATCCGGCGGGAATCTGGGGCTTGCCCCCGAAGCTTCCCTGGAAAAATCAGATATTCCTGTTTGCGAGAAAGCAGAAAATACGGCCACAATAAAACAAAAAGAGGACTGGCTGAAATTCCTGCTGGAAACCGAGGATGCTTACTGGCAGGGAATGTCAAAGTATTTAAAAAATGAACTGAAAGTTAAAGCTGTCGTGATAGGTACAGCTATAGGCTATTCAACGCCGAATTTAATGGCCGAACTTGATGCCGCCGACACGCATGCTTACTGGCAGCATCCGGAATTTCCCGGTAAACCGTGGGATCCTGAAAATTGGCAGGTTAAGAATAATTCTATGGTAAATTCCAGGGGAGGAGTAATACCGGCTCTTGCTTCGAGGCGTATTGAAGGTATGCCTTTTGCAGTAACTGAATTTAACAATCCGGCGCCTAATACTTTTTCCGGAGAGGGGTTTCTGCTACTTTCCGCTTATGCGGCTTTTCAGGATTGGGACGCTATTTACGCATTTGCTTACTCGCACCGGAAAAATAACTGGGATACCGGGTATTTTACAAGTTTTTTTGATATAGACCAGCATCCCGTGAAGATGGTATCACTATTACCGGCAATGGCTCTGTTTAAGAGGGGAGATGTTTCTCCCGCGAAAGACCGCGTCGTTGTCAAAATAGGAAAGAAAGAAGAACTTGAAAATCTTTTGACGATGTCCTCCTGGATAAAAGTAAGCACAGAAACTGCGGGTGTGCCGGCGGAAACTTCTCTTCTTAAAGCCGTCTCCATTGCGACGGAAAAAGTAAAGTTTCCCGACGTAGATTTTAAACCTGTAATTGAACCTTTTGATCTTAAGGCCTTTACCTCAGATACCGGCGAGTTAAATTGGGATTTAAAAGACAGTACGCACGGCGTGGTCACAATAAATAGCCCTAAAAGCAAGGGCGTAATCGGCTTTGCGGGAGGGAATAAGTATACTCTGGGAGAGTATGAAATAGACGCCGGAAAAACCCTGCAGGACGGCTGGTGCGCTATCACTATTACGGAACAGGAAAAAGGTACTCTTATAACCGCAACCGGCTACATAGAAAACACTGGTCTTAAATGGAAAGATATGGAAAAAAACTCGGTGGGCCGGGCCTGGGGAAAAGCCCCTGCACTTTGTGAAGGAATAAACGCTGAGATATCGATAAAAACCTTTAAAAGTTTTAAAGTATGGGCCCTGAACGAGGAAGGTGAAAGAAAAACTAATGTACCCGTAAAAGTTACGGAGTCAGGTAAAACATCATTTAAAATAAGCCCTGAATATAAAACACTCTGGTATGAAATAGCTAATTAAGAAAATATCATTCTATTTGATTTCCCTTCACCTCAATGTTATAATAGACAAGGTTTTTAAAGCTTTTTAAATATTTTGGCCGGAGTTAGAAGTGAAATATGAGCTCCAATTAAAAAACATAGCAGAAGGGTTTAGAAAGGATGTTGAAAATCTAAGCCAGCAGAAGATATCTAATTGCTACCAATGCGGAAAATGTTCCGCCGGCTGTCCCGTTGCTTATGCTATGGATTATCCGCCGAGTATGATTATGAGGATGGTCCAGCTGGGTATGCACGATCAGGTTATGTCCTCAAATACTTCCTGGTATTGTGTTTCCTGTGAAACCTGCACTACACGCTGTCCAAGAGAGATAGATATTGCCAAAGTTATGGATACCCTTAAAATCATGGCGCAAGCCGGCAGCTACAAACTCTCCGAGAATGAGATACCCATTTTTGACTGGATTTTTCTTAAATCAATAGAGCTTACAGGAAAGATATATGAACTTGGGCTGATTGGTGCCTATAATTTACTTTCCTTGCATCCGCTTAAGGATATTTACCCTATGGGGTTAAAGATGATTATTAAAGGGAAGATCAATTTTATTCCGCACCTTTTCTACAATCCCTCTGAACTGATAAAAAATATCAGAATGTTCAAGTTGATACGAAAGAAAGACAGGGAAAGGATCTACGAAAAAAATGCTTAAAGTCGCTTATTTTCCGGGTTGTTCACTTTCTTCGACCGCAAAAGAATATGATATCTCCACTCGTCTGGTCTGTGAAGACCTGGAAATAGATCTGGTTGAAATTCCGGACTGGATCTGCTGCGGTGCCACCACTGCGCATATTACTTCCGAGCTTACAGCCGCTGCCTTACCCGCAAAATCGCTTGTCTGGGCTGAAAAACAAGGTTTAAACATTACTTCGCCCTGCTCGGCCTGTTTCTCACGCTTAAAGATGGCGCATCTTCACATTGAAAAAGATCCAAAACTTAAAAAAGAAGTTGAAGAAGTAATAGGCGAAAAATACAACGGTAAGACCGAAGTCATGCACCTTACCCGTATACTAATTGAACAATATGGCATAGAAAATATTAAAGCAAAAATTAAAAAAGAACTTAAAGGCCTGAAAATAGCCTGTTATTACGGCTGTTTGATGACCCGGCCGGCGGAAGTTTGCGTAAATGACAGAGTTGAAAATCCCATGCTCATGGATAATCTTGTAAAAGCTCTCGGCGCAGAGCCGGTAAAATGGTATTACAAAACTGAATGTTGCGGCGCGGGTTTTTCTCTTACAAAAACAGAAATTGCGCGGAAACTCTCCGGTGATATTCTAAAAGAAGCAAAGGATTGCGGAGCCGATCTGGTGATGGTTGCCTGCCCTTTGTGTCACAGTAATCTTGATGCGAGACAGCCGGAGATAGCAAAATTAATAAAAACAGAGCTGAATATCCCTGTGCTCTATTTTACGCAGGTGCTGGGTCTGGCTCTCGGGTATAATTCTATGGACTTGATGTTGAATAAGCATTTTATTAATCCAAAGCCCTTGCTTAAAGCAAAAGGAATATTATAATGGCCCGAATCGGAGTTTTTGTCTGCCATTGCGGCACTAATATTTCCGGGGTTGTTGATGTTTCCCGTGTGGCCAAATACGCCGAGTCCTTACCCGGGGTCAAGGTTGCGGTTGACTACAAATTTATGTGCTCGGATCCCGGGCAAAATACCATAATAGATGCCATCAAAACTCATAATCTGGACCGTATTGTTGTTTCCGCCTGTTCTCCGAGAATGCATGAGTTAACCTTTAGAAATACTCTTGAAAGAGCGGGTCTGAATCCTTATATGGTGGAGATGGCCAATATTAGAGAGCATGTCTCGTGGGTGCACAGTGATAACAAAGAGCTGGCAACAGAAAAAGCCATGAAGCTCATGGAAATGTCTGTTTCGAAAGTAAGACGAAGTGAAGTACTTACTAAAATGTTTGCGCCCATAGAAAAAAGAGCATTAGTAATAGGCGGCGGTATTGCGGGTATTCAAGCCGCGCTAGATATCGCTGCCGCCGGTTACAAAGTTGTGCTTGTAGAAAAAGAATCTTCTATCGGCGGGCGGATGGCACAGTTGGACAAGACCTTCCCCACTCTGGACTGTTCTGCCTGTATATTGACTCCTAAAATGGTCGCAGTTTCCCAGGACAAAAATATTACCCTGCTCACCTACGCCGAAGTTACTGAAGTAAGCGGTTTCATAGGCCAGTTTGAGGTAAAGATAAAAAAGAAGGCCAAGTCGGTAAATTCCAAATGTATCGGCTGCGGAGTCTGTGTTACAAAATGTCCCAATAAAAAATCGCTTTCAGATTTCGACGGCCGGCTCGGTCCAAGAAAAGCTATCTATACGCTTTTCCCTCAGGCTGTACCCAATGTCCCGGTTATTGACCGGGAGACCTGCACATTTTTCCTGACCGGAAAATGCAAAATATGCGAAAAAGTTTGTCCGACAAGTGCCGTCGACTATACGCAGCAGGACGAGCTAATTACGGAAAAATTCGGCGCGGTGGTTGTTGCTACCGGTTTTGATATTTATGACCATTCGTCTTACGGAGAATACGGATACGGAGAGATCAAAGATGTTATCTCTAGTCTGCAGTTTGAACGGCTTATCAGTTCTTCGGGGCCGACCGAAGGGCATGTAGTCAGGCCTTCGGATCAAAAAGAAGTTAAGAATGTGGTATTTATACAGTGCGTTGGCTCCCGGGATGAATCAAAAAAACGGCCTTACTGCTCGCGGGTCTGTTGTATGTATACCGCGAAGCAAGCCATGCTGCTAAAGGACCACTATCCCGAAACCCAATCCTATGTCTTTTATATAGACATCCGGGCTGCGGGGAAGAATTACGAAGAGTTTGTCCAGCGCGCCCAGAACGATTACGGGGTCGTCTACTTAAGGGGCCGGGTTTCGAAGATCTACGAACGCGGTAATAAACTGCTGGTCAAAGGCGCCGATACTTTGTCCGGAGCCCAGGTTGAAATAGAAGCCGATCTGGTTGTTCTGGCAAACGGTCTTGAACCCAGAAAAGGCGCGAAGGAGTTTTCCCAGCTTTTCCATATGTCTTCTGATCAATATGGTTTTTATAACGAACTCCATCCAAAACTTGCGCCGGTTGAAACGGCAATCTCCGGAGTTTTTGTTGCCGGTTGCTGCCAGTCGCCCAAGGATATCCCTGATACGGTAGCTATGGCTTCCGCAACGGCCGCTAAGGTTTGCGCAATATTTGCCAAAGAAAAAATGGAAGTAGAACCGTTAATTGCCGGCGTAAATCAGCTGACCTGTTCCGGCTGTGAAACTTGCTATAATGTCTGTCCTTACTCGGCAATCGAGATGAAAGATAAAGAAGTAAAAAGAGGTGAAGTGCGGCATGTGGCCGAAGTTTTAGAAAGTGTCTGTAAAGGCTGCGGCGTTTGTGTCGGGGCCTGCTACTCTAAAGCCGTAGATCTGAAAGGCTTTTCTGAAAGGCAGATTCTAAGCCAGGTGGAAACGGCAACAATGCCGATTACTAATAGCTAATTGCTAATTACTGATAAACTTCAGTTGATTTTGTTAGGAGAAAATGGTGGAGAGCAAAGTTAAAGAAATAAACATAGTCGGATTTCTTTGCAACTGGTGTTCATACGCCGGCGCAGATATGACGGGGCTCGGGCGTAATATCTACCCTTCTAATATCAAGGTAATACGGATTCCCTGCACAGGCAGAATGGATCCTATGATGATCATAGAGGCCTTCCATAACGGGGCGGACGGAGTTTTAGTTTCCGGGTGCCATCCGGGGGATTGCCATTATACCGAAGGTAATTTTTACTGGCGCAGAAGATATCCGCATTTAAAAAGTCTGTTGGAACATTTTGGTGTAGACCGGAGGCGTTTTCACGCAAGCTGGGTCTCGGCCTCCGAAGGCAAGAAATTCGCCGAAGTTGTAAAAAAAGTTTACGCAGAAGTAAAGGACTGGAAGGATAATGGATAAAGAATTACAGGAAATAATAAAAAAACTTTTGGCCGAAAAGAAAGTTGACTGGGCTATCGGCTACGAGAAGGCCTATGACGAGTTGTCAACCAGACCGGCATTTGTACAGGACGCAAATGACACGGCAAGACTTATATTTAACAAATACTGCATAAATAATCTCGGTCTTTACCTCACAAAATTTAAAAAGAATAAGCTCGCAGTTGTATGCAAAGGCTGCGATATCGCCACGGTTTTTGAACTCATTAAAGAAAAGCAGTTTAGCCGGGAAAATGTTGTTGTTATCGGCGTTGCCTGTGAAGGTGTTCTTGATAAAAAAACCGGAAAGCAATTGGAAAAGTGCGAGAATTGCCGGGTAAAACAACCGAAAGGCGCGGATTTTACCGTCGGAACCGGAAAAGATTCGGCGGCCCCTAAGAACTTTCTCGATGTAGTGGAATTTGAAAAAAAGAGTTCTAAAGAGAAAGCGGAGTTCTGGAACCGGCAGTTTGAAAAATGTATCCGCTGCTATGCCTGCCGCAATGTCTGCCCGGTCTGCTATTGTCCGGATTGTTTTGCAAACAGAACCATGCCGGAGTATCTTAATAAAAATGTTGATGCGGAAGAAAATAAGCTGTTTCATATGATCCGGATGCAGCATGTCTTCGGCCGCTGTACGGATTGTAAGGCCTGTGATACGGCTTGTCCGGTTAATATACCTTTGACTCTGCTTACTAAGAAGCTGGCTAAAGACGCTAAAGAGCTGTTTAATTATGAGAGCGGCGCCGATATGGATGTATTACCTCCACTTTCAACTTATAATGAAGCTGATTCCGAATCTGATATTTTGTAGGAGCTTATGGCTTATTTAATAACAAAAGAAAACATAAAGAACCTGCTTACTGACCTGATAAAATTGAAAGCGGTTTTTGCTCCCAAAAAAGACGCAGAAGACACCGTGCTTTTTGGCAAGCTCTCTTCCTCCTCAGAATGGCATGGAGATGCTCTATTGACCCATACTACGGCAAAAGACAAGGTATATCTGCAATCAGAAACTTTCTTCAAAATTAAAAGAAATAAAAGCGGAGTTACCATTGAAGACGGACCCGAACCCGAAGAAACGGTTATTTTTGGCTGCCGGCCGTGTGATGCGAGAGGTTTTGATATTATAGGTAAGTTGTTTAACTGGAGTAATTTTGTTGACGAATATTACACAAAAAGAATAGCAAAGACCACAATAATATGTATCTCTTGCGAAAAGCCCGAAAGTACCTGTTTTTGTACTTCCTTTACAAAAGGCAGTCCGGTAAATGAAACAGGCAGTGATGTCCTGTTGACTAATATTAAAGACGGTAAATACCTGGCGGAGAGTATCACAGACAAAGGCAGAAAACTTATAGGCGATAATTCCAAATATTTTACTGAGGCCTCAAAGGCCGACGAAGAGGCCAAGGTGACTTTTAAAGCCGAAGCCGAGAAAAAGATAGCAAAGAAACTCGATTTGGCTGAAGTAAAGCGCAAACTGGAGCCGGCGTTTGAATCGGTTTATTGGGATACCGTGCATCTGCCCTGTGTTAAATGCGGGGCCTGTACTTTTGTCTGCCCAACCTGCTACTGTTTTGATATTACCGAAAAAGCTTTTGATAATATTAACTCGGTCAGGGTGAGAAGCTGGGATACCTGTATGAATGAACTCTTTACACGGATGGCGGGCGGAGTAAATCCCCGGACCGATACCAAGAAAAGATTCCGGCAGAGGTTTATGCATAAGTTTAACTATCATGTGGATAATTTCAAGGAAGAACTCTGTACGGGCTGTGGCCGCTGTATAAAAGCCTGCCCGGTGAGTATTGATATCAGGAAGGTTATTGAGGAAATACGGTAACAGGGGCTCGGATGGTCGGATGGCTAGAAGTTTAGCAAAAAAACAAACAACTAAATGATAGGAGTGTATAGTGGCGGAGAATATATATAAACCTCATCTTGCAAAGGTGGTCGAAGTTAAGGTTGAGACCGTAGACATTAAGAGTTATAAGTTTGAATTGCTGGATCCCGGGGTAAGGAAAACTTTTTCCTGGAAGGCCGGTCAGTTCCTAATTCTTGATATTTTTGGAGTAGGTGAGACTATTTTTACTTTTGCAAATCCGCAGACTCGGAATGAATTTATAGAATGTTCCATAAGAAAAGTCGGCCAGGTGACCGAAGCGATACATGAACTTGAAGCGGGTGCTATTGTCGGGATAAGAGGGCCTTATGGTAACTGGTTCCCCTTTGATAAGTGGCAAGGTAAAAACCTTCTTTACATCGCCGGCGGGGTGGGCCTGGCGGCTTTAAGGTCGCCCATCGAGTTTGCACTCGATACTTTTAAGGATTTCAAGAAAAAAACAATTCTCTACGGGGCCCGGAGCCCTCTGGATATCTGCTATAAAGACCGGTTCTCTGACTGGGAAAAAGTGCCAGATACAGAAATAATACTTACCGCTGATAAAGGTGCCGAAGGCTGGAAACATAAAGTCGGTTTTGTCCCTACTGTGTTAAAAGAGGTACACCTGTCACCTGCTGATTCGGTGGCGATTATCTGCGGTCCGCCGATTATGATAAAGTTCGTACTTAAAGAACTGCTTGACCTCGGTTTTACTCCGGAGCAGATAGTAACAACTCTTGAAATGAGAATGAAGTGCGGTCTGGGTAAGTGCGGCCGGTGCAATGTTAAAAATATTTATATTTGCAAGGACGGTCCGGTCTTTACCTATGCACAGTTAAAAGAATTACCGGATGAATACTAAGAACGAAGTTCGTAAGGTTTATAAGGTTTGTAAAGTTTTTAAGGTCTAACTATCGTTGAAGTATATTTTAAGAATCAATTCAAAGAAAATATTACTGCTTTAGTTTTTTAACTTAGTTATTATATTTTAAAGGGGGGAATTATGAAAGTAAACAAAGTTAAAGTACCTTCGGATATTGATATTGCCCAGGCTGTTAAGTTAAAACCTATTACGGATATAGCGGCAAAAATAGGTATAAAAAGAGAAGAGATAGAACTCTATGGTGATGTAAAAGCAAAAATAAAACTTGAACTATTAGACCGGGTGAAAGCGCGGCCTCAAGGTAAATATATTGATGTTACGGCTATTACTCCTACTCCTCTCGGGGAAGGTAAAACCGTAACTACTATAGGCCTTTCGCTGGGTCTCGCAAAAATAGGTAAAAAAGTTATAACTGCCATAAGGCAGCCTTCACTCGGGCCGGTCTTTGGTATTAAGGGCGGCGCGGCGGGCGGCGG
>CAIYPD010000016.1 GCA_903928075.1 Candidatus Firestoneibacteriota bacterium
TACAGTAAAACAAGATGACAACCCTCCTGAGGCGGGCTGCTTCGCAGGATAAGACGACAAGGTTAAGGCGAAAAACTTGAGAAAGGAGATAGTATATGAATGCGTTAAAGACGACTATTTTACTGGCTGCGCTGATTGGGCTTTTTATGCTTTTTGGCGGACTCTTTGGCGGGAAGACCGGCGTAGTTATAGCTTTTGTAATTGGTATGCTGATGAACTTTGTTATGTACTGGTTTTCCGATAAAATAGTCTTGTCCATGTACGGAGCCAAACCGGTTGCTGATGGGGAGGAACGCGAGCTAGTAAGTATGGTGAAAAACCTCTGCTCCCGGATGGAGCTACCGATGCCTAAAGTGTATATTATAAATATGGAAACCCCTAATGCCTTTGCCACGGGACGAAACCCGGCAAACGCTGCGGTTGCCGTCAGTCCTTCTATAATGAAACTCCTGGCAAAGCATGAGTTGGAAGCGGTCCTGGCACATGAACTTTCTCATATAAAACACCGCGATACTCTGATTGCTACTCTCGCCGCAGGAATTGCTTCTGCAATCTCCATGCTGGCCAACCTGGCTTATTTTGCTGCCATCTTTGGCGGGGGGGGCCGCGGCGATGATGAGGAAGGAAGTAATCCCTTAGTCCTCCTTGTGCTTGCTATACTTACGCCGATAGTTGCGATGTTTATTCAGCTGGCCATAAGCAGAGCGCGGGAATATGAAGCTGACAGCGGCGCGGCAACCGTTACTAACCGGCCTTTAAGTATGATCTCCGCTCTTGAAAAGATACACGGCTATGCGAAAGAAGCTCCGCTCTCGGGCGGCGCACCCTCGACTGCCAGCTTATTTATTGCTAATCCCTTTAAAGAAAGTTTTATGGTAAATCTATTGAGCACGCATCCGACTTTAAGCAGAAGAATAAAAAATATTCAGAAAACTGCTGAGAAAATAGGGATGCCGTTTTAAAGAAAAGTACAAAGTACAAGGTACGAAGTACGAAGTAACAGAAGAACCAATGCTTCACACTTTCTTTTTGGCTTTAACTTTGTACCTTGTACTTTGTAGATTGTACTTATTTTTATAGGGGGTATTATGGAAAATTATAGCAGTAAAGTCATGGAGCATTTTAAGAATCCGCGGAATGTGGGAGAGATGGATAAGCCTGACGGAATAGGGCATGTAGGCAATCCTGTTTGCGGGGATATTATGGAGTTATACATTAAGGTAAAAGATAATGTTATCACCGATGCCAAATTTAAGACTTTTGGCTGCGGCGCCGCAATTGCAACAAGCAGTATGGTTACGGAGCTTGTAAAAGGAAAGAACCTGCAGGAAGCCCTTAAGCTGACAAATCAGGCAGTTGTGGACGCGCTGGACGGCCTGCCCAAAGTTAAACTGCACTGCTCGGTACTCGCAGAACAGGCACTTAAAAGAGCTATAGATGATTATTTGAAAAAAACAACGGGCAAAGGCCTGGGATTGCCGGAAACAGAAGCCGGGCACGATGAGGCTTGTGAACATGAACTTCCGGAAGAACTGAAGTAGGACGGAAGGTCGGATGTTTGGATGTTTAGAGGTTTGGCAAGAGAAGGTCTGAAGCCGGAAAAGAAAATAATAAATTGAGGAAAATGATGAAGGTTGGGGCAAAGCGGGTAGTTGTGGCTATGAGCGGAGGTGTTGACAGTTCGGTTGCAGCCGCGCTCTTAAAAGAAAAGGGTTTCGAAGTTATAGGCATCACGCTTAAGCTGGTACCTGACCTGAAAGAAGGCTTACGGTACGGCGACTGCTGCTCGGCCGAAGCTGTCCTTGACGCAAAAAAAGTAGCTTTTAAACTGGGCATACCGCATTATACAATTAACCTTACAAAAGAATTTTCGAAATTTGTTATCGGGGATTTTTTAAAAGAATATGCGGCAGGTCGGACGCCCAATCCCTGCATTAAATGTAATTTTCACATTAAATTCGGGACACTGCTTAAAAAGGCGATTGCCTTGAAAGCGGACTTTTTGGCCACCGGTCATTACGCCCGGGTTTCCTACAACAAAACTGCAAAAAGATACCAGCTAAAAAAAGGGCTGGATCCAAAAAAGGACCAGGCTTATGCACTCTATTCCTTAACTCAGCAACAACTGAAAAAAACACTTTTTCCTCTTGGGCGGTTAAAAAAAGAAGAGGTAAGGGCTCTTGCAGTAAAATACAGCCTTGCGGTGGCCGAAAAAGCGGAAAGCATGGAAATATGTTTTGTACCAAATAATGACTATGCCGGATATTTAAAGAAAAATTTCAGTTTGAACTCTGAAAAAGGGAACATTGTGGATGCCGGCGGTAAAATTCTCGGTACCCACAGTGGAATAATCAATTACACCATCGGGCAGCGAAAAGGCCTGGGGATAGCGGCGAAAGAACCTCTTTATGTTACGGCTATTGATAAAAAAAATAACATAATAGTAGCCGGCAAAAAAGAGGAAGTCACCGGCCGCCGGCTTTATGCAAAAGAAATAAACTTTGTCGGAGTAAAAAAAATATCCGGCAAAATAAAGGTTACGGCAAAGATAAGGTACAGGAGTATTCCGGTGAACGCCACCGCCCGGCCGTACAAAAAGGGTCTGATTGTGGAGTTTGAGAAACCGCAGTGGGCGATTACACCCGGACAGGCCGTGGTGCTTTATAAAGGAGCCGGGGTAATAGGCGGCGGTTTGATAGTGGAAAAGCTCCGGGAGATAAAAAATGACAGCTGACAGCAAGTTGATTAGCGAGATACAAAAACTTAAAAAAGACCGGAAAGCCGTAATTCTGGCGCATAATTATCAGTTGCCGGAAGTACAAGACATTGCGGATTTTCTGGGAGATTCACTCGGTTTGAGCCGGGAAGCGTCTAAAACAGACGCAAAGGTAATTGTATTTTGCGGCGTATATTTCATGGCCGAAACCGCAAATATTCTGTCACCGGAAAAAACCGTGCTTCTGCCGGACCTTTCTTCCGGCTGTCCGATGGCTGAAATGATAAATGCTAAAGAATTAAGGACGCTTAAGGCCGCGCACCCGGGGCATCTTGTCGTCACCTATGTCAATTCTTCCGCGGAAGTTAAGGCAGAGACTGATTACTGCTGTACCTCCGGGAATGCCCTAAAAATTGTGGAAAAACTTAAAAACGAAAAGATAATTTTTGTACCGGATAAATATCTCGGGGCCTGGATCTCAGGCCGGCTAAACAAAAAAATGGTGCTCTGGCATGGCTACTGCCCTACACACGCAAAAATACTGCCGGAACATATCGCAGCCGCAAAGAATAAACATCCCGGAGCCCCGGTAATGGTACATCCGGAATGCCGGAACGATGTCTGGCCGCTTGCCGATGAGGTATGTTCTACCGAGGGTTTTTTGAGATTCGCAAAGTCAAATATAGCTAAGGAGTTTATTGTGGCAACGGAGCCGGGGATGCTTTACCGGCTCGCAAAAGAAAATCCCGGAAAAAGTTTTTACCCCGCCAATGCCGAAGCTATCTGCCCCAATATGAAGAAGAATACACTCGAAAAAGTCCTCTGGGCTCTTCAGGATATGAAGAATATAGTCAGAGTTCCGGAAGACATCCGTCTAAAAGCCAAAAGAGCAATAGATCGGATGGTTGCGATAACTTAAAAACACTAAAGCCAAAGCGCTAAATACGAAGTTCTGCTGAAAATTTCCCTCCGGTAATAAACAAGAATAGCCTTGCTTATCTTCCTTTCTTTTCGTACAATAAAGCATTCACTTAGGGGTGAGTAAAAATATAATAGTTTGTAAAGTTAATAAGGTTTGTAATGTTTGTAAAGTAAAAAAATCGGGAAACGTATCTTTTTGCATCAATATTCGTAATCCGAGATTTAGACTTTCCCATTATGAACTTTAAAAACTTTATAAACATTATAAACTATTTTTAATGGAGGGGTGAGATGGAAAAGGTAATGATAGTAGAAAGGCAGGAGAGGGAGAAAAAGGACGGCAGTGGAAAGTATTATATTTACAAAGCCGCGGACGGCAGAGAGTTGCTTAGTAAGAAAAAATTTGAGCAGGGGGAGCAGGAATTTTTAGTCACCCCTTCAAAGGACGGAAGGTCTCTCTGGATAAATAAGAGCAGCGAAACTGCGGCAAAGCCCGGGTTGGAGAAAAAAATTGAAAAAGGACCGCTTGCCGGAAAAGCAAATGAATTGAATTTGCAGAACAATGCATTAGAACTGGTCAAGATCTGGTTACAGCAAGGGCTGGTGGCAAAACCCAAAACAATTGATGAAATTGACAGCCATGTGAAAGAAGCAAAGTCCCGTCTTCAGAAGATTTTGTTAGGATAAGGGCTTTAAGGGTCCGGGACAGCAAGTTTTAGCGGCCGTCCCGGACCGTATTAAAAATATAATATATAAAAAGGGTTTTTACGAATTACAAAATTAAAAACAGTAGAAGGGAGCGTTGAAATATCCGGTTTCAACAGAGGGTTTTGATTATTCAAGATAAAAATGCAAATAATGGTCTTACTAGCCAATTCCTCGAAAGTGTCATTTCACCTGCAATCTCAACAGTTTTCATATAAAACTCAGCTTTTTTCAGCAAATTTTGCTTTTAGGTTGACTTTAAATAGCAAATCTTGTATATTCTTGTAGCAGTTTGAGGGCAATTTTGCCGGCCTGTTAAGATTGAAGCTTCTTAACCACATTTTTCACTGTTCATAGTAGTTTACTTAAAACAAAGGGAGGAAGTCCGGATTATTTTTCCGGTAAAAATTAAAAATGGCTAAAAAAACCAATATTTTTAAA
>CAIYPD010000017.1 GCA_903928075.1 Candidatus Firestoneibacteriota bacterium
GTCCCGTTAAATTAAAGCAAAGGAGCACGGGAAAACCTCTAGGTCAGATTGCCAATGGCATCATACCATTGACCCTGATCTGCCACATTAACCGCCTTGTCATCAACATTCCAAATCATAGTGCCATCCGGAAAGATCGCCGGATCCGCTTGTCAGTGTTGTCGCGCTGGAATATGATCGGACACCGACATGCGCGCCAAAGAAGGAAAAGCTCCGGGTGGAAAAACCGGCTGTTGGGTATTCTGTTGCACGCATGTGCCCCGTTGTCGTCAATGGCGTGCCTGAAAAGGAGGTATGGGATCACGTGCAAGCGCTTCGATTAACGCCTCAAACGCATTATGATGAGGCGCAATTTTCCGGTACGGAGCATTTTGCGGCTACGTTGAAGGCAATGCATGCAGGTGATATTCTCTATTTTCTAGCGGAAATAGAAACAGATGAAATATATCCATCTCCAGATCCTGCCTGCTTTTGGCTGAACGATTGCGGCAGATTCCTCATTGGCGCCGGACAAAAACGGATGGAAATGGATCCGTTCGCCCATCTGCGTGAGACGTTTGAGATTTCGATTATGGCGTTTGGTAAAGCCGTCATGCCTTACGAACAGAATTTTCCGGGCACGGTGTTCCGCCATGCGGTTGAACGCACAGAAAAGGGATACACGATCATGCTTGCCGTGCCTTTGCGTATAATGCTCAAGGATGATACGGACGAAGATTCATATATTCGCGCCGGTGACACTTTCCGTTTTAATTTCATTGCAACCCAGGGCGCACCGTCGATCATTTCCGATCAGCCTGCGGATCCTGAAACTCCGTGGTGGGAGCGTCCGCCGGAGCGGCGATGGAACGGAGTGCGCCATTGGCTCTATTTGAAAGGGAAGAACCAGAATGCGTTCAACGTTGTTGCCGAATGGGATCTGTGGCGGATAGGGCACTGATGAACGAAATAAAACAATTTTAAATTTGGTTTAAAATATTTTAGAATCAGAATACGAGATAAAATATAAGGGAAGAATATATTATGAAGCACATTAAAGTCGGAGGAATGAGTGAGGGTGGACATGCCTTGGAAACACTTAAGGCGATTCATTCTGAAAAGCTGGGTGACTATACAGTTCTTTTTGGTGGATCGTGGTCTTTGGAACGGGTGAAACAAATTGCTGATTTCTGTAAAGAACACAGAATCAGTTTTGTAATGGACGAGATGTGGAGCCGTTTGGACGGGGTTATCAGGGAAGACTATGCAAAATACGACTGGAATGAACTGCGGGAAACTCTTGAGTCCGCAGGTGCCCTTTTTGAAGGCACTCTGTTCATGTGTGAATACGGGGGGCTAGAACTTTACTGGCCTGCGACGACAGTTGCCGGCTCTCCAAATTTAATTCCCCGCACAAGTTGCGCGGCAAAGGCCAAAAGACATTTTGTGGGAAAACTGCGTGAACTTATTGGCGCATTTTCAGGCAGGGTGCCTGGCCCGTTGATTTGTATCGAGGCATCGGGAACCGCGAGATATCTTTTCGAGGCTGGAATAGATAGGGTGGATCTCGA
>CAIYPD010000018.1 GCA_903928075.1 Candidatus Firestoneibacteriota bacterium
CCGGAGCAGCAATAAAATATGTTCATTGAACAACTGGTCAATGGTTTGACATTGGGAAGCATTTATGCCCTGTTTGCCCTGGGCTATACCATGGTATACGGCATACTGCGAATGATTAATTTCGCGCACAGCGAGATTTTTATGGTCGGGGCTTATATAGGATTTTGGGTGCTTGCCTCACTGCCGGTATTCCTTCCCGGCTTTCTCCCTGCGTATTTTTTAGCCGTATTTATTATCTCCATGCTTGGGGCGGGCTTATTAGCCGTTGTGGTGGAAAGAATTGCCTATAAACCGCTGCGGCATGCTTCAAGACTTGCGCCTCTGATAAGCGCTATAGGCGTCTCAATATTCTTACAGAATCTTATCATGCTGACTGCGGGTGCGTCCTCCCAACCTTACCCGGAAAAATTACCCATAGTGCAATATTATATTTTAGGCATCCAGATAAGCTCCCTGCAGCTCTTCATCTTTGGTTTAGCCGTTTTTCTGATGCTCATCCTTACTATATTCATCACAAAAACCAGACTGGGTAAGGCGATGCGGGCCACGGCCGAAAATCATATAGTTGCCCAATTAATGGGTATCAATGTCAACACGGTCATTTCCCTGACTTTTATAATCGGCGGAGGCCTGGGCGGAATAGCGGGAGTGCTGAACGGGCTGTATTACGGCAGTGTAAAATACAATATGGGCTTTTTGCCGGGTATAAAAGCTTTCACGGCCGCTGTGCTGGGCGGAATCGGGAACATTAAAGGCGCCATGGTCGGCGGGTTCATACTCGGGATAGCCGAGGCACTGGCGGCCGGCTATATTTCCTCCGAGAATAAAGATGTTTTTGCTTTTATAATTCTGATACTTGTGCTTCTTTTTAAACCTGCCGGAATCTTCGGCGAAGAGGTTACGGAAAAAATATGAAATGGCTGATTACTTTGTTCCTGCTGATCATAGCACCCTTAATAGGCTATAACTTTGGTAATTATTACGCCATACATGTGGCCGGGCTGGTCGGAATTTATTGCATTTTATGTGTGGGACTTAATATTACAGTGGGTTTTGCGGGTTTGCTGGATCTGGGATTTATGGCATTTTGCGCTATCGGCGCATATACGGCGGCACTGCTAAGCATCTTGGGCCTGTCCTTCTGGATAACTCTCCCTATAAGTTTACTTCTGGGCGGTTTTATCCGCTATCTGATAGGCGCACCCGTCCTGCGTTTACGGGGTGATTATCTGGCTATTGTTACCCTGGCCTTCGGAGAAATTTTCCGGTTGATAGCAAATAACTTTGACTGGCTGACCAACGGTCCTAAGGGTTTACCCCGTGTAGGTGAAAAAATTTCAGAAATAAACCTGTTTTCTTTAAAATTTACAAATGACCTTCAATTCTATTATTTGATACTTTTCTTTCTAATCTGTACCATTCTGGTAAGCTACCGGCTGGAGCACTCGCGTATCGGCCGGGCTCTGGTAGCAATCCGTGAGGATGAATTAGCGGCAAAATTATCCGGTATAAATATACCGCAGGTTAAATCTCTCGCATTTGTTTTAAGCGGTATGTTCGGTGCCTTAGCCGGCGCTATATATGTCCACTGGATAGGATTTATTTCACCGGAAATGTTCACCTTCTGGGAATCGATACTTCTGGTTTCGATGATAGTAATAGGCGGAATGGGAAACATTGCCGGCGCAGTCTTAGGGGTGCTCCTACTGGTGGGCGTTCCCGAGATTTTGCGGCCGGTACTGGGAACAAAATTTGTCGAATACCGGATGCTTATATTCGGGATAATAATGATTGTGGTAATTATCTTCCGCCCGGAAGGCTTATTGCCCTCAAAAAGACGCGCCGCAGAATTACATTCAAAGGATGACTAAATGTTATTGCAGATAAATTCGGTTTCTAAACATTTTGGCGGCTTAAAAGCAGTCTCAGACATAGATCTTACGGTTAATGCTAACGAAGTTTTGGGTCTGATAGGCCCCAACGGCGCGGGCAAATCCACCCTTTTTAATCTAATCACCGGTGTATATACTCCCGATAAAGGTGAAATTTTCTTTACCGGCAAAAACATTAACCGGGTTGCACCCCATAAAATTACCTCTTTGGGTATAGCCCGGACATTTCAAAATATCCGTTTATTTTCCAATATGACCGTGCTGGAAAATGTTATGGTCGGCAGACATTGCCGGACCAAATCCGGCTTAACGGGATCATTGCTGCAAACCGGTACTTTCAAGCAGGAGGAAAAAGAAATAACCGAAAGTGCGAGATCGTTCCTTGATTTTATTGGTTTGCTTAAAGAAGGAAACCAGCTGGCAAAAAATCTTTCTTACGGCGCGCAAAGAAGATTGGAGATTGCGCGGGCTCTGGCGGCAGAACCCTTACTCCTCCTTCTGGACGAACCGACGGCAGGAATGAATATGCAGGAGTGCAATGAATTAATGGAACTTATCTACAAGGTTAGATCAAAAAATATTACGATAATTATCATTGAACACCAGATGAATGTGATAATGAAAGTTTCAGACAGAATAGTGGTCCTGGACTACGGCGAGAAGATAGCCGAAGGCAGGCCTGAAGAGGTCCAGAGAGACCCTAGGGTAATTGAAGCCTATTTGGGAAAGTGAACCGCCGGCAGCTAAGCTCTCACGGGGGCTTGTTTTAAGAGGAGCGCATACAAAATAATATGACAAAACTCTTGGAAGTAGATCAAATACAGGTTTCTTACGGCAAGATTGCGGCACTAAATGCGGTTTCTTTATGCATTGAGCCGGGAGAAATAGTGGCCATAATCGGCGCCAATGGAGCTGGTAAAACTACCCTGATAAATACCATTTCAGGGATTTTGCAGCCGCAAAAAGGCTCTATTAAATTCAAAGACGAACTAATCAGCGGACTACCAGCCTGGAAGATAGCGAGAAAAAGGGTGATTCAAATTCCTGAAGGAAGAAAGGTTTTCCCAAAATTAACCGTGCTGGAGAATATGGAGCTGGGCGCCTTTCCCGAGAAGGATGGCTCAAAAGTAAAGTCTGATCTGGAAAATATGTACAACCTGTTCCCGGTTTTACGGGAAAGAAAAAACCAATCGGCCGGCACCCTGAGCGGCGGCGAACAACAGATGCTGGCTATAGCCCGCGGCTTGATGGCAAAACCCGAATTGCTGATGTTTGATGAACCTTCAATGGGTTTATCACCGGTGCTGGTGGAAAAAGTATTCCAAATTATTCGGGAGATCAACAAACAGGGCATTACGATATTGTTAGTCGAGCAGAATGCAAAAAAATCCTTGCAGATAGCGGGACGCGCGTATGTTCTGGAAACAGGCAGCATAATTCTTTCCGGCTCCGCAGACAAACTATTAGGAAACGACCGGATAAAGAAAGCTTATTTAGGGGAACATTAATATTTTTCCGTTTACTTTACCGCTTCTTTAAAATTTATCTCAATATCATCATAATAAAAAGTTTCTGCGCCGTCTTTTTCGGCCCCAAAGATTATCCCGCTAAAACCTTTTGTGAACAGCGATTTTTCTTTGTCAATCTCCTCGGGTTTGTTTTCATCCAGTGTAAATATTATCGTATTTAACTCCGGCATTTCTATCTTTATTTTATGCCAGCCCTTTTCTATTTTTCCGGAGGTTTTAGCCAGGTCGGTCCACAGGTATTCTTTTGTGGAACACAGATAATAGTAGGCACCCCAAATATGCCGCCCTGATTTGCTCTGTTCAAAGGCCAGCGAAAATTTCTCGCCGTCGGTATTAACCACGCCAAAATAGGGACCAAATTGATAGGTACTCCCTTTTTTCAGCCCCACTCTTGAATCATAGACCCAAAAGGACACCGTACCGGTTTTATTTTCTTTACTTACCTGCCAGACTGCCGAGGAACTTACCGGAACCAACAGGGATTTTTCGCCGCTGTGGAACTGGTCTTTTACTATCTTTACTTCCCCGTCAATCTTCCAGGCTTTTAGACATTCCTCATTTTCAAACCCCTCTTTTACTGCTTCTGCCCGGCAAACCCCGCCGATAAAAAACATCAGGAAAGCGCCCGCAAACATTACTCTTTTCATTTTCTTACCCTCCTTCAAAATATTTACTTTCCGGCCCTGCAGGTTGAGGGCCTATTTCTTCGGTATCTCTTTAATATAGCGCGGCTCCCAGCTTACCGGCTGGGACATCTCAATAAGATATCCAAGCGTGTCGCTCCACGGCACCCAGCCTTTTTTCGAGTTCTCAATGGAGAGTTTCCAGAGGTCCCGTATCCTGGGATCAAAGTGGGCTAAACTTGTCCAGAGCCAGCCTTTATCATAGTTGTATTTGACTCCGGTGGCAGCGTAAACTCCGTTAATATTCTTAAAGGTCGGCGGGGTCGTATCCTGCCGCCACATAAATTCAAGATTGGTTTTTATTAGTTTTTCCATATCCGGTTGTTTAAAAAATATTCCGACATCATAGAGCATAGTCGCGGCCTGGACATCGAGCCGGTAATACCCGCCTTTACGATGAACCCAGGCGCCGGTTTTGGTTTTACCTTTACCCACCACGCCGCCCTCGTAGTCTGCCGGCAAATAGTGGTCACGATAATTCCACTCCACATGTTTGCCGTCCTCGCGCCAGTGAGCGCGCCAGAACTTAGCGCTTTTCTCCATCCTGACCCGGTACCAGTCGTCTCCGGTCATCCGGTAGGCCAGGCAAAGTGCTTCATAGAGCGCATTTACTTTGTTGTATTGCACGGTCCCGCCGGAAAAGATCGTTGTATTCTTAGTTATCTTTCCGTCTTTGTCGGGATACTCGGTAACAATACTATAATAGCCGGTCTTTGCATCCAGGTCATTCCAGCAGCCGCGTTTGTCCCAGGCACGGATGGATTCTTCCACATCTTTAAACCAGGCTTCGGCTTTGGCACCGTATTTTTCTTTGAGCTTCGGATCCTCCCGCACTTGTTTTACAAACATCAAAACAGGAACATAATAAAGAATAGTATCATGATCAATTAAGGGGCAAATCTCCCCGCCGTTACCTTTAAAGTTAAACCAGCCTTTCCATTCCGGCCGTGAAGGATGGATAAAGCGCTGGGAAAGTATCTGTTCCTGTAAAGGAAGATAAGCGGCGAGAAAGACCGGGTCATGCGAGTACTCATAAGCCTGCAAAAGAGGAATTGTTCTTGCGGACATCAGCCAGAAATAACTTTCTTCGGAGTCTTTTAGCAATAGAGGCGGCTGTGCGGCGTTTCTTAATATTACCGGTTTAATATCCGCAAAGAGTTTCTTTTGTTCGGGTGTAGCCCTGTCAAGCAAGGTCTCCCCGGCGCTTAAGCCGGAAAGAAACAGTAGAGCAAACACTATGGCTAAAAAGCCTGAATTTAGTAAACCTCTTTTCTTCCGTCTTGTAGAAATCAACACATATTCCTCCTTAATGCTTATACGCAATTATACCGTTTTCAATTCAAAACTTAAACAAAAGTCTGCTCTTTGAAATACAAGCTTTCTTTAAACCCCGTTTTCTTATATCAATATACTCGCTATACAGGCAGTCATAAAACAGGCCAGGGTTCCGGAGACCAGGGCTTTCAGGCCAAGCGCCGCCACTTCTTTTTTTCTTGAAGGGGCAAGTGCGCCGACCCCGCCTATCATTATCGCGATACTGCCGAAGTTAGAAAAACCGCAGAGAGCATAAGTCGCTATTACCACAGAGCGTTCCGAGAGGAGGCCTTGTTTTATCATCCCGCCCATATTAAGGTAAGCCAGGAATTCGTTAAAGACGGTCTTCGTCCCGAGCAGCCGGCCAACCTCGAGACAGTCTTTATACTCAACACCCATCAAAAAAGCGAAAGGTGAAAAGACATAACCCAGCACCCGCTCAAAAGGGATCCTGAAAGTATATTCAAAGAGCCCGTTAATCATAAAAATTATCCCAACAAAAGCAATGAGCATAGCGCCCACCTGCGCCGCGAGTTTTAGCCCGTCATAAGCTCCGTTGGCGGCGGCCTCAATAATATTACTGTCATTACTCTTGTAAGTTACCATCTTCTCGTCCACGGTAAGAGGTTTTTTTGTCTCAGGTATCATTATTTTTGAAATTACAACGGCCGCCGGAGCGCTCATTATAGAAGCCGCCAAAAGATGGCCGGCCGAAGCCCCAAAACTTACATAGGCCGCCATAACACTGGTCGCTATCGTTGCCATAAAGCCCGTCATCATGGTAAAGAGTTCCGAGCGGGTCATTTTTTCTATATATTTTTTCGCGGTTGTAATCGTTTCTATCCCCATAAATATAAACAAGGAAGTGAGGAAGGCTTCCAAACCGGAGATCTTCATAGTGCGCCGCATAACCCAGGCAAACATCTTCACAATGAACTGGATAATCCCGTACATATATAGTATGCCGGCAATGGAAGAAACAAAGATTATTATCGGTAATACCTGGAAAGCTACAATAGCTCCGAGATTATAGTCCGAAACAAGGGTCCCAAAAAGAAAGGCAGCGCCTTTATTGGAATAAAAGACCAAACCCCCGAAGAATTTCCCTGCCATTTTAAAAAGTATGAGACCGGCAGGCGTCTTTAAGACAAGAAAAGCAAAACCTGCCTGAAGCCCTATACCCCAAAGAATTATCCGCGCTTTAACCCCGCTTCTTTTTTCGGAAATTAGCCAGGCAAGAAGCACAAAGACTAAAAGCCCCGCAAGACTGACCAGGCGTAACATAAACTACCTCCTTCTATGCCTCTTTTTTATTCTTTTTTACTTAAATACCAGGTTTTTGTATTTTCATCGGTCTTAAAAAATTCCGCAAGCAGCTGCGCTACTTTTTCCGTACCTGACCGTGAGGGATGCGTACCGTCAGGTCCAAAATCTTCTTTATTCCAGATAAGCCCGTCACTTTTTCTCGGCGTTGTTCCGTTTCCCCATAAATACGGCCCCCATAAAAGTACCGGCGCTTCTCTCTTCCCTTTGGAAATATCCGCGTTTAAATCAATCTTTCCGTTTATCTGGTCAAGAATCAATCCTCTTACAGAAAAGGCGCCTTCAAAAGCATATGGCTCGGGATTCAGTGTGGTAGTCGCATAACCGCCGTATATTCTTGAGGACAAGTATATCAATTGCAGGTTAGGAAATTTTACTTTAGCATATTTAACAAGTTCATTCAGCGCGGCTTTCAGAAATTTGGTATGCGCCGGAAACTCGCCTTTTCCTGCGGGCTGGGCCAGGGCCTGCTTAAGCCAGACAACCTGAACCTGTTTAGCCGAAACTTGCTGGCCTTTCAATCTCTTTTCAACAGTAAGCCAGATATTTTCTTCCCGCCCGGAACCCGGAATCCAGGCCTCGGCCGTCATTCCGCCCTGGGCGCCGTCTACGATAATGACCGCGGGATTCTTATCCCTGTCCACTGCCGCCTGCCTCATTAAAATTGACGACTCCTGCGAGGTGTTTGACATCCCTATGGTACAAAGGACTATCTTTCCGGCAGTAGAGGGATTGCCGTTTTCATCCAGTAACTTTATTTTTTTTGTTGCTTCCGCTGCAAGGTTTTTATGGTAGGAAGGCGGCTCATTACTCCCCTTTCCGTATAGCCCGCCGTCCTCACCTTTATAAGAAACTTTCAACTCAGAAAGCGGTAAAATCCCTTCCACGGTCTGCGCCCCCGCATTTGGACCTGGCCCTTGCATATCGTAATTACTTCTCACTTGCGGTTCTGCTTTTTGTGGGGCCAACACCGCCTTTTGCAAATACTCCTGCTCTTTGCTTAATTTTTTTACTTGGACCGGAAAGTCCTTCATAATTTCTTCGTTACTTACTCCGCAATATATTCTTGATTCCGAGTTGACCACACAGGTAGCCGGTGTTGAGGAGGTAGAGGAACCCGAATACGAATGATTTACTATTATTATTTTTGCTCCATTAGATACATTTTTTTTCAAAGAATAATTGAAAATCAAATAAGTATTAGGAATAGATATTATTTGGCCATTTTCAAGGTTTGCTGTCAAGGAGCTAATAGCATTACTTTCTTCTGAAACCCGGGCTATATAACTAATGCTCCCATAAAAAATGAGTTTCCCGGGAATGCTTAGTTTTGCCGGAAGCAGGGACAGCCTGCTTGCCTGAGGAACTCTTTTCGCAACTTCTTCTATAAAATACTCATCCGGAATCTCCGTGTTTAATTTCAAAGAAGAAATATTCTCACTGCTTACTTTCTTCCCGCCATTATAAGATTCTATTAAATACGGCATTGCCCATTTATCCGTCGTTTCCTTGTAATCAAGAAATTTCCTGACATCTGTTTGCCGACCACCCTGCACCCGCCTGAGTATTCTCTCCTCTTTCATAAGGCAAAGAGTACTTTTATCCACCCAGATCTTGTAATTCAGATTTAACCCGGTAGTTTCGCTAATCTCAATTACATAGCAATCTTTGCCGTCGACATTTTCACTCCCCGAGATATTCGCAGCTTTCTTATCCAGTTCCCACCAATCATTAAAAACCTGAAAAAAAAGCATATCCATATCTTCTTTACCTGCAGGAAAAGGGGATATTCTTGTTCCGGTCCAGTTTTTTTTCAAAATAGACCCGGTTTCTCCGTCGTAAATCCAAACCTGATTATTATTTTTCAGTTCAGGCCGTGAAAACTGAGACTCTATTCTAATATTCCTGCCTTTCTTAAAAACCTTTACCTTGTTAAATTCATCGCTCCTGCTTATTACCAGCTCAACATTGCTATCGTTATTCATAAAACTCTTGAATCTATTTTTTGCTGCTTCAAATATTTTGTCAACTTCGCGCTCCTGATTTGTACTTTCCGGATCGTCTTTTTCTTGCGCTTCAGGTTTTGATGGACCGCTCGCTGCGGCCTTATTGGCTGCTTTGATTTTTTCCTGTTGCGTAAGAAACATATCTTCCGGAATATCAAGATTCAATTTTAGCGATTTAATGTATTCAAAAATGCTTTCCTTTTCGCCTCTGGGAAATTCCATGGTAAATGCCATCTCCCAGGTGCCTGCAACTTTCTGAAAATCTTTGAAGTTCTTAATAATGTTTCGCCACTGCAATGGCACAGCTGTAGCTCTGTTTTGGGCATCAATATTGAAATCCCTCTTTTTTTCTTCTTTCACCATCTGAAGGTTATTTTTATCCACCCAAATTGTATATTTTTCCCCTACATTTCCTGTAATTTTGGAACAATCAATTATATAGCAATCTTTCCCGAAAAATTTCTCACTTCCCTCCAGCCGCGCTTTTTTTGTATCAAATTTCCACCAATCCCGGAAAATCCAATAAAAAGCATTATTAATATCTTTTCTATAAAAATAATCTTTATCCATTGATATCAAGCCCCCAGACAGCTTATATTTGCTTCCGGTCTCGCCATCATAAAACACAACATGCTGTATAGTTTCTTTTTTAAATATGCTTTCTATTCTTATCTTATTTCCTTTTTTGTAAACTCTGTATTTTACAGAGTCCTTATCTTTTATCTCAAATTTCAGATTTGTAGTGTCGTCCAGGAATTTTTGAAAGTTATTTTTTGCTTCTTCCGCTATTTCTTCAAGACTAGGAGCAGCACTTTGAGCGGTACAGGCGTAAAGGCTGATGAAAACAAAAAGCATTAACTTTTTCATAATTTCATCTCCTCAAACTCTACTAATTACCTTTACTTTATAATATTAAATTTTACAAACAACTCATCATAAGAAGAACCGTATTCAAAAGCGCCGATATCTATTCTTTTCCCTCCAAAAGACGGAGGCGGTATGGAGGGGTCACCGGCATCTATAGCGGGACTGCCTTTCTGTAATCTGTAATCCCCTTTTTCCGCATCAACGAATTTTGGGTCCACGCCAAACAAACCATGCAGGTCATAAACAGTTGATTTAGGCGGGTATTTAAAATCATAATTATGCAGGTTGTAATCCCAAACCGAACCGGGCAGGCTGGTTGGTTCGCTAAACACGGTGCCCGAGCGCTCGCCCTTGGTCTGCTCGCGCCTGTTGTTATAGAAGATATTATTTAGTACTGTGGCATGATGAGAACTCTCACCAAAGGTTATCGGCCCATAGTAAGATTCGGCCACAACATTGTTCACAAAGGTAAAATTATCGCTGTTACTTCTTATCTGGAAGGCGTAAGCTCCGGCACGCCTGAAGACATTATTCTTAAAAGTTATATGATGGACCATATTTTTCCCGAATTTACTCTCGTGTTTATCTTCACACATAAACATCTGGCCGATATTATCGCAATAATTTCCTTCAACTAAAATATCCGAAGCAAACGATAAATACGGCGGTGCCCGCCAGGTTGAAAAGGTTTGAAAAGCGTCAAGATGGGGTTTGCTTCCGGGGAACTGTTCCGCATCCAAAAAATCATGGAGATAATTACATCTTATTATATGCCCCGTGCCAAAAAAGCGTATAGCGTCCTCGCCTCCGACATTCCCGCCTGTTTGGGTATTACAATTGGTTCCGTGAGAAACCTCATTGCCTTCCACCAGCCAGTTTTGGCCGGTTATGCAAATGGAAGTCCCCGGACAGCGGAAGAGCGTATTATCTTTTATCAGAATATTCTTATTCTCATTACTATAGGATATAATCCCGCCTGCCTGCCCTGCGGGCGGATTCAAGTCATGAAGAAAGTTATTGACGACCTGAATTGAGTCGGCCTTTTCAAAAAATACTCCGCCTCTTTTTGTTACTGCAGTTATTTCAAAATTCTCTATCCTGACAAAAGCCGCATTCGTTATATCAAAACCTTGTGAAACGGCGTTTAATTGGGGATTTCCTGAAAAAGCTTCGGGTTTTAAAGGATCAAAGACTTTATTTTGGTCTACATGGGCTTTACTTGGAGCCGAAAAACCTTTTATAGTAAGGAGTTCTCCGGCCTTTCCGCTCTTTTTGACCGCCGTTCTGCTGTAACTCCCCGGCATAACCACTATTGTATCCCCCGGCTTTGCTGCTTCCACCCCGTTTTGAATGGTAAGCCAGGGCATTTCTTTTGTGCCGGGATTGGCGTCTTTTGCCTTCGGGTCACCGCCGTTTACATAAAATTCAGCTGCATTAAAAGTCCCTGAAAGTAAAATTAGACACAGGATAAGTGCTCTCATCGACTCCGTCCTTTGATAATAATAATTTTACCTCGCAACAATAAATCCCGTTACCGCGTTTTTCGGTATATATTTTTCCGGTAAACTTAGCAGTGCTATTTTTTTCTCAAAACATAATTTTACCATCTGCTCCATATTGTTAAGATGCGGCTGGGAGGTATTTATCCCGGAAAGATTTTTACTCTCGCACATAGACCGGATAAAGGTGTCTCCTTTCCCGCAAAAATGGATACAGCCGCCGAACTCGTTAAGCAGTTTCTGGTCATACGGTTTTACAAACTCGTCATACTGGGCCGGGGAGATCATCACTGAGGAATCGTCCCGGAGCATTATCCCGCCTTTTATATAATAATTCCAGTGCGTTGAATAATCATTACCTTCCCCGATATGCAGTTTCCATTTCTTCATAAATACTATATAGGTTTCGGTTATGAGCGAGAGCAGTTCATGGACTAACCCGGGACAATCATACATTGCGTACAAAATATCATGGCCCCAGATTAAATGCGCCGCGTCAAAAGTACTCTGTAAGTCCGGATGATAGATAGAAATTGCTTTTTTAAGTTTCGGGTAGGCCTTGAGGGTCTCACTGTAGTAGGTTGCGGTTTCAAAACAAGTTTTCCCCAGGCCGTTTTTGTAATCAGGGATGCCTTTTGCAATAAGTTTTTTTATATCCTCTCTTGAATCAAAATGCGAGGCCCATGGTAAAGAAGTTTCTGTAAGTTGGTATTTTGCGCCGAAGATGGAAGGCAAAATGACGGTACCGTAATTACCCCGGATGTTTAAAGAATGATAATCTCTTACCTGGACATGCCGGAAGACTATGCCCAGCTCATTTAATAGCATCTTAGCCGGGTCAAAGAAAGCGTCGTTATAAGGATAGGACGGCCAGTCCTTGTCTGCGACTTCTTCAACTCCCCTCAAATCAATAAAAGGCAGTTCGGCAACCGGCTCAAAGTTAAATATTTTTTTGATGGCGCTTCGCGTCTCCGCCTGCCACTTAAGATCCAGCATCCCTTCTAATTTACCCAGGTACTTCCTTAGCATTTCTTCCACAGTAATGTCTCCGTCTATTTTAATATTTTTTTAAGTACAGGTGTAAGAACGGCCGCTATTCTCCAAAAACCAAGGTCGGTGGGATGCACGCCGTCTACCGTACATTCGTCGTAGTCCTTGCCGAGAAGTTTAGAACCGTCAAGCAGGTACAGGTTCTTTTCACCCCGGGCTTTGAACCCGGCGACCGTATCTTTCGTAAACTTAAAACGCAGCAGCCGTACTCCCGTCTCTTGCCCAAGAGTTTCCGGAGAAAACTTCATGCGGGAAATAATCAGTATCGGAATTTTTGCATGGTAACTTCTAAGTATTCTTATGAACTGGGGAAGGTTTTTAGCATACATACATCCCGAGTTTGCCTCAAAATCCAGAACAAAACAGGCGGGCCTCTCTATTTCAGAGATAAGCCTCGCAAGTTCCGGTTCTCCGAGACCGTTGCCGGAGAAACCTAGATTAATAAATTCCAGATTAATCCGCCTGCTTAAAATATTTGTAAATAGCATCCCCGGCCTTGAAGCGCACCCGCCCTGGGTAGTGGAGGTTCCGTAGACGATTATCTTTTTTTTGTTTTTATATGGTAAAGGAGGCAGAACTTTACTGCTCTTATCCAACCCTATTATTAAATCCTTAACCTCCTGGTACAACGGAAAGTTCAAAGTAATGCTCTTCATTTCTTTTTTATCCGTTTCAAAAAAACGGTATTCATAAGCAAGTTTTGTCTGGTCAAATCTGGTAGTACTTATATACAGGGTCTTTCCGGGACGACCTATATAGCAGTCAAAACCCGCCTGTCCGGTAGCCGTCATATGTTCGTGTCTTTGGGCCTCAGTTAAAAGGACTCTTATCGCTACTCTTTTTGAATCAGTCCGGAAGCGAAGCTGGGCTCCCGCAGGGCAATCGGCCAGCAGATCAACACCTTCACGCACCTTCCATTCAGGTTTAACCGGCAGTCTCCGATACAGTTTTTCTTTTTTGAACCACGCAAGTCCGGAAACAACAAAAGGAGCTTTTTTAGGATCAAGCCACTTTATCCCCGCAAGCACGGCTCCCTGCAAACCCATCTTCTTATCCAATTTTTTTATATCAAGTACTTTAGCTCTCATTTTATTCACACTCCTTATAAAATTTTACTAAAACATTTATCTCGCCGGGCTGTTTTTTAAATATTTCTTCCAAAATAATTACAAGTTTACTTTGTGTTTTTATCAGGAAGACTAACAATCCATCTTTCCCAAATACGCTGAAAACCGTTTAGTTTCATTTTTAAGACAGTTTCCAGCGTGGTTTTTCCTGTTTTGTCTGTATTATAGTCTTTTTTATATTGTTCGTAAAACATTTTCAACAGGTCTTTCTCCTGTAAATATAACCCGAGATACCTGACCTCGGCGTAAAACAGTTCAATATTTTTCCCGTCCATTAATTCCTCATTACTCATTATTATAAGTTTTTCAAGTGGTATTATTTTGTCGTTTGCAATGCCGTCCAGCATTGACTCGAAACGCCCCCCCAGTTTATTTAACTCAATTTTATTAAGTTTCTCATCATAATCAATCTCTTCATTACCTGTACTGAGCATCTCTTTCAGCCACTTTGGATGCGACTGGTTATTCTTGCTGGCATCTCCCGCGTGAAGCGCGTGTGTATATTCATGACTGAAAACACCAAGCCCGGAATATATATCGGTAAACAATACGCCGTAGGAGGGGTCAAAAAGTCCGCTAAAATATCCGTCACTCCCCGTGAGCATTCCTATCATTGCGCTGTTAACATCATCTTTATCAGAAAATATCCATAAGACACTAAAGGGCGACTGCTCAAACATCAGATTTGCCCGGGCATACTCCCCGAAAAGCCCGGTAAATTTTCTTATCTGCTCAATATATTCTTTTTCTTTTACATCCGTAAATATTAAAACATTATCTGTTTTAAGTTTTACTTCATAATAACTTGCAAGTTCCTTTCTTATTGAGACCAGCAGATTTTTTCTTCCCAGCGCATACAGTTTTGGTTTATCATTAAGAAGAAAATCTAATTTCTTGTTTTCCACAAGTTTATTAAAATCCTTCTCTTCAAATATAGAGGCAAAATCGCAATAGCCGCTCTCAAAAGCTGTTTTTAATGCAGCAGCTGCTGGCTCATCCTTTCCTTTTTTGGCAAGCATTACAGCTTTAAGAAAGAGTAATTCGGCATCCTCCGGAAACTTTACCAGTTCGACCTCTATTACCTTCTCCGTTTCTTCGTACTTTTTTTCTTCTTTTAATTTATATATTTCCTCAAGCTTTGGGCTGAAAAATGAATGGGCGACCCGGGTTGCTTCGCCTGCAGTTATGGTAGAAAGCATGTTCTTCTGGTATTTATCCGCTTCTTCTTCCGGAAGAAGTTCATATTCAAAATCAATGGTGACCAGGGTGTTTTTTACTTTCAGAAATACTTCCCTGGATTTAACTGTCTCGCCATCTTCATTCTCATACTCTATTTTAAGGACTATCACCTCCGTTGCCTTTATTTTCACTCTTGTTTTATCGTCAATTTTGGCCCCGGGATATTTTTTAGCCAATCTTTCTTTGTAAGAAGCTGTTATTGTTTCCAGATTTTCTGAAGTATAATTCTTATGAATAGAGATTTTCCCGTCACCCTCTATAATATCATCACCCGCTTGCGCTTTTTTCTTTTTATTCACAGGATTAAACTTATACACATTATAGTAATAAATGGACCTTGAGAAGTCCTCGGGAACTACAAACGAAAAACCGGTTATAGCATCCGAAAAACTACGGCCCAGATAGCGTTTCTTGCTCTTAAAATCTTTCAACTCTTCCTGAAACTGCTCAATTTCCGTTTCTCTTGCCTTTTCAATTTTATTGCGCCTGTTTATAGCCTTGCATTTTAATTCCGTCTTAATGCTATTCTCAATCAGCGCCGCTTTTTCATCGTATATGACATTATCCGGCTCAGAGAATTTTTTTGACAAAATAAGAATTTTAGAGACGGTTTTACGCAAATTGTCTTCACCGGTCATCTTAATGAAAGAAGGAAATTCAAAACCTTCCTGTTTGGTATTTTTATATGAATAATTTACCTCTTCTATTTTAACTTCTCCGGTTATATATATGGATTCCCTCTTAACTCTTAGAAGGCGGTTATTTTCTCTGTCCACCCAGAAATAGGTATGCCGTTTATCGCTTTCGTTCTTTCTTATAAGATAGCAATCCCGTTCATTGGATTTCTCTATTCTCAGTATTTCAAGTCCGGATAAAGTATTTTGCCACCAATTAAGCGACAGGTCAGAGTCACTGAAATACCCGCCTCTCATACCCAGGGAAGAGGTACTACCGGAGGTATAATCATGAATAAACCGGAAGTCGTGTGTAAGGTTCCCGGCGGCGGTTGTGGAAAATATCTCCCACCTGATCTTTTCACTTCCTTTGAATATTTTACCGTCCAGCCTATTACTTGTTATTATTTTATTTTCTTGTGTTGTAGATGAACCTGTAAATATCATTTCAATACTGTTCTTCCGGTCTTTATTTATAAGCGCGGTTTTTGCTTTTTCTATAAGGCCGGGAAGTATTTCGTTTGTCATTTTTTCGTCAAGAGGTTCTATTTTTAATGCTTTTTCTGCTTCTTTTTTCTTCTCGAAGGAGGCAAATTTCTCTGCCTTGGCTTTTTTTTCTACGGATTCTCTTCCGGCAATGCAATTAAACTCCAATTTAGTTATTTCAAGAAAAATACAACTGAACAAATTCAGGTTGTCTTTCATTTTATATTCAGGATGAGTGTTCTTAACTTTTATTTGAGACACAAAATCCTTAATTTCTATTTCATGGTAATTTTTTCCCACAGGATTGAATATTTTCAGAGATTTATAATCGCCGTTTTCATTAAGATAACTGACCTGCGCCCCCAGATCATAGTATACAGAAACCGGTAAATCAACCCGCGCGGGTTTTCCTTCGGCTTTGAATATTATCTTGGATATATAGACCGGCACTTTCAAATTAATGATAAAATCGTTCGGTCCTATTTTTGGTGAACCCGATATAAAACCTTTGTAAATTTCAGTACTGGCATTGGAAATATTCATACTTGTCGGACTTACATTTAAATTAAAACGCAAAACAATATTTTCTTCCTTCTCAAAAACAGGCAGCGGATGTTGTGTCTCCTGCTCAGGCGTGTTGATTCTATTAGGTGACCATTCCGGAGGGACTATTTTTGTAACTTCTTCAGTAAAATAGTCATCCGGAATATCAGCGTTTGTTTTGAAGGAAATAATTATTTCGCTGTAGCTCATTTTTAGCTCTTCTCTGATATTCATATTTCCATTCTGCTGCGATTCTATAACAAACGGCATTTCAAATTTACCTTCTATTTCCTTGTACCCGGTAAATTTTCTTACTGTTATTTGCTGCCTGTCCTGCGGCAACTTAAAAGTTTGTTCGTCCTTAAGCAGGGAAAGAGTGTCTTTACCCACCCAGATTTTGTACCCTAAAAACTCCCCGAATTCTATAATATAACAATCCTTCCCGTCAACATTTTCACTACCGGAAATTACCACATTTTTCTTATCGAGCTCCCACCAATCTTTAAATACTTGATAGAAAAGCGAATGTACAGATTCTTTACCGGGAATAAAAGAACTTTTCCGTACAGCAGTTTGAAACCTTTGCAGAATCTCTCCGGCTGCACCGTCGTAAATCAACATCTGATTAGTAAGTTGTTCCGTAGCCCGGGAATATTGGGATTCGATTCTTATTTTTTTCCCTTTTTTAAAGATCTTAAATATATTAAATCCATTAAAGCGATCTATGACAAGCTCAATCGGCTTATCATCATTCAAAAAGTTTTTGAATTTATTTCTCGCATCCTCAAATAATGCATCAATTACCGCGCTCTCGCCTGCATTCACCGGCTTTTTTATTATTTTCGCTTCAGGTTTTGGCGAACTACTGGTTGAAGTGATATTACTTGCTTTTATTTTTTCCGGTAGAGAAAGGAATAAATCTTCAGGAATATTCTCGCCTAATTTTAACGCCTTTAAATATTTAAAAGTATTTTCTTTCCCTTTTTCGACAGTTTCCGTAATAAACGGCATTGCCAAGCCCCCCGCCACTTTTCTGAAATCCTTGTATTGTCTCACAGAGGCTTGTACGGACATTTTATTTGCTGCAGGGTCCTTTTGGCCGGCTCCCTCAATACTCCCGGTCTTTTCTTCTTTTAAGAGGAGAAGAGTTTCTTTATCCACCCAGATTTTATAATTTTCCCTCGGCTCCGGCTTGCGATAATTAATAACATAACAATCCTTTTCTAAAAATAATTCACTTCCGGTTATCTGCGCATTTTCCTTGTCAATTTCCCACCAATTCCTAAAAACCAGGTAAAAAGGATTAGCAACATCATTTTTCGTCCTTACTAAATAATAATCCCTGCCTTTTGCTGCTGCCTCCCCAAAACTGCTAAAATTATTTCCTGTTTCTCCGTCATAAAACCAAACAGACTCAATAACTTCTTTTTTTGCGAACTCCACTATTTTTTTTCGTACACCTTCTATCCTTACCTGTTTGCCTTTTTTGTAAACCCTCCAAAGCACATTATTCTTATCCGAAATTTCAAATTTAAGATTTGTCGTATCGTTTATAAATATTTTAAAATTATTTTCTGCTTCTTCGGATATTTTGGCAATGCTAAAAGCATCGCCTTGAACAGGACAGGCAAAAAATACTATCAATATTAAAAGAAATATTTTTTTCACAAAATATTTTGCCTTTACTTGCTAATATTTCTTTTCAGTTCTTTTGTCGTAAGTTCAGCAAGTAGGTAAACTCATATTTTTTCTTCAATAGTTTATATTTATCGAGTGTATCCGGCCCGCAGGAGGCCGTTCCCAGTCCTCTTTGTGCGATGTCCACATTTACTATAGTTTCGTTAACGGTTTTAAGATCTATGGTATGCCTGGATTTAAAGAGCTCTTTAGCCGAAAGACGGCCGGCATTAAATTCGATTAAAGGCTTGCCTGTAACCTTAAGAATATTCTTTTTTCCTGTCAGAGAAAACCAGCGGACAGCTGTTTTATGCCCGTGCTCCTGGGGCATTATATAAGGCACATATTCTTCCGTAACTGTACTTGAGTACAGCCCGACCCCGGCGGCTGCTTTCCTGTCACTGTAATTTTCAAAAGGCCCTTTTCCATACCAGAGGAGCTTCTCAAAATCCTCTTTGAGTTTAAAAACCACTCCGGCTCTCGGGATATCAGATATGCCTTTTCCAAGAACGATCTTATTGCTTACGGTAATTTCATTTTCAGTATTAAAAGAATACTCCTCAATATGCTTAAAGTCGTTCCAATTATTTCTCCCGCTCCCTGCATGTGTGCACACGACTACGGTTTTGCCATTTTTCTTTACAAGCTCCAGGCCTTTAAACCTAAGTTTAACTTTATGAAAACCAAGTTTCTTCCATTCTTTAAGCGGGCAGTCCCTTTTTGGAAAAAGTTTAATACCGTCGTTATCCACCGCCGCCCGCCAAATGTTGAGTTTCGGGCCGGTGGCAAGTATATTTTCCTCCGTTCCGAAATAGACCAGCGCGCCTTGCTTTAAGTCAAACTTTGCTTTTGCCCCCCCAAAAACCACAGACAGAGTCTCTTTTGTTTTCGTGAACAGAGGCAGGGTCTTCAATGATTTTTCTTTCGTAATATTATTTTTCGGGAAAGCAAGCTGTTCAGACGCAACTTCCGCTCCGGCAACTGTCCAGTAGTTATTTTCTCTTTGGTAAAAAATTAAATTCAGGAATTTCTCCCCGCTAACGGCCTTAAGTTCTTCAGAAAGTTTTAGTTTAAAAACCCTCGACGCCCCCGGAGCTACTTTCAATTTTGGCAGTATCCCTTTTGCCGCGCACTTTCCGTCAACCAGAACTTCCCATTTCCCCGTCAAGCCGGTCAGCCCGGTAAAGAAATTCTTATTTGTAATTTTAACCAGGCCCTTATTTAAATCTACCGCTTCCGCTTTCACGGGTTGATACAGATATTTAACTTCATAAAGTCCCGGGTGCGCGGTTCTGTCCGGCCAGACCAATCCGTCCGCCACAAAATTTGCGTCATTGGGATAGTCGAAAAAATCCCCGCCATAACCCCAGTACGCTTTACCGTCTTTTGTTTTCTTTATTATCCCATGATCAAGCCACTCCCAGATAAAGCCGCCCTGAAGTCCCGGATATTTTTCTATCGCCGCCCAGTAATCCGCCAGACAGCCGTTGGAATTTCCCATCGCATGGGAATACTCGCACATAATGAGAGGCCTTTCATCTTTTCCCGGATTTTTTGCCCACTTTATAATTTTTGCAATCTGAGGATACATAGGACAAATAATATCGGAAGCGTTTTTTCCTTTTGACCAGTCCCGGGTAATAGCCCCCTCGTAGTGAATAAGCCGCGTATTATCGTAACCTCTTATCCAGCCGGCCATGGCGTCATGATTTTGGCCGTATCCGCTTTCATTTCCGAGCGACCAGAAGATTACCGAAGGATGATTTTTGTCCCTTTCCACCATATTCCTTGCTCTTTCAAGAAAGGCGGAAGCATACCGGTTATCCCTGCATAAATCATTGTAAAAAGCGTGAGTTTCCAGGTTGGTTTCATCTATAACATAAAGCCCGTGCTTGTCACAAAGTTCGAGCCAGTAGGGGTCATTCGGATAATGCGAGGTGCGCACTGCGTTAATGTTAAAATTCTTCATAACTATCAGGTCTTTTTCCATAACTTCTCTGCTTATATATTTACCCGTGGTATCGTCGTGGTCATGCCTGTTTACCCCGCGAATCATCACTCTTTTTCCGTTAATCAGGAGGTTACGCTTCTCAAACCTGACATCTCTAAAGCCGAACTTTGTAGAAACAATATCCTTATTTCTGCCTTGCCCGTGAGTCACGACCACCGTATACAAATACGGTGCTTCCGCGTTCCAAAGCACCGGGTTATTTATTTTTAAATTGATCCTGCGCTCGGTACTCGAAATAATTTTTTCTTCACTCTTGTTCTTCGCTGCAATTTTTCCGTCAGCATCAAGTAAGACGACCTTAAGAGATGTGTTAAAATGCTTTTCGCCGGGATAACCTATTTTTACGCAAACTTCCAGGCCGGCTGCTTTAAGATTTTCAGACAGCGCTGCCCGCACAAAGACATCCTGTATCTGCGGTACGGCGGTGGAATAAATATAAACTTCCCTTTGCAGTCCGGCTTGCCACCAGTGATCCTGATCTTCAAGAAAAGCGGCATCCGACCATTGAATTACCACGCAGACCAGTTCATTCTTGCCTTCTTTAAGCAGGGCGGAAATATCAAACTCAGCAGGCGTCCTCGCATCTTTATTCATCCCGACTGCTTTTTTATTCACATAAACATATAAAGCGCCTTCGCAGCCGCCAAAATGCAGGACCGTTCTTCTTTTTTTCCAGTTTGCCGGCAAGGTAAAGACAGTGCGGTAGATACCGGTGGGATTTTCTTTTGGTACCGACGGGGGCAGGTTTTTAAATGGCATCTGGACATTGGTATAATGCGGGAGTCCAAAACCCTGCATAGTCCAGTTACCCGGCACCTCTATCTTTGCCCATTTGCCGGAGTTCAGCACACCCGCAGTAACTTCATAAGGATTCTTTTTGATTTGAAAATCCCATTTGCCGTTCAGAAACTTCAGGAAAGGTGAGTTTGCCCGGTCCGCACTTGCAGCATCTTTTTCATTTTTATAATAATAGAAAGTTGCCCGGGGCGGAAGTTTATTAATATTGGTAAGTTCCGGCATTTCCCAGGATCTTCTTCCCCCGGGTAAAAGCATAGATAAAATTTTATCAGCATCAGCCATGGGTATTTCTCCTTTTTTGGTTATATAAGTTTATTAACCCTTCCCTGTGGGAAATTTTGCTGCAGGCGGATATACATAAAGCAGAATTAACAGCCTTCGCCGGCAAAAAGGGATAGGATTTTTCAGGTCTAAAAGTCAGTGGAGCAGGAATATTTAACAAAGGATTAGCCCTTTTGTTAATAAAGTATAAAATTTCCGCCCATCGATATTTGATTACCGTTGATATCTTCACCGGAAATAACTACAACCAAATTAAGCTGGGTTAAGGCGTTGGCGGTTTTATAAGCCGTAACACTGGCATTCGTTACATTAATAGTGATATACCCTGTTGCCGGGGCGGCAACACTTCCGGAGCCCGCTATATAGGCCGTAATTTTATTATCAATTGAAATAGGGAGAAGTCTCCCGTTTACATCATAATAATCAATACTGTAGTCGGTAAAAGTGGTGTCCACACCGTTAGTTATGGTAACAAAAGCTTTTGCTGCATGCGGCGCGGCGCCAACCAGAGTCAGCGACACCGCCTGAAGATTGGTCATATCCGTAAAATAAGAGATTTTTGCGTCAGCTTTAGGATTAAAGAGCGGGGTTTTGCACCCGGCAAAAAGCAGGCAGACCGCCAGAGTCGCACAAAATAAAGTCTTTTTCATAATACACTCCTCATAAAGTCGATAGGGTCTGTAAAGTCCGTAAAGTTCGTAAGGTCTATAAAGTCGAAAGTCTTACCTTATTGTAGTATTAATTTTTGTGAAAACATATTTTTAAAATAATATCCTTCAACGATTTTAGACTTTAAGAACCTTATCTCGCTATGCCAAAGTATTTTGGCATCTATATATCTCTACCTAGCGAGAAAAGCTTTGCTTACAAACCTTATGAACCTTATAGACTATTTTTATTTAAACTCATCCGGCGCTACTAGTTTTTCCCCTTCTTTGATTACATGCGGAGTAATGAAAATAATAATTTCTGTTTTTACTTTTTCCACGGCGGATTTTTTAAACAGGAGGCCGAGCAAAGGCAGATCGCCCAGGATGGGAAGCTTATATTCCACGGTCAGGGATTTATTCCGGAGCAAGCCGCCGACCATAAGTGTTTCATTGTCGCGCACGATGACGGCGCCGTCCACTTTTCTCTGAGAAATTATGGGGTCACCGGTCGAAGCACTGTACTCAAGAACTTCACTGACTTCCGGATGAATGTCCAGCAGGATATAGTTATCCTCCTTAATGGTTGGGGTAACGCGAAGCTTGACACCGGTCTCTTTAAAAAGGGTAGTGGAGACAGTAATAGTACCCTGCGTAGTCACGGATTTAATCGGAATCTGGTCGCCGGTATTAATACTGGCTTCCTTGCCGTTTAAAGTCACGATGCTGGGACTGGAAAGCAGGTCGGTATTGGTCTGGGTTAAAAGGTACTGGAGAATTATATTAAAGCCGTCGGTACGGAGTGTGCCGAACTGCCCCGAAAACTTGCTGTCGGCGGGAACAAAATTTTCCAGAAAAGATTTTATTTCTTTGTTGGAATTATTATAAAGGTCCTGCCAGGTCCAGTTGACCCCCATCTTATCCGTGGTTGAGAGTTTAGTCTCCACAATTTTGGCTTGTATCCGTATCTGGGCCGTTTTCAGGTCTACAAGTTTTAACATATTCTCAAAGATATTTATATTTTCCTGGGTATCGGTAACCATGGCCATTTTAAATTCTTCATTAACTTCCAGGCCCATATTAGGAAGCATTTTGGTGACCACATACTTAAATTCCTTGGCGGAGATATAATTCAGATAATAGTATTTGGTTATTTTAGCCGCGGGCGGGACGGGCAGCGGCGCCGCAAAGAAAAGAGCAGAACAAAATACCAGTAAAATAATTGTTTTCATCATTTCTCCAGTTCGCGTATAACCAGATCGGTAATATCCGGCACATCTTTTACCGGGTTGCCTTCCTTATCGGTAACATAGCCCACTTCCCCGATAAGATCATATTCGTATTTTTTCTGGATCAACTTGTAGATATCTCTTACCGATTCATTGATTTTGTTTATGGTGAGCCAGTACCGGGCAACATCCGAAGATATATTGTCCCTGACAATAACCTGGTAAAGGGGATGCTCGAGATAGATCTTCTTTTTATTTACTTTTGCCGGTTTCCTGAAGCTGTTAATATCCCCGTAATAGATACTTTCTTTGTCGACTTTATTTATGCCGAAACAGTCCTGCATTTCAAAGGAACCCCCGTCGGTGTTGGAGAGATAGACATCTCTTTTTTCCAGCGTGGCTTTTGCGCCGACGGTAACCCGGGTTTTCAGCAAACCGGGACCCGCGTATTCCACATCACCTACAACTATCCCTTCCCCGCTTATTTTTATCGCGGTGCTTTTGGTAAAGCCCTGCCCTCTAATCTCTATTTCCTGGGCAAAAACGCCCTGGACTGCGCTGGCCGGCATTATCTCTTTAATTGCAGGATTAAGGTTGATCTTGAAAGAATTCTTTAGAATACCCGTTCCCCCGTCAGGATTGACGGCTAAAACATCAAAAGCGCCTTCGAGTGCCCGGTCGGAAACATTGATTACCGCCAGGATTTGTTGGGGCATTCTTGTATCGGAATTTGTTATTCTTATTCCGGGGGTGCTGAACTTTATCTGTGTATCCTTGCTGAAATTATTTCCGGTGATGGTAATAATCCGGTTCTCGGCGCCCTGGGGTAACTGATCCGGCGTTACCGCACTGAGCACAGGCCTTAAAGAAACAGTGAGGTAAAATTTCTGATTACCGCCGTCAGGGGCAAAAAGTACGAGTTCTTTCTTTCCGGGTACGGCCAGGTCCGCGACGGTTACATTTATGACCGCCTCGTTCTCCGAAAGCACAAATATATTATTTACCGCCAGGCCGTCGTCTTTGGTTTCGACTTTCAGGGATTTCGAAAAGTTACTTCCTTTTATCGAGATCTCCAGACCAAGCGACCCTTGCGGTACGGTCTGCGGCAGGACACTATTGATACCCAGCGCGGTGGTAACTTGAAGTTTATTGCCCGCGCTCTCCCCGTCGGGATTTATGAGCTTAAATTTTATCTCCCCCGGTTTGGCCGAAGAAGCTACATCAATGCTTAATTTTATTTCTTTATCGGATTTAACCTCCACGGACTGCGAAACCAGTTCACCCGTACTTTCCAGAAAGTCAATTTTCGCTCCGGGCAAAAACCCGGTACCGCCCAGGGTCACCTCGTTTCTCAGAGAGCCCTGCCGGATTTCTTTCTGCACCACGGCGTTTACTTCAGGTTTACTCATTATCTGTACTGCGTTCTTAAGCATTGCAGTGGTGTCTGCCGAGTTTTGCACTAAAAGGTCATACTTTCCCGGCTTTGCGCCTTCTCTTACGGTTACGGAAAGTTTCACGCTATCAGGCGCAATTTCGCCAAGATTGTCTATGGTAAGGTGTTCGGTTGCAAATTTAACTAAAATACTTTTGGCAAATTTTACTCCGGTTATTTTAAAGTCAAGATAGCATTTACCGGGATAAAGTTTAACAGGATTTACACTTTTGATTTCCGGCACGGGCACCGGGGCCGGAACTAAAGAAACACTGCCGTCTAAAGCAGTAATTGTCGTGCTTCCATCGGAATTTACAATGGTTTTCGGGGTGGAGGCTGTCGGGACGGCCGGAAGCGCCTCCGCGGTAATTTCTTTAACCGCAGGCGCGGCAATGGCTTCCGCAAAAAGAAAACCCTGAAGCAGGCATAAAAAAAGAGTTATGATGAAACTCTTGCCGGATACACTTTTCATATGTTAATTGTATCTATTTTAGTGTTTTAAGTCAACAAGAGAGATAGTTGCTTCGTTTTACAATAACTGCAAAACACTAAGAAACACCAATAGAAAAGGGCAAAACCCGATAGGCCTTGCCCTTAAATTGTCTTACATTTTTTTATGTCTTTTTTCTGCTTCTTTTAGCTTGTTTTTTAACCGTCTTGGCCATGCAGGAGCCGGCCAGCGCGCACCACTCCATACATTTATTTGCAGTAGTAATAAGAATAGTTGCGCCGCAGTGTGTACAGCTGGCTTTTTTCTCATCAGAAAATATTTCCACAGTTTCGAAACACCTGGAACATCTATAAATCGCAACCTTTAATTTTGATCCCTTACATTTTTCAGGCATAACCTTTTCCTTAGCTTGCCGGCTCTACGCTCTTAATCTCCGGTATTTCTTTTTTCAGGAACTTCTCTATTCCGTTTTTTAGCGTCATCTGGGCCATAGGACAGCCGCCACAGGCGCCAACCAGCTTAACCTTTACAATATTGTCAGCAGTGAGTTCAACAAACTCGACATCTCCGCCGTCCGCTTGAAGTGCGGGCCTGACTTTATCCAAAGATTTTTTTACTTTTTCTATTAATGTTTGTTCTGCCATAACTCCTCCGTGTTACAAGATTGCAAGCTAACAAGAATACAAGACGACTAGGGACAAGCAAATACCAATCTCGCCTTTGCTAACTTTTCAACAATTTGTTATATATCCTTCCAAGATTTTAGACTTTACAAATCTTATAAACATTATAAACAATTCTTTTTTTATTATGTATGATTTCTGTCATGTAAAACTTTGATTTTTCGGGCTAAACAATATTTAGCGGGGGGCCTTCGGCGAGAATCTCTAATTTTTGTTTGTCTATTATCTGTATTTTCCCGCGTGTGGTTTTTATTACTTTAGCTTCTTTAAAACGGCTGGTAACCCGGATGGCGGTTTCGATTGTGGTACCTACCATGCTGGCTATTTCCTGACGGGTAAAAGGAATCTCGTTGCCCATTCTATTTGAAAGAGTAATAAAAATTTTGGCAATTCTTTGTTCTACTTTGTCCGAAACAAATTCTTCTATCTTGGCCTGCGCGGCGCGTAAGCGTCTCCCGAGAGCGATAAAGGTTTTTGAAGCTATACCCGGATTCTGGCGCAGTAATTCCATAAATTCTTCTTTTTTTATTATATTTACGGTAGTATGGGTCAGAGCTATTGCAGTATAGTAATAAGGTTCTCCGGATATGGCGGCAACCTGCCCGATCATATCGCACTGTCCGAGGATTTCAAGTATTAACTCTCTGCCGTCAGAAGTAAATCTAGTGCCTTTAACCTGGCCCCCGGTTACGATATATACAAAAGAACTTTTATCGCCTTCCTGGGAAATTATATCGCCTCTTTCAAAATCCTTCTGTACGGAAAAAGAAAGCATCTTGGCTTTTTCCTTCTCCGAAAGAGTCCCGAATAAATTGCATGTCTTTATCGCTTCAAAATTTTTCATAACAAGGTATTATACTCGATGGAAAGTAAGTTGTCTACATCAATGAAAAAGGGCTTCCCGGCAAGGAAAACCCTTTTTTCTTCTTCTTTGTTATTACTTCTTTATTTTTGCTATTAATGCGGGGACCACTTCAAAGAGGTCACCGACTATACCGTAGGTCGCTATCTCAAATATCGGCGCCTGCGGGTCTCTATTTATGGCAATTATATTCTCCGAGGACTGCATACCAGCCATATGTTGAATGGAACCTGATATTCCTACCGCGATATAAAGTTTGGGACAGACGGTCTTTCCGGTCTGACCGACCTGATGCGAATAGGGTATCCAGCCCGCGTCCACTGCCGCGCGGGAAGCGCCGACTGCGCCGTTTATTAGCTGGGCCAGTTCTCTGACCAGCGCGAAGTTCTTGGCTTCACCCAGGCCTCTGCCGCCGGAGACAATAATATCAGCTTCGGAGAGATTCACCGTGGACTCTTCCTCTTTGATAAAATCTACAAGGCGGGTCCTGGCAACCAGACAGTCTTCCATTATGTTTTTTGTTATTATCAGTCCTTTTCTATTAGGATCTTTTACTGCTTTTTTAAATACTTTGTGTCTTACGGTTGCCATCTGCGGCCTGAAACTCGGGCAGGTAATGGTCGCCATAAGGTTACCGCCGAAAGCCGGGCGCGTTTGAAGTAAAAGTTTTGTGTAATCATCAATATCTAATTGGGTACAGTCCGCCGTCAAGCCGGTTTCCAGCATTACGGCAACTTTAGGAATAAACGACCTGCCTATAGCCGTTGCGCCGGTAAGTATTATATTAGGTTTATACTCTTCAACAAGAGAAACAATGGCTTTGGCGTAGGACTCATCATTAAACTGCGCGAGGCAATTGGAATCCACCACATAAACCTTGTCCGCGCCGTGCATAATAAGATCATTTGCTTTAGCGGTGACATTACTGCCAACCAAAACAGCGCAAAGTTCTTCGCCTAACTGCGTGGCAAGTTTGCGGCCTTCGTTCAAAAGTTCATAAACCACGGAAGCAATTTCCCCGTGCCTTTGTTCCGCGTAAACCCAGATACCCTTGTAGAGGGACAGGTCCTGATCAGAAACCTTACGGTCGATCTCAATAAGTATGGCTTTAAACTTTTTGCAGGCATCAAGACAGGCCCCGCAATAGTTACACTTAATAGGATCAATAAACGCTTTTTTATTTTCAAGTATGGTAATTGCACCCTGCGCGCAGGTAGGCAGACATAACTTACAGCCCACGCATTTTTCATTTAATACCTTAATCGCCACAATAGCCTCCGGAGCTTTGACTTTTAGTTTATCAGTTTTGCTTCTCTTAATTTATTGGCAACCGTCTCGCACTTTTCTTCGACTGTTGCGCCCTCTATCATTTCTTTCTTGCCGCTGCGAACCGGCACAAAAACCCGGTTAACCAGGGTAGGAGAGCCCCTAAGTCCGATAAAGTCGGGATCGCATTCTATATCTTTGGCCGACCAGACCACCGGTTTATAATTCTTCGCTTTCATCTTGCCCCTGAGCGATTCTATTCTGGGTTCGTTAATTTCTTTCACCACGGAAAGCAGGACCGGCAGAGTACTTTCGATAACCTCATAGCCGTCGTCCATCAGGCGTTCCACGGTTATTTTTTTTGCCGCTTCTTCGACCTTTTCAACTTTTTTCACCCAGGCCACAAAAGGTATATCCAGCCAGTGGGCTATGCCGGGGCCGACCTGCGCGGTATCTCCGTCCATAGCCTGCTTGCCGGTCAGAATAACATCGGCGCCGCCCATCTTTTTTATACCTTGCGCAAGCGTATAGGAAGTAGCCAGCGTATCCGAACCCGCAAACGCGCGGTCAGAAAGAAGAACGCCTTCGTCAGCACCCATACCGATACAGGTTTTTATCGCCTGATCTGCCTGAGGCGGGCCCATTATAACAACGGTGACTTTTCCGCCAAACTTTTCTTTAAGGCGGATGCCTTCCTCTACGGCGTACATATCAAAAGGATTAACGATCGCCTCTACGCCTTCACGGATAAGGGTATTAGTTGCCGGATTAATGGCGACTTTTGTCGTCCCCGGCACCTGTTTTATACATACCACTATATTCATATTGATTCTCCTAAAAACTGTCCTTCAAAAACAGTCCTTAAAGTTTATAAGGTTTGTAAGGTCTTTTTCAAATGTATTATTATTTATCTAATATAACTCAAAGCATCTTCTTTTACAGCTTCTTCCAAGATCTTTCTGCCCACTGACTTCCGGCCTCAGGCCTCCGGCCTTACGCCTTCTGTCCTCTGGCACTTGCCAAGCATCCAAGCATCCAATCCTCTAAGCCTCTATCTTAAGCCTCTATTTCTTAGAAGCTATTTCTTTTATCAAACCCAGGGCTATTTCGTTTCTTTGTATCTGGTTGGTTCCTTCATAAATCTGGGTAATCTTGGCGTCGCGCATCATTTTTTCAACAGGATATTCTTTCATATAACCATAGCCGCCGAGAATCTGCACCGCATCAACCGTCACCTTCATAGCGACATCGGAACAGTAAAGTTTACTCATGGCGGATTCTTTCGCAAAAGCCTTGGCATCGCCGGCCGCATCTATGGTTTTGGCCGTTGCATAAAGAAGCGCTCTCGCCGCTTCAACTTCGGTAGCCATATTCGCCAGCATATGTTGTACGGCCTGGAAAGAACTTATCGGCTGCCCGAATTGCTTTCTCTGTCTGGAATAAGCAAGTGCTTCTTCAAAAGCGCCGGCGGCTATACCCAGTGCCTGTGCCGCAACACCCGGCCTGCTGTTATAAAGCGTGTTGACCGCAACGATAGCGCCCATTCCTTCTTTGGCTATTATCTGATCCTTGTGAATTTTGCAATCCTGAAAAACCAGCTCGCGGGTTGCGGAAGCGCGGATACCCATCTTGTTTTCTTTTTTGCCGAAGGTAAAGCCCGGAGTATCTTTTTCAATAATAAAAGCCGTTAAACCGCGTGAACCCCTGGCCCGGTCCGTAACTGCGATAACAGAATAAATCTGCGCTTCGCCGCCGTTCGTTATCCACTGCTTGGTGCCGTTTAGTATATAGTAATCGCCGTCTTTTTTTGCGGTAGTCTGCATACCGAGAGCGTCAGAACCGGCATTAGCTTCGGTTAAACCGAAAGCCGCGAGATTCTTGCCGGACGCTATATCAGGCAAATATTTTTTCTTCTGGGTATCGGTGGAAAAAAGCAGAATCGGGAAGGTCCCGAGCGCGGTCGCCGCCATGGAAAGCGCGATGGCCGAACAAACTTTGCTCATTTCTTCAACTGCCAGGCAAAGACCCATGATCCCCTTGCCCATACCGCCGTATTCTTCCGGTATATAGAGGCCGCAGAGGCCGGCTTCGCCCATGGCTTTAACTTCGGCAGTGGGGAAATGCCCTTCCTCGTCATATTTCTCCCTTACGGGTTTAATATATTTTTCGGCGAATTCCTTAGCCGTATCAATGATCATTTGCTGCTCTTCAGTAAAGAAATAGTTCATCATATCGGCACTCTCCTTATATTTTCGTTCTACTTTTTTCTTTTATATCCGCAGGTTTTTTCTTTAGGGCTTCAAGTGCTGCCCTCGCGGCTTCCAGTTCAGCTTCTTTTTTACTTTTACCGCGGCCTTCACCGAGAATCTCCCCGTTGAAAACAGCTTTTACAAAAAACACCTTCTGGTGTTCGGGCCCTACTTCAGAGACCACCTGATAATGCGGCCTTTTTTTATGTTTTTTCTGTATATATTCCTGGAGTTCCGACTTGTAATCTTTTGCTTCCCGCTCGTCAACTACAATTTCATCCAAAAAGGCCATTCTTAAAAAAACCGAGGCCGGATCCAGACCGCCGTCAAGATATATTCCGCCCGTAAGCGCCTCAAAAACATTGGAAAGAGAGGAGTCCCTTTGCTGTCCGCCGGAGGCCTCTTCGCCTTTTCCTAAAAGCAGGTACTTTCCCAGCCCCAGCACGGCCGCCGCCTTACTCAAAGACGGTTTACTTACAGCCAGAGATTTTACCCGGGTTAAAAACCCTTCATTTTCTTTTTCGTATTTTTCGTAAAGAAACCTGTTTGTTACCAGGGCGATAACCGCGTCCCCGAGAAATTCCAGGCGCTCGTTAGAGTCCTGACTTGGAATGTGTTTCTCGTTGGCAAAAGAAGTATGCGTAAAAGCTCTAACCAAAAGCTCCGGCTCTTTGAAACGGTACCTGATAACTTCTTGAATCTCTTCAAGCCTGGCCGCGCTAATATACTCAGACTTATTCATCCAATATATTTTTTAATCGCAACCGTTGCGTTATGGCCGCCAAACCCGAAGGAGTTGGAAAGCGCATAGTTAATTGTTCTTTGTTTACCTTTATTGGGGACATAGTCCAAGTCACAATTTGGATCGGGATTTTCCAGGTTTATGGTCGGTGGAATAAAATTATTGTTAATAGAGAGCACTGTCGCAATGAATTCCGCACCGCCGGCCGCGCCGAGTAAATGACCGATCATGGATTTTGTAGAACTAACAGAAAGCTTGTAAGCATGCTCTTTAAAGACAGTTTTAATGGCCTGGGTTTCGCCGGCATCCCCAAGCGGTGTAGAAGTTCCATGCGCGTTAATATAATCATATTCCTCGAGTCTGGCGCCGGAATCATTAATAGCATTTTGCATCGCTCTTGCGCCGCCTTCACCGTTTGGCGGCGGAGCCGTCATGTGAAAAGCATCGGAGGAAAGGCCGTAGCCCGCCATTTCAGCGTAGATTTTAGCGCCCCGGGCTTTTGCGTGTTCAAGCTCTTCCAGAACTACCATCCCCGAGCCTTCTCCCATGACAAACCCGTCTCTTTTTAAATCAAAGGGACGGCTCGCACGTTTGGGATCGTCATTCCTGCAGGAGAGCGCCTGGGCAGAGCAAAAGCCTGCCATGGCGAGTTCGATAATGGTGCTTTCGGAACCCCCCGCGACCATAACATCGGCATCGCCGTACTGAATGTGCCGGTAAGAGGAACCTATACTGTTATTACCCGAAGCGCAAGCAGTCACAACACAGGCGCTCGGGCCTTTTAAGCCAAACTGAATTGAAATCATGCCGGAAGCCATATTGGAAATCATCATAGCAATAAAAAATGGACTGACCCGGCCGGGGCCTTTTTCGATAAGCGTATAGGTTTGATCCATGAGGGTGGTCAAGCCCCCGATACCGGAACCGACAAAAACTCCCATTCTGGAAGTATCTTTTGTCAGATCCAATCCGGAGTCCTTCAAGGCCTGGGACGCAGCGGCTACTGCGTATTGAGTAAAACCGTCCATACGACGCGCGCTTTTCTTATCAGTATATAAAGTGGGATCAAAACCTTTGACTTCACAGGCAATCTGCGTAGTAAGGCGGGAAGCATCAAAACGCGTTATTTTATCCGCACAACTAACCCCGTCACAAAGACTTTTCCAAAAACTATTAACATCGTTACCGGCCGGGGAGATCACCCCAAGACCGGTAACTACGACTCTACGTTTCATAATTTAACGCTTCCGCTTAAGAATTGGTCTTTTCTTTCAGGTATGCAACAACATTAGAGACCGCCTTGATCTTTTCGGCGTCTGTATCCGGTATTTCAATACCGAATTCTTCCTCAAATGCCATCACGAGTTCGACGGTATCAAGTGAATCTGCGCCCAAATCATCAACAAACGATGCGGTCGGGGTAACCTGGGACTCTTCTACGCCCAGTTGCTCAACTATGATTTTTTTTACTCTCTCTTCAATAGTAGCCATGGTAATGCCTCCTTATTTTTAACTTCAAACTTAAGCGGTATACCTCTGCCACTTTAAGTAAATAACCTAAACCATCGACTCAACTTGTGGCCAAGCCGAGCAGTCTAGTTCCTACACGGGGGATATCCTCCGTTTAAGATTACATATTCTAATGAACAAAACAAACTTTGTCAAGGATTATTTTGATTTTTCAACTAAAAAACCCTTATATTTTAATGCTTTTGTTAGATTTTCCCTTTTTTACACCCAAAACCAACCCTCTAAAGGCACTTTCGCCTTTTTTATCATTTTTTCTGTATTGTTTAGAATTCGACTTACCTTAGTGTCCATATTTTATAATTGTCACCCGTAACTCTTTAAAGCACTACCCGCCTCAGGAGGGCCAATCTTTTTGCCTGCCGGCCGTTACTTTGGAGGGGAGGGGGTAAGTGTTTCGAGCTTGCCCTTAAGACATTACCATCCCGCCGTCTATCGCAATAACCTGACCCGTAACATAGTCAGCCAGCGGAGAGGCAAGAAAAAGAACAACATTCGCCACATCCTGCGGCTGCCCCATCCTATTTAGCGGGACAAATTTCAGCATCGCCAGGCGTTGTTCTTCGGTGAGCTTATCGGTCATTGCTGTCTGTATATAGCCCGGTGCCACCGCATTTACATTAATATTCCGGTTGGCATATTCTTTGGCAATGGAGCGGGTAATACCAAGAACACCGGCTTTGGAAGCGGCGTAGTTGACCTGACCCGCGTTTCCCATAAGGCCTATTACCGAAGAAATGTTGATAATTCTGCCGTATCTGGCTTTCATCATGGCCTTGACCGCGGCTTTTGTGCAGTTAAAGGTGCCTTTTAAATTTATAGAAATAACCAGATCCCAGTCCTGCTCGCTCATCCTGATTAAAAGTCCGTCCCTGGTTACACCGGCATTATTCACTAAAATATCAAGTTTCCCGAGATCTTTGACCACGCTCTCAATAAGAGAGTCGCATTCCGCCGCAACCGAAACATTGGTCTTATAGGCTGTGGATTTTACACCGAGTGCCGAAATCTCTTTGGCGGTCTCCTGCGCCTTCTCCAGGTTTACATCACAAATCGCAACATGCGCCCCTTCTCTAGCCAGAGTTTCGGCAATTGCTTTCCCTATGCCCTGCGCCGCTCCCGTTACCAGCGCAACTTTATCTTTTAACATAGCCATAACAGCACCCTCCGCTAAATAAATTTCGAATTACCAACAAAAAAAGACACCGGATCCCGGATCTTAGTCCGGGATGAAATACCTGTTCGGTTATTTCATTTCGGTTTTAAATTTCTCCAGGGTTTCCGTGTTTTCTACATTATACACTCTGGCTTCCTTTTTAATCTTCCGGACTAAGCCCGAAAGAACTTTGCCGGGCCCGACTTCAACAAATAAGTCAACACCGTCTTTTAACATTCTATTGATTGTATCTTCCCAGAGAACGCTTGAAACTACCTGCTTTATCAGAAGTTCTTTTGCCGAATTACCGTCTTTGATATAATCGGCGGTGACATTTGAAATGACCGCTATGCGCGGAGCTGTGAACTTTACTTTATCTAACTCGGCTGCCAGTTTTTCCTGTGCCGGCTTCATGAGTGAGGAATGAAACGGCCCGCTTACGGCAAGAGGTATGGCTTTTCCGCCTGCGGACTTTGCCAGTTTGCACATTTCTTCGACGCCTTCTTTGGTGCCGGAAACAACTATTTGACCAGGTGAATTATAATTTGCCGGCGACACAAGCCCGACTCGCAGGGCTTCTTTGCAAAGCTGTTCGACTTTCTCTCTGGGCAGCATGAGGATAGCCGCCATGGTTCCGCCAAAAGAGGCATTCATAAACTCGCCCCGTTTCCGGACTATTTTTACGGCCTCGCTAAAATCAAGGCTTCCGGCGGCCACAAGAGCGGAATATTCGCCCAGTGAATGACCGGCCACAAGATCCGGTTTAATAAAAGGCAGGACTTCCTGCAAGATAGCAATAGTTGTCGTAAGTATAGCCGGCTGGGCGTTTTCCGTATTCTTTAAAACATCATCCGGGCCCAAAAAGCATATATCAGAAATCTTTTTCCCGAGAGCCGCGTCCGCCGCATCATAGATGCTTTTTGCTTTGGCAAACTTTCCAAAAAACTCCGCGCCCATTCCCACGGTTTGCGAACCCTGCCCCGGGAAAAGAAAAGCTGTCTTCATATGGACCACCTTATCACCGCGGCGCCCATGGTAAAGCCCGCGCCAAAGGCCGTAATTACCAGGATATCGCCTTTTTTTAATTTTCCGGAAGCATAGGCTTCGGTCATGGCTATAGGAATAGATGCCGAGGAGGTATTTCCGTATTTATCAAGATTAATAAATACCTTCTCCGGCGGAAGCTTCATGCGCTTGGCTATAGATTCAATTATACGGATATTCGCTTGATGGGGAATAACCAGAGAAACATCCTCGTATTTTAAACCGGCCTTATTCAAGGCGGCATCTATCGCTCTTTCCATCCCCTTGACGGCGTTTTTAAAGACTTCATTGCCTTCCATTTTTATGAAATTAGTCCGTTGTTCCAACACTTCGACGGAAAATGGTGTCCGCGAGCCGCCTGCCGGGACCTGAAGTAAATGAGTTTTAGAAGCATCCGAAAATATATGTGACGAAAGCACGCCGGTATCTTCTTCTGTAGCTTGAAGCACTACCGCGCCGGCGCCGTCCCCAAAGAGCACGCAGGTATTTCTGTCGGTCCAGTCGGTAAGTTTTGAAAGACAGTCCGCGCCTATTACTAAAATATTTTTGGCTTCCCCACTGGCAATCATTCCTTTTGCCAGGGAAAGTCCGTAAATAAATCCGGAGCAAGCCGCGCTTAAGTCAAAGGCGGCCGCCTTTACGGCTTTAATATTATTTTGTACAAAGCAGGCCGTTGACGGAAAGAACATATCCGGCGAGACGGTGCCGACCATTATTAAATCAATTTCCTCGGGGCCAATTTTAGCCATTTCAAGCGCTTTTAAGGCCGCCCCGGTTGCGAGATCTGAAGTCGCGGTTTTTTCGTCGGCAATATGCCGTTCGGACATGCCGGTACGGCTCTTTATCCATTCATCAGAAGTCTCTACTATCTTTTCAAGATCTTTATTGGTTAATATTTTTTCAGGAGCGGTAAAACCCACTCCAATAATTTTAGACTTTATATTCATTCTGCCTCCGCATATTTTTTAATCTCTTCTTCTATATGTTTATGGACGAGACTGCCGCTGCTTTGCGCCGCATTTGCTATGGCGCTCCTGATAGCTTTAGCATTGGCGCCGCCGTGGCTCTTAAAAATATTTCCGTTTACCCCGAGCAAAGGCGCGCAGCCGACTTCATCATAATCGACCTTTTTCATAAGACCTTTTATGACCGGTTTCATCAGATACCCGCCTATTTTTGTAAAAATACCCTGTTTCGTGATATCTTTCTTCATAATCACCACGAGGTTTTTGGCAAAAGATTCCGCAAATTTTAGCACAATATTGCCTACAAAACCGTCGCAAATAACCACATGGGCCTTTCCTGCAAGTATTTCGTTGCCTTCAATATTACCCACAAAATTAAGGTCGCTTTGCTTAATAAGTTTTGCAGCCTCCAGTACCAGCTCATTGCCTTTTGTCTCCTCCTCTCCGATATTCAATATTCCTATCTTTGGATTTTTTACCCCAAAGACATATTTACAATACAGACTCCCCATAACGGCAAACTGCTGGAGATGTTTTGGTTTGCAAACCGTATTCGCGCCGACATCAAGTATCAGCATTCTCCCCAGCGGAGAAGGAAAAACGGCTGCAATTGAAGGTCTTGCGACGCCTTTTATACGGCCCAGTTCGAAAAGCGAGGCCGCCATTAAAGCCCCGGTATTTCCGGAAGAAACCAAGGCATTGGCTTCATGATTTTTTACAAGACCGATAGCAACAAGCAGGGAAGAATCTTTTTTATTTTTAAACGCGTCGATCGGAGACTCGTGCATGCCTACAACCTGTGACGCATGCCGGATACTTATGGGAAGGTTTTTTACTTTATAGGTGATATGATGCTTCGCAGCAATCTTAAGGCACTCGGTTAATCTGTTTTTATCGCCGCAAAGAATTACTTCTATGCCGTATTCTTTCGCGGCAAGAACAGCACCTTCCACCAACGCGTAGGGCGCATTATCACCGCCCATTGCATCAAGAGCAATTTTCATGGGATTTTACCGGCGGGACCGCTTTGGCAGCCCCTTTCGGTTATACATCCATTACTTCTTTTTTTCCGTAATAACCGCAATTTTCACAGACTCGATGCGGTAGCTTCGACTGTTTACATTGCGGGCAAACGGAAAGCATAGGGCTCTTTAATTTCCACTGGGACCTTCTGTGATCCCTTCTTGATGCAGAAAATCTTCTCTTCGGATTTGCCATGAACTTCCTCCTTACATTTTACCTTTTTTCGCTTCTGCGTCTTTTATCAGTTTTTTTAATTCTGCAAACGGTTTTATAGTCCCGGTTTTACAGGTGCACTTTTCTTTATTTAAGTTTTTATTGCATCCCGGACAAATGCCTTTGCATTTTTCGCTGCAGACAGCTTTTTCCGGAACAGCCAGCAGTACGGCCTGCCTTATATCATCATACAGGTCCAGTGTGTCTTTCGAAAGCAGTTCTTCGTCAAGAGCCTCTTTGTTCAGTTCCCCGCCGGGAAAAGCTTCGCCTTTGACATATTTATGGTTAAAAGCGTAATCTATTTTTCCTTTAAAAGCACAGCCGCAACTTGCGCAAATCGTCTCAAAGCCGCATTTAACCCGTCCGGAAACAGTTAACTTTTCGTCCATATTATTCACTTGGACGGAGGCAAGTATCGGGGCTTTAAATTTTAAATCTTCTATTTCTATTCCGAGTTTTTCGGCCGTCTCGCTAATTTCGTATGACGAAACACCTTCACGGAGTGTTTTAATGTCTATAATCATTTTTAAGCCTTGTAAAGTTCCATTGTACAGGAATATACAGTGGAAGTCAAGTACCTCAATTCAAAAATAAAAGAAACAGCCCAAAAAAGCCTGAAAATCAAAGCTCCGCGCCGACATAATAAAAATGGGTGACAAAATCTCTGTCACCCATTTAAGCTCTATTTCTTCTATTTCGTTACCGCTTTTGGCGCCGGCATACGCCTTATTTCTTTGCTCTGAATGGCAGGATCAAAAACCATATCATTAAGCCTATCAGCAGTACTCAACACCGAGACACGGTATTCCTTGAGAAGCGCATTATCTTTATAAATGGAAACTTTCTTCGTAATATTCTGCTTTCCGTAAGAAAAGGTCTGGGGACTATACACTATTTTGTAGAGATGCGTTTTCTTGTTCTCTTGAACATCAAGCTCTATGGTATAAGGCATCAGAGTATCCGTATCCACATAATATCTTATCCATTTGGCATTTAAAAATCTGTAAGTTTTGCCGTTCAGTTTCTCTGCGGTCTCAATAGCTTCTTTTAAATTAGCCTTGTGCATATATATCCAGTCCGGCAGCACACTCGCAGCAAGAAAATCAAAACTAATTTTCGTTTTTTTGGCGTCAAAACCCCTTTTTGCTTCCCAGAATTCATTATCCGCAAAAACCCTGACGCTATTAATAACAGTGTTTGTTGCTACTTCAGTTGCCGTTATCTCCTGAATCTGACAGGATTTCTTTGCGTCAGAAGTAAAGAGTTTTAATCTGCTGGTTATTACGGCTTTTCGAGTGGCAACATCTATCTTTTCAACACCGTAGTCTTTTTTCGTAAAAAATTTTTTAATTTTTGTAAAAAAGGAAGTGTCGGGAATAAAGGTTTTAACTTCATATTCCTCAACCCCTTCACGGGTAATATCAAAACCCAGGATCAAAAGAGGCCTTTCCCGGTTGAACGCACTTGCTTTTTTCTCAATGGTCTGCTGAAAAGCGCTGGTAGCAAAAAGTCCCGAAGAAAAAACAAAAATAAGAGCAAGCAGCAACACTGTGGTTCTTTTCATATAACACCCCCGTATATTCGGCTTCTGCCGTATACTTGACTTTGCTTAATTGTATACTATTTATTTTGTTTTTTCAAACATTAAATCGGCTGAGTTGTTTTCCTGCTCTCTTCAAACCCGGGTAAAACACCAAAACATTTCCCGCCGGCCGGCACCTGTTTCTCTGCAAAACAACTTAAACTACAAGAGTTTCCGTCAAAGAGTGCTTTTATTTTTTATTTTTACTGACTCCGGAACTTTTAGAATACACCGAAAAAAACTAACGATTTTTCTTAGTGTCTTCTTTTTGCCATTCGCGCGTTAAGGCCACCGCACCGGTCCTTACCATTTCTTTTATGCCAAAAGGCATTAAAAGTTCTAAAAGCGCATTTATCTTATCGTCGGTGCCGGTGACTTCCACGGTAAAAGTTTTTGAACTGATGTCCACGATTTTCCCGCGGAAAATATTTACGACCTGCATTACCTCGCTGCGGTTGCCGTTGTTTACATTGACCTTAATAAGAGCCAGTTCGCGGTTGATAAACTGCTTTTCCGTCATATCTATGACCTTAATGGTGTCAATAAGTTTATTAAGCTGTTTGCTCACTTGTTCTAAAATAAGATCATCTCCTCCGACAACTATGGTCATCCGGGAAACAGCCAAATCCTCGGTCTCCCCCACGGTGAGACTTTCTATATTAAAGCCTCTACCCGAAAAAAGTCCCGCAACCCGGGCCAGCACCCCGGGCTTATTTTCAACTAAAACCGATATTGTATGTTTCATTTTCTATTCCTCCCGAAAGTTCCTTCCATATATATGTATGTATTAAAAACAGTTTACTGTTTTTTTCAAACTTCTTTCCACTCTGTCTTCTTCGCCAAGTTTACCTGGCGAGATCTCGCCGAAAGCGCACGGCTATGCTAGTTCAACATCCTTGTAATCTATCGCATCAGTTATTGCCGCGCCCGCAGGAACCATAGGAAGCACATTTTCTTCCTTGGCTACCTTAAAATCTATAAGCGTCGGCCGGTCATTTATCTTAATGGCTTTTTCCAGAGCGGCCCTGACTTCCTCTTCTTTGGTTACTCTCATCCCGACGGCGCCATAAGCCTCTGCGAGTTTAACAAAATCCGGCTGTATTGAGATATCCACCCCGGCATACCGTTTTTTCCAGAAAAGCTGCTGCCATTGCCGGACCATACCAAGATAGCCGTTATTCAAAATGATAATTTTTATCGGCAGTTTATGCTCCACCGCGGTAATCATTTCCTGGACATTCATCTGAAAACTGCCGTCCCCGGAGATATCAAAAATCAGCGAATCCGGTTTGGCGAATTGCGCGCCAATAGAAGCAGGCAAGCCAAAACCCATCGTACCGAGACCGCCGGAAGAAATAAATGTTCTGGGCTGATCGTATTTAAAAAATTGTGCCGCCCACATCTGGTGCTGGCCGACTTCCGTACAAATTATTGCCTTACCTTTTGTAAGCTCATAAATCTGTTCTATAACATACTGCGGCTTTAGCGCTCCTTTTCTGCTGTAAAGAATCGGATACGCTTTTTGCCACTCATTAATTTTGGCCCACCATTCGGGATGCTTTCTGGAAACACATTGTTTGACAAGTTCGGCTAAAACTGTTTTCGCATCGCCAACAATTGGCACATCCACTCTGACGCTCTTCGAAATAGAAGAGGGATCAATATCTATATGTACAATCCTGGCTTTCTTCGCAAAGTGCGCAAGGTTGCCGGTCACCCTGTCATCAAACCTGGCTCCGACCGCCACGATCAAATCCGCTTCGTTCATAGCCAGATTGGATGTTCTGCTTCCGTGCATCCCAAGCATCCCCATAAACTGCGGATGTGTTCCGGGAAAACAACCAAGACCTAAAAGCGTGAGTCCGACAGGTGCCCCGGTTTTTTCCGCCAGGGCTTTGAGTTCTTTGCTCGCACCCGCAGAAAGAATACCACCGCCGGCATATATAACGGGTTTCTTTGCAATATTAATCTCTTCGGCGGCTTTTTTTATCTGGTTAATGTTGCCCTTACAGGTCGGGTTGTAATTCTTCATCACAACTTTTTCCGGCCAGATAAACTCTATTTCCGCCTTTTGTACATCAGACGGAAGGTCTATGAGCACGGGACCCTGCCTTCCGGTCGTCGCAATATGAAAAGCTTCGCGTACTGTTTTCGCCAGGTCTTTAATGTCCCTGACTAAAAAATTATGCTTTGTTATAGGCCGGGTGATACCGATAACATCAGCCTCCTGAAACGCGTCGTTGCCGATAAGTTTTGTCGGCACCTGCGCGGTAACGGCTATCATCGGAATGGAATCCATATAAGCCGTAGCCAGCCCGGTCACAAGATTAGTCGCTCCGGGACCGCTCGTAGCAATACAAACCCCGGGACGCCCCGTGGCGCGGGCAAACCCGTCAGCCATATGAGCAGCACCCTGTTCATGCTTGGTAAGAATAAGTTTAATCTTCTTGCTGTCATAAAGCGCGTCAAAAAGAGGTATCGCCTGACCGCCCGGGATACCCCAGACAATCTCTATGCCTTCTCTTTCAAGACACTCGACTAATATTTCTGCACCTTTCTTTTTCATAATAAACTCCTCAAACTTTTTTGTTTTTTTTCTTTCACTTTGTACTTCGTACCTTGTACTTTGTACTTAATTTTTAAACAATTTCTTGCTTAAAAATGGCTCCCTTATTCGACGGTGTAACCATGGCCGCATATCTTGCCAGATAACCGGTTGTTACTTTGGGTTTCGGTTTTACCCAGGCTGCCAGGCGTTTTTTTATTTCACCGTCTGAAAGCTTTACTTTCAATAGTCTTTTTGGAATATCCATCTCTATCAGGTCGCCGTCTTTTACCACGGCTATAGCCCCGCCATCCGCCGCTTCCGGACAGATGTGCCCGATGGAAGCACCTTTGGTCCCGCCGGAAAACCGGCCGTCAGTAATAAGCGCTACATCTTTTATTTTCATTCCGGCAACCGCCGCAGTTAAAGAAAGCATCTCCTGCATGCCGGGTCCGCCTTTAGGGCCTTCATAGCGCACAACAATAACATCGCCCTTTTTTATCTTGCCGCCCATGATAGCTTTTATAGTTTCCTGTTCGGAATCAAATACTTTTGCCGGGCCGGTGTGCTGCATCATATCCGCAGAAACAGCCGACTGTTTGACAACCGCGCCGCCTTCGGCAATATTCCCGTAAAGGATAGCCAGACCGCCTTCTTTTCTGTAGGCGTTGTCCCAGGAGCGGATAACTTCCGTACTTTTCACGGAGGCTTCTTTTACAATTTCGCCTATTTTTCTGCCCGTGACTGTTTTACATTCAAGATTCAGCCGGTCATTTTCCGCAAGCACCTTTAGAAGGGCCGGAATCCCTCCCGCAAAATATAAATCCTCGAGAAAATGCGGGCCGCCCGGAGAGAGCGAGCAAATATATCTCGTCTTCTTGCTTATGTCGTCAAATATCTTTATGTCAAGTTCAATGCCTGCTTCGTTAGCGACCGCCAGCAGATGCAAAGTGGTGTTGGACGAACCGCCGAACGCCATATCGACGGTGATAGCATTTTCAAAAGCTTTAAGTGTCATAATATCTTTCGGCTTAATATTTTTTTCGACTATCTTAAGTATTTCCATCCCGGCGTATTTTGCCAGCCGCAGCCGTTCCGCATAAACCGCAGGAATTGTTCCGTTTCCGGGCAGACCCATACCGAGGGCTTCGGTTATACAGTTCATAGAATTAGCAGTAAACATTCCCGCGCAGGAACCACAACCGGGACAGGCCACATCTTCAAGCGCATCCAGTTCTTCCAGTGTCATGTCGCCGGCCTTTACCTTGCCGACACCTTCAAACATTCCTTTAACCAGGTCGGTTTTAACGCCCTTATAGTTACCCGCCAGCATCGGACCGCCGCTTATAAATATAGAAGGGACATTCAACCTGGCCGCCGCCATGAGCATACCGGGAATTATCTTATCGCAATTGGGCACAAAAACCAGCCCGTCAAACGGGTGGCCCATGCACTCGCATTCTATAGAGTCCGCAATGACCTCGCGGCTCGGAAGGGAGTATTTCATCCCGTCGTGATTCATGGCAATACCGTCACAGATGCCGATGACCCCGAATTCCATAGGGGTACCGCCGGCCATTAATACGCCTTTCTTTACGGCTTCTACAATTTTATCAAGATGAATGTGCCCGGGGATAATCTCATTAGCCGAGTTTACAATACCAATCATCGGCCGTCTAATTTCTTCATTTGTATAGCCGCAGGCCTTAAAAAGTGACCTGTGCGGCGCCTTTTCCAGCCCTTTCTTCATTGCATCACTGCGCATTTGGAGCCTCCTTAATTTTACTGAAGTTAAATCAAATTATATCAAATAATACTGCTTTAATCTAATAAATTTCACGGTTTTGCCTGGTTTTGAGGGTATTAAGTATGTAAATCGGAAGGTGTGGGCGTTAGCCCACTACAAGGACTACTACTAACAGGCTTATTACAGAAAAGGAAAATTCAAGAGCTTTAGCGCCCTTAAGAGTATTGAGTATGTTTTCCTTTTTGTGTGCCATATTAGATAAAGAATAACATAAGGAGGCGGGAGCTGTCAAGAGGGGAATTGATACAAACAGCGGATAGTTTTATAAAATTAAACGAAATTGTTTCGTCTAAAGCCCCATCTAACGATGGACTCCTTCCGCCACAAAGCGTTGGCGGACATGCCCAATTACAACTTTTTATTATTATCCATCATACATTGTTTAATTATTATTCTATTCTAATTCCCTTCTTTACTTCTTCAACGCATATGCTATTACTTTTCCCCCAAGCTCTCCCGCCGCAGCATTACCGCCGATGGTCTCCCAATAGAAAAGCGAATACGCAACTTCCTGAAAATTGACATCTTTCACATGGCCAAGGAATTTCTCCTGCCCTTTGCCGGTACGGACATTTTCATCAACGCTGACGGCGCCTGTTTCTAGATTGATCCTTTCAATTTCCCATGCCATAGCCCGGGTGATAGAATTCACCATCAGCGATTTCAGTTTTTCGCCGGCGTAGAGGGAACAGACCTGCATCTTCCATGCAGTTACCGCATTATAGCTTGTGTCGGGACCTTTGTTATCCGGATAATAGCCCTGCTCCGCCTGCATCCGCATCGTTTCTCTGATGAATGTTTCGCCGATAGCAATGAGTTCCCTGTCGTTGAGCAGAACACCGAACGATTCAAACGCGAGCGCATCGAACGCGAGACGGTTGCAGAAATTGCGATCGATTTCGAGCACTGTGTCCTTTATAGCGATAACATGCGCTAACCACCGTTTTATCTGGTCCTTGTGCGTAAGCAGTTTAGGCAGATACGCGTCGGCATACGGCGAATCCTTCAGCACAAGCGCGGCTTCACCCACGGCACCGATGAACATCGCTTCGCCATATATATCCCTCGGTTCTACCTTTTTTGAACCCATCGCCGGGCATTTGAATGTGCCGTCATCGTTCTGATGCGCGAACGGCATGTTAAGCGCCTTTACTCCGTTGTCGATCGCAGAGGTGTCATTGTTCGACACGCCAAAAAGAATAAGCAGCAGCGCCGATCTTTGTCCCGCCGCATCGGAGAAGGCACTGATATTTCTCCCGATACCGCCGGAAGATGAGACTTTCATCCCGGGTATTTTTGCGGCGAGATAGGCCCGGAAGGCTTTCGTTTTTACACAGGAAATCTGCGTCGGCGCACCGGCGGAAAATACCGGTTCTGCCGCGCACAGGCAAATGCCTGAGAGTATGAAGCTGAAAATGGCACATTGCTGTCTGAATATAATAGAAGTGCCATTATTTAGTGTTTTCATTGCTTTTTTTCCTAGGACCGACCATTATATGTACTGTTTTGAGATTTGGGAATACAGTCTTTTTTGCCTTTTTCCAATTTAATCTGTCGGCAGAGTCATGCACTGCCCAATATTTCCGCTCTTTGTCTTCCAAGGCCGCGCTATTTTTAACTTTATCTTTTTTCATCATGTTGTCATTATATAATAAAATACTTACAGCAAAATAGTTTTGTGTCCATGCTTCCATTCTTACTTTCATTATCCATCATGCATCATCTATTGTTTGATTTTATAATATAAGGTTCAAACAGGACTCATTTGCTAACTGCTGCTTTAAGCTTTCTGATAAGGACCTCAAGAGCTGTTTTTTCTCCATCCTGAAGATTTAAACTATTTTTAAAATCATAATTTGTATTTTCCTTCTTCCTTTTTTTATAAAGTTCATTCAGGTCACTCTTTGTTATCTCTGCTGCCGCGCAAACAGCCAGAATATCGTCATTACTTATACCCGGATTCTTTAAAAGTTCAAGAATGCTTTCTTTTGCAATCCCCGTATTCTGACTGATTATTTCCGGAAAATCCACACCCGCCGAGGAGGCACTGTGGACAGCTCCACCGGAAGAATTTCCGTCAATAATATTCGCAACCTCTCCGGCAACCGAAAACAACTTCTTTTCCCTTTCTTGCCAGCCGAGAACATACCATTCTTTCCCTTTAGTTGCCTGCTCTACCGTTATTTCATTATCATGGTTCTGAAAAGCCGGAATATCTTTACCTGACTTTTTTATGGCACTATACAGGCCTTCAAGGGGATATCTGCCCAAATCTGTAGCGCCTATTTTTTTTAGGTCTTCCTCGTCGTTCCATATGGTTTTCCACATAGCATGCTGAAGCTCATCAAGCGTATCCTGACAACGTTTTGCCAGCCCTGATCCTATTTTAGCTTTTTTAGTACTATTTAGCAGAGTGTCTTCCAGAAATATCCTTGCCTCGCATACCTGAGCTCCTTCCTTAAGCATCTCTAACCGCACTGTCCCAATTGCCCCATCCGGTCCCGGAGCAAGAAACCAGTCAGCAATATCCAGGTTACGCCAATTGTTCTCGGGGTAACGGGTATAGACAAGTGCGGACCGCTCGCCTTTTTTGTTTTTTAACACGGGCCAGTAATCCGCGCCCATTCTACCGCCTCCGCGCTGTCCTCCCGTAATATCGAAAGCAAGAAGTTCGCGGATATCCAAAGCAGAGGCCTTGCTTAAAACGCCTCCCCGCTCAAACGCCGTCAGCAAAGCCGGATTACGCCAGCCATACATCCGGCCTTTTTCCGGGTTTACATTGTAGATCAGATTATACACATAAGCAGAATAACCGATATCTGAAATCTTATATAATCCCTTATTCCCGATCATTACATCATTAGCAGCTCCGGCATGTCCGTGTATAGCCCACGCCAGCCCTCCCGACACATCCTTCCAGAAGGTAACCTCTTCTTTGTTCGGCCAGAGATCGGGCATTATGCCCAGCATCATTGTCTTTTCCAGACCTCGCTTTTTCATCCGCTTAATTATTTCTGTGAACATAGGCTGCCAGAGAGCTTTGCTTTCCGGATCCTCATAACGGGGAAGTATCAAGACACTGCTTGCCTTAGTTTCCGGATCAATTGCAGTTACTCTTGGACCTTTTCCCAGGAGCGCCTGTCTGGCTATTCCCGTTTCGTTATCTTTGCTCCAGTTCGGAAGTCCTCTTTCGAGTGACTTTGCGGACATGCATATATCCCAAACCAGAAAAATGACCAGCTTGGGTTTACCCAGGTTATTTTCGGCCGAATCCAGGTATCTGTCAAAAACGGTAAAGTCATACTCATATTTCTTTTCGCCTTTTTTGACCCAGCGCACCATTGACTCTTCATTGCCAAAGTTTGTACGGCAAATAAGCGGAACATAAACAGTACGGGCCCCGCTCGGACTTAAGAGCCCAAAAGAGCGATCTATCATTTTCCAATGTTTTTCAGACCAGAGTGGCAGGTTATATTCAAGAGCAAGAGTATCGGGAGATTGCATGAAGTCTATCCAGGTTCGGTAATCCTGCGGATCAGGCAGTGTCCAATCCACAACTTCCAGATTTAGTTTCACATTAACAAATGGGGAATTTGCCGTCTGGAGAGATATTGAACCGGTATATATTCCTGCTTTTGCGTCTTTTGGTACTTTTACCGTGACCCAAACGGGCAGGAACCGGGCGCCTTTCTCGGGTAACAATTCAGGCGCAGACTCCGCAAGATTATCTCCCCCCTTTGGCCACCAATCTGCATAGTTGTTTTTCTCCCACTCCTTCCCATAGCGAACTTGCACATTTTTCGCGGAAATGTCACCGGCTTTGCCGGTTAGATTCCCTACGGACGCTTTAACTCCTTTTATAACTCCGGTAGATTCGACAATTATCTTACCCGAGAGTGTTCCGTTTCTGGCCCCGACTAAAAGAACAGGTTTCAATTCCTTAACCGCTTTGTACTTTCTTTCATTTACAATTGAATCACAGGTCCATATCTTTTCGTCCGCAACAAGCAGCTCAGGTATTAAGGCAGTTAGCATTGTCGAAATAAAAGCCAACGCAAAAAATGTCTTTTCCATTTTCAAACCTCCTGACCCGGGATGTTTAGTCTGTTTTAAAATATGCTTCATTATGCCAAACTGACCCGGTTTCCAAATTTCCAAACTAGATTCATTTTTTCACTTCAGCTTTAAGCTTTTTGAGAAGAGCATCAAAAGCTGCTTTTTCTTCTTTTTCAAGATTCAAGCTATTCACAAAATCATAATTAGTGTTTTCTTTCTTCCTTTTTTTATAAAGCTCCTTCAGGTCACCCTTTGATATTTCTGCCGCCGTACAAACAGCAAGAATATCGTCATTGCTGATACCCGGGTTCTTTGATAGTTCAAGAATGTTTTCTTTTGCAATACCCGTATTTTTGCTAATGGCTTCCGGGTAATCAACTCCCATTGAGGAAGCACTGCGGGCGGCACCGCCTGAAACATTCCCCTCAAGAATATTAGCAACCTCCCCTGCAAGCGAAAAAAGTTTCTTTTCCCTTTCCTGCCAGCCGGCAGAATACCATTCCTTGCCTTTGGTCGCTTCCTCTACCGCTATTTTATTAACTTCATTTACAAAAGGCGGCATATTTTTACCTGCCTTTTGCAGAGCGTAATACAAGCCCTCGCTCGGATATCTTTGCCCGGACGCCTCACCTATTTTTTTTAAGTCTTCTTCGTTGTTCCAGACAGTTTTCCACATAGCGTGTTGATGTTCATCAAGCGCATCCTGACAGCGTTTTGCCAATTCCGTCTTGAGCTTAGATTTTTTAGAACTATCAAGAAGCGTGTCTTCCAGAAATATCCTTGCCTCGCATACCTGCGCCCCTTCTTTAAGTCCTTCCAGGCGGTTTGTCGCAAGCGCGCCGTCGGGACCCGGAGCAAGAAACCAGTCGCAAATATCAAGGTTCCGCCAGTTATTCTCAGGATAGCGCGTGTAGACCCCTCCGGCACGCTCTCCTTTTTTATTTTTTATAACAGGCCAGTAATCCGCGCCCATTCTTCCGCCTCCGCGTTGTCCTCCCGTAATATCAAGAGCAAGAAGTTCACGAATATCAATAGAGGTGGCCCTGTTCATAAGGCCTCCCCTCTCGTAAGCTGTAAGCAGCGCCGGATTCTTCCAGCCATACATCCGGCCCTTTTCCGGGTTTACATTGTAAGTCAGATTATAGACAAAAGCGGCATACCCTATATCGGAGATTTTGTATAAACCCTTATTCCCTATCATTACATCCTTGGCAAATCCGGCATGCCCATGTATCGCCCACGCCAGTCCTCCGGACACATCCTTCCAAAAGTTCACCTCTTCTTTGTTAGGCCAGAGGTCAGGCATTATACCGAGCATCATTGTCTTCTCCAGGCCGCGCTTTTTCATCCGCTTAATTATTTCCGCGAACATAGGCTGCCAGAGAGCTTTGCTTTCCGGATCCTCATAACGGGGAAGTATCAGGGTATCGATTCCTTTAGTAACAGGGTCAAGGACAGTCACTCTCGGTCCCTTGCCAAGTAATGATTCACGATTCTTTCTGACCTCGCTTTCTCCGCCCCAAAGTCCTCTTTCGAGCGACTTTGCCGACATGCATATATCCCAAACCAGAAATATTACCAGTTTTGGTTTACCCAGATTCTTTTCGGCCGAATCCAGGTATCGGTCAAAGACGGTGTAGTCATAATCGTATTTATTCCCACCTTTTTTTACCCAGCGCACCATTGACTGTTCATTGCCAAAGTTTGTCCGGCAAATAAGCGGCACATATACAGTACGGGCACCGCTCGGGCTTAAAAGTTCGAAGGAGCGGTCTATCATTTTCCAATGCTTATCAGACCAAAGCGGCAGGTTATATTCAAGAGCCAGGGTATCAGGAGACTGCATGAAATCTATCCAGGTGCGGTAATCCTGAGGGTCGGGCAAAGTCCAATCCACGAC